>MPMN01000040.1 GCA_002238525.1 Flavobacteriaceae bacterium bin25
CTCTTATGAAGAATTGGGGAAATGGTATACCCAACATAAAAAGAATATTGCGACTTGGTTGTCTGGTTATTCACCAGCTAAGGTTAAATTGATTTTAAGGGATTTATCTGTGGCTTATAAGGAATTTGTAAAGGGGGAAAGAGGTAAGCCGAAATTCAAATCAAAAAGACGAAAGCAGAGTTTCCCGATAACTTTATACCAAAACGAAATAAAGGAAGCAGAAAATGGCAATGGTTATTTGATGCTAAAAAGAGGTGTCTTTATTCAGATAAGAGGCTATAAAAAACAGATCAGTCGGTATAGCAACCCCCGGTTTTTACAGGGACGTATCGTCAAAGAAATCACCGATAGAAGTAATACATCTAGAAGGAAAAGGAAGAATAAATACAAAGAGAATAAGTGGTTTCTCTATATTCAATGCGAAGTAGATGCTGTTGAAAGACAAATAGGTACAATCGATATCAATGATATCGTAGGAATTGACAGGAATACAGGTCAAGTAGCCGATAGTAATGGTATTATTCATTATTTAGCGGATACCAAAAAGGAAGAAAGGAGAAAGAAAGTTCTTCAAAGAAGGAGAGCGAAAAAACGACATGGCAGTAATAAAGCCTACAAAACGAATATCCTGATAGCCAAAAAACAACGTAAAATAAGAAATAAAAGAAATGATTGCTTAAGAAAGACCAGCAAAAAGATATCCAGTAGTTCTTCACTAGCGGTTTTGGAAGATTTGAAAATCAAGAATATGACCAGATCAGCTAAAGGAACGATGGAAAATCCGGGCAAAAACGTCAAACAAAAATCGGGTTTGAACAGAGTGATTTTAAAAACGGCATGGGGCATATTTGACATTTATCTAGGTCAAAAGATGTGGGTGATTAAAATTCCTCCTCATTATACCTCTCAAAAATGTAGTCGATGTGGAACTATTGACAAAAAGAATCGACTCTCTCAATCGAAATTCAAATGTTTAAGTTGTGGATTTTCTATGAATGCGGATATCAATGCTGCCAATAACATCAGGGACACCGGAGCATGTTCCTTCTTTCAAAATTTTGGGAGTAAAGAGTGTTCATTGTCGAATCGGGCGATGTTACATCGAACCTTTAAAACACCTTTGATCATTCATGGTCGTAAAGGGAAAAAGGGGGTAAGTCAACATAATTCTCATGAAAAGTGAGGTCAATATAGCTATTGCTTATTCCAAGCGATCTCTATTCCACAACAAAGTGATTAGAGCCATTCTAAAGTTTAATTCTGAAAGAAGAGCCGTTACTCTTGGTGTTGAAAAACTAGTGCCAATAGTTTTAGTTATTTTACCATCCGGTGAAATTGCTTGAACTCCATTTATAATTGTTCTACCGCTATTAATTCCAGCATTTCCACCAATAGTAACAAGTTCAGGCTTAATAACACCGGCCGGACCAGGTCCAATTCGTGAAAATGGAGAAGGATGAAGAGGTTCTGATATATCGCACTCATTTTTTTTGTGTGCAACAGATCCAACTACTAACGACCTTAAAGAATCTGCAGATTTTGTTATACGTCCTTTAGTTCTGCCACTCTTAAAATTTTGACAATTGCCTGCAGATTTACATATTATTACCTTATACAATTTTTGAATGTTATCCAATTCAATTGCAAAATCAGAAAATTCTTTTAGGCCGGCTTCAATACCAGTTCCAAGTGAAAGATTCCATATCTCTATGTTGTCGTTTGATTTGATTGCTTCTCTGATATTCTCAATTAATTCATCTTCATAAATGGTTTCTATCTCATTATCAGGAAAGACAGTAGCATCGAATAATTTAACGCCTGAATTACCAGTTCTCCCCTCACTCTCCAAATCATCACCATAAAGAATGATACTTGATACATAAGTTCCGTGAGTACGGTCAATTCGTTCGTCTGGATAAGATGAAAAACTTTTAGCTGTTAACCAATCTTCTAAGTAAGTGTTTTTAGCAATTCCTGAATCTAACACACCAACTATAGGATACCAACTATAGGATACCAACTATAGGATAGATACTCACTTTGTGGATTCGGTTTTTTGGCTTTAAGTTTAAAATTTGATTCTAATATATCAAGTCCAATTTGATATTTAGGCATATAAGTAACTGATTCTAAAGCTTCAAAATCACTGAGCTTATCCAATGTTGACTTAGATATTTCTTTTATTTTAAATACAATTAGTTCGGAGGAATAAAATATCTCCTTTACATTAAGATTTAGCTCGTGACAAAATTTCTTAAAAGATATTTTTACAGAGTTGTTTAGTTCAGAATTCAGGAAGTCAATGAGAGAAACCTTTAAAACATCTTTGCTATTTAATCTAACTATAAATGGTTTAAAAATCTGAATTGATTCTACAGCAGAAACTGATTTTGCATATCTATTAAAATTTCTAATATTGGCTTGGACTTGAACACTTTCATCTAAACTATCTAATTTGACTAGTAGTGTATTTGAATCAATGAATCCAATGACGTTGTTCTTTGAATTTTTCCCATAAAACAGCCGCCGAATATCTCTTCTATGGGATTTTGCTATCGCATTTTCACTAATATCTACTTTTATTGTAGTAGGGATAAAATCTCTATGAGACGATCTTGAAGCAAATTTTTCTGTTATTTCGTCAAAGGACTCCAGAAGAAATTGTGCTCTTTCTTCCAATTCTTTGTCCTTTAAAATCCACTTAGGTGGTTTTGAATCTCCACCACCTTCAGTTCTGCGTTCGTCAATTTTTCTTTTTTGAAAGAGCTTTATGGGTAAATTTTTCTTGGCCATTTTATTCTACATCTAATGCATTACGTACTTGTCTAATAGATATATCTAAGTAATTAGATATTTGTATTTGAGAGATATGACTCCTACTTAAAAAGCATATTAATTCTTCAAGTGTGTATCTATTGTTGTTCTTATATCTAAAGAATTCTGAGAATATTTCGTCATAATCGAATTCTTTACTTTGAATAATTGTATTGTAGAATGCACTATTAACAATCTTGATTATTTCGGAATGCGATAGATCTGTAAAATAAGACAACAAAGTTTCAAATTTCTTACCCTCAGTGTCTACTTGTGCATTTACTTTATTAAAATAGTATCGCATTAGAACTTTTATTTCATTTAAGTCAGGTTTGTTAACCTTAATGATTTTTTCAAACCTTCTCCATATTGCATTATCAAGTAGTTGCTCGTGATTGGTCGCTGCAATCAAAATGCCAGTTTCTAAGAAATTATCAATGTTTTGAAGCAAGCTGTTAATGACTCTTTTAAGTTCTCCAGTTTCATGATTATCATTTCTTGCCTTAGCGATAGCATCAAACTCATCTAAAAAAAGAATACAAGGTTTATTTCTTGCATAATCAAACAATTTTCTGATATTCTTGGCAGTATTACCTAAAAAAGAAGATATCAATGAATCAAACCGTGCAATAACTATTGGAATTTCTAGCTCTTTAGCTATATGCTTTGCAAGTGTTGTTTTTCCACAACCTGGAGGACCGTATAATAATAAGGATAGATTAATTTCAATCCCCTTGCTCCGTATTTTGTTCTTAGAATTTACTAAAGAAATAAAATTATTTATCGGACCTTCAATATTCTTCGAAATTGAAATGTCCAATTTTAAATCTTTAGGTAGGATTACGTCTGCTATGTTCAATCTAGTTTCATTATCTACAGGCGCATCAAATAGTTGGTCTTTAAAAACTGGAATGCCTGTGAAACCATTTATTGTTTTCTCTATTTTGTCCGCTAGTTTGTATGATCCTTCCTCTCTCAACTTTTTTGCCAGATGTTTAGAATAAGCAATAACTTTTTTGGTATCGCTTCTAAGACCACCTTCTATTATTTTGATTAGCTCCGTATACATGTATGTAATAGTTTGCAAATATATGTAATATCGTATTATTAAATTTAAAAGTCGTAATTAAAAACACATTTATCGTATAATATATTATTAATTGCGTTACTGTTCAAGTCATTAACGTAATTATACTTTCTATTCCTTGTCCAGATTAAAAGGCAACAAATTAAAATTTGTAGTATATTGTTTTAAGCACAAATACAATGAAGTTCCTTTGTTTCTAGGTATTGAGTTGCTAACTGGAACCTGCTAATACGACACTGTGTAAACCTATTCTATGGTAGGTATTAAAATTCTAATAAAACTAAGCATAAGGCTAGATTTATAGTGTTTAAATGGAATTAATTATAGATAAAAAATAGTGTTTATCTAAAATCAATTATGGTGACACATTTTAATTTTCATCCAATTTCAGACAGAAACCTGCATTAGCTAAATCTTCGGGTGTTAATACCCAAGTCGAGCTAAATGTCGTGGGTTTAAACATCAGTTTGAAGGGAGTGTCCCAAAAATGTGTAAATAGAAATCAGGTGGGTCTATATAAGACTCACCTGATTTTTTGTGTTTTTTAAGTTTGGGTGCCAGAATCACATTTATTGAAAAAAAATACACTTAGGGATGAATTTAGAAAAATTAGTAAAGACAGTGGCATCTTAGCTGATGTCAAAACCATTTCTGAAAGTGCTGATTTGATGAGTGATTTTTTCAAACATTAAAAATGCCCCCAACAATTCAATGGAAGTAAATAATCCAAGATATATTCTGGATGTGCAACTCTCGGTCATTCATCTATCAACCAAGACACTGGAATTGGTAAAGAAATTTCCTAAAGTGGAATTTAATGACTAGTTGGATGGCAAACAAAGATAAAAATCCGTAGTGTTTAATTACTTTTATCGTACACTATGTGATGGTTGATATAAAAGAATATTTAGGCATAGAAAATGCATTGTCTCTGTATTCAAAGCCTAATGAAGTAGATGAAAGTCAATTAGAGGTAATCAATCAAGTTAAAGATTTCCATGTTGATGAAATTTATTTCAGTAAAGAGAAAAAGAATCACAGTTATCCCGCTATATTTTTAAAGAAAGTTCAAAAGTTCGATTCTGAAGTTTTATCAGAGATTAGAGTTGCTCAGAGAAAAATTTGGAATTTCAAAAAAGTCATTTTTCTTTACGTCTATTCAGAAACTGAAATTCGTATTTACAATTGTGCAAAGAGACCTCTTTTGTTTCGATTCGAAAAATTGAAAACATTGGAAATAGAGTCTTGTACATTTTCTGATAAAAAGAAACTTGAACAACTTAAAAATTTTTTTTCTGCTCATTCGATAGATACTGGTATTATATGGACATTGGAAGAGGCCAATGAAATCAGAAAAAAAATAAGCCTTGAAAAAAAAGTAAACAAATATCTTGTAGAAAGTCTTATTCATGTCGCTAATCAACTTAAAAAGAAAGGATTAGATGATTTCTCTCTTATCCACAAAATAGTAATGCGGTCTCTTTTTATTTTGTATTTAGAAGATAGAGGGGCTATGGATGAAACATTTTACTCAAACATAAACAAAGGTGCTAAGAGTTATTTTGACATTTTAAATGATGTTGATAAAACATACGCTCTTTTTAAGAAGTTGGAGGAGCACTTCAATGGCAATGTTTTTACCCTAAAGAAAAATGAGCATTTATCTATAAAGAAAGAACATTTAAATGCAATCAGAAATTGTTTTATCGGAGGCAAAGATTATTCTTTGGATGGACTTCTTGAAGATATTCGAATTTTTGATTTTAGCATCATTCAAATAGAGTTATTGAGTGAAATTTATGAAAACTTCTTGGGGGAAAGAGATTCCATTCTTAAAAAAAATACAGGTGTATTTTATACGCCACCTTCTTTGGTGGAACTTATATTGGATGAGAAATTACCAATCATTGAGAAAAAAGAAAAAGAATATAAAATCAATGTTAAAGTATTAGATCCGGCTTGTGGTTCAGGAATTTTTTTAGTAGACACTTTTAAACGTTTAGTCAAGCGTCACGAGTATATAAATGGGAAAAAAATTACTGATTTTAATCAGCTAAAAAAATTACTAACGGAAAACATATTTGGTATAGAGAAGGACTCTCAGTCGATTAAGGTGGCTGCATTTAGTCTTTATCTTGCTTTGGTAGATAATTTAGATCCTAAAACAATTTGGCAACACAAAAAATATCATTTACCCAATTTAATCAACAACCCATCGGATAGGGAATTAACCGAGCAAGGGTATAATTTGTTTTGTACTGACTCTATAAAGGAAAATACTGAAATAGAAAAAATAGATTTTGATTTAGTGGTGGGGAATCCGCCTTTTGGCACTAAAAATCTATCAGCATCTATTCGGGATTATAACGATAAATATGGTTTTGCTAAGGAAATGGTCATTCCATTTCTTCATAAAGCGACTACTTTTTTAGGAAATTCAGAAAATGGAGAAATGGCTTTAATTTTTAATACCAAAGTTCTCACAAACAAGAGTAAAACATATCAAAATTTTAGAAAATGGCTTTTTAATGAATGCTATGTAGAAAAAATATATAATTTTTCTGTTTTGCGGCAATCACGCAAAAAAGACTATAACAATCAATTATTTACTTCAACAACTGTACCAATTAGTGTACTTTTTTACAGAAAAAATCCACCCAAAAAAGAGTCAAATAGTATTATTTATTATGTCCCCAAAACTTACATAAAGACGAATGTTATAGAAGGTATCAGCATTGATACTATAGATGTCAAATATATTCCTCGAGAAGAGTTCAAAAAAGGAATTTTTAAAAATAATATCTGGAAAATTGCTATGTGGGGGCAAACTATGGATGTATATTTAATAAAAAGACTAAATGCAATGAATAATCTAGGTCAATTTATAGTGAATGAGCAAATCAATAAAGGCACTGGATTGCGATTTTTGACTAGTTCGACTAAAAAACCTAAAAAGGATAATGAAATTCCAAACAGATATATTAAACCGGAGAATATACGTCCTTATGTTTCTCCTTCTAGTTCATTTTCTGATTTAAAAACTGGTCTTAAAAAGCGGCGTTCAGGGAGTATATATAGAGACTTTGAGCCAAAAAAAATAGAACCTATAGAAGGCAACATTCATTCTAAAAGAAAGAATGTCAATGGCTTGGGGGAAATTAATAGTTTTCGACGTTTAGGAGCAAAAAAAACTTATTCCGCACCTCATGTTTTAATTAAAAAAGGGCTTTCCAACTGGAAAGTTTGCGCCTCATATGAAGATAGAGATTGTTCCTTTAATAGTAGTGTTATAGGTCTTAGTCATTCTTGCCCAAAATTACTTAAAGGATTGACTTGTTTTATAAACTCAAATCTTGCTCGCTATTATCTTTTATTATCTTCAGCGTCTGTAGGGATAGAAAGAATAAGGATACAACTCAATGAATATTATCAATTGCCATTTTCTTTATCTAAAAAAGACTTATATCACCTTGCCGATATCTATGATAAGATAATTGTTAAAGAAGATGAATTTTTTAATGTAAATACAAAAAAAATCAAACAATTAGAACAAGAGGTAGATCATTATATATCTAAGTGTTTTGAATTATCAACTGATGAACATATAATTATAGATGATTTTATAAAATTTACCATTCCATTAATGGCCGGTAAATATAAAAATGCTTGCTCTCCAGTCAGTGAAGATGCAGTGCGAAAATATGCCCAAAGAGTTATTAGATATTTGAATGAGTTCTTAGGAGATCAAAATTTATGTGTTTGTTCTACCATTTATAAAATAAATCATTATTCGCCCTTAATGATGATTAAAGTTTTTTTTGAAGATGGAAAAGAAGAAATTTTATTATCTAGTGAGAAGATAGAATCTTTATTATCGAAATTCGACAGAGAATTGTGGAAAAAAGAAGCAACCGGCATTTATTTTAGAAAAAAATTAAATTATAAAACTGATAACGAGATTTTTATTATTCGTCCAAATCAAAAACGATATTGGACTCAATCCATGGCTATGTCAACTGCTTTAGAATTAATACTGGAAATTCTCAATGAAGTATAAAAGTGGATTAAATGAGTCAATTAAGACAAAAAGGGACAATTTCAAAAAAAGATTTGAAACACAGTGTTTACAGTTGAAAACAGAAGCATATGACTCTGCTATACAGGAGAGGGTTATTGAATTAGACTGGAATGAAAATGACATTACCTCAGAGTAAAATGGCCATATTGAAAAAACCGACAAAGAGTAAAGGGATATTATATCGAATGTTGAACATCCTATACCAAAAGATGAGTTAATAAAAGAACAAGGTTATGCAAGTAATTTCGGGAGTGCCCCAAAAACTGTGTAAATAGAAATCAGGTGGGTCTATGAAGACTCAGCTGATTTTTTGTATTTTTTCAGTGTGGTTTACCTAATCACATTTATTGAAAAAAATACATTTATGGATAAATTTAGAAAAATTATTAAAGACAGTGGCATCCTAGCCAATGTCAAAACTACTTCAGAAGGTGCCGGTTTGATGGGTGGTCTCTTCAAAGAAGTCTTCGAAATAGACATACTAAAAATATAAATTTCATATGTTATAACCCTCTTGCACTAAGGAGTTTGATTTTTTAAATTTGTAAAAATTCATTTCCACTTGTTGATGGACTACACCACTATAAAATCTATTCAAAAAAAACATAAATCCTCAGATTTTATTGAACTCGAAAAAGAGTTTCTCGCCAATAACTATAGTCCGATTCCCGTTGCTATTGATGAAGGAAAGGGAGTCTTTGTTTGGGACGCTGAAGGAAAGCAATATTTTGATTTTCTCTCTTCATATTCTGCTGTAAACCAAGGGCATTGTCATCCACGGTTGCTTAAAGTAATGAACGAACAGTCAAAAAAACTCACTCTTACCTCTAGAGCATTTTATAATACAGAACTAGGTAAGTACGCAAAATACATCACCGATTATTTTGGTTACCAAAAAATTCTGCCTATGAACTCAGGCGTTGAGGCCGTAGAAACAGCAATCAAACTAACTAGAAAATGGGGTGTAGTCAAAAAAGGAATTCGAAACAATCGTTCACAAATTATCGTTTGCGATCAAAATTTCCATGGTCGAACAACAACAGTAGTTTCATTCTCATCCGACAATGAGTCAAAAGATAATTTTGGGCCTTTTACCCCAGGATTTATAACTACTCCATATAATGATCTGCCAGCTCTTGAAAGGATTTTAAAATCCAATGAGGATATTGCAGGCTTTTTGGTTGAACCAATTCAAGGAGAAGCAGGAGTTCGTGTGCCAGATGATGATTATTGTTCAAGAGCTAATGCTTTATGCAAGAAATATAATGTCCTATTCATTGCCGATGAAATTCAATCCGGTATGGGCAGAACGGGTGGATTATTATCTACATGTGGAGAATGTCATTGTAATGACCATTGTAATAAGAACGGGCGTTTCTATACAAGACCAGATATTCTCATTTTAGGCAAGGCTCTCAGTGGAGGTCTATATCCTGTTTCTGCCGTGCTAAGTGACTCAAAAATTATGGATGTCCTCGAACCAGGTCAGCACGGAAGTACATATGGAGGCAATCCCCTAGCTTGTAGGATCGCTGTTGAAGCACTTAAAGTACTCAAAGAAGAGCATCTAATGGTTAATGCTAGAAAATTGGGAAAGATTTTTCGGCAATCAATTCAAGAATATATCTCGACTTCAAAAATCGTAAGGAAAGTTCGAGGCAAAGGATTACTCAATGCTATGGTTATTGATTCAGAAAAACGCGTTTCACTGGCATGGGATATATGTATAAAACTAAAAGATAATGGATTACTTGCCAAGCCAACTCATGGAAATATCATTCGATTTGCTCCTCCACTTGTAATTACCAAAAAACAACTCCATGATGCAATAGAAATCATAATAAATACGTTAAGAGAATTCGAAACATAAAATTTGTATGGACGTTTATTTTGATAATGCAGCCACTACTCCCTTATATCCTGAAGTAATCAAAACCGTTACTAATTCCCTTAGTCAGTATTACGGTAATCCCTCATCAACACACGCCTGGGGGCGAAAAGCACGTTCCGCTATTGAAACTGCCAGAAAAGAAATTGCAAGTTTAGTAAATGCTGCTCCACAGGAAATCATTTTTAATTCCGGGGGTACCGAAGGTATAAATGCAATTTTCTATAGCGCGCTAAAAGATCTGAGAGCTGAGAGAATCATCACTTCAAAAATTGAACACCATGCGGTGCTACACAGTTTGCCCAAAGATAATCCACAGATACAGATTGATTTTGTCAACTTGTTGAATGATGGGTCTATTGATCTAGACTCTCTTGAATCCCTACTATCAACATCGAAAAAAAAAACACTCGTCAGCTTGATGCATGTCAACAATGAAATTGGCAATATCTTAGACATTGATAAAGTCGGTGCACTATGCCTACACTATGGTGCTTTATTTCATAGCGATGCAGTTCAATCAGTAGGAAAGCTAGCCATAGATGTTAAACTAAGCCAGATCACCTTTCTTACGGCTTCAGCACATAAATTTCATGGTCCTAAAGGAGTGGGATTTATGTACCTTAAAAAAAATTCGGGATTGAAATCATTTATCCTGGGTGGATCCCAAGAGCGGGGAATAAGAGCAGGCACAGAACCAGTACACAACATATTGGGAATGTCATCTGCACTGAAATTATGTCATGATCACCTAGATGATAATCATCAATATATTTCAAAACTAAAAAACCACTTTTTTGAGGGTTTGGTTGATATTTTTGAGAAACCTCAAATCAATGGCATTTGTAGAAATAGTAAAAACAGTCTTCCGAACATTTGTAATGTAACCCTACCAATGGATGAAGGAAAGGCACAACTGTTAAGCTTTAAATTAGATTTAAATGGTATTGCTTGTTCTCACGGAAGTGCTTGTCAATCTGGTGCCGGAACTGGGTCTCACGTATTAAAGCAAATCAATAATAAATCAAAGTACTACCATCCTTCGCTTCGTTTTTCTTTTTCCAAATTCAACACGATAAAAGAAATAGACTATGTTTTGGAGGTTTTAAAACAAATATCTCGAAACTAACGGAATCCCGCTTTTAAATTGTAGAATCAGACTCGTTCCATTTGGAATATAACATATCAAGGTTGTATTCCAAAGGAGTGCTTTGCAATTCAATGATGCCATCTGAATCAGCCCTTTGAAGAATATATTCAATCATATAATCTTCTTCATTGTTCAATGGATCGAATTCACTCTTGAGGGTCAGCTTAAATAGTGATGCAGTGGTCTGATAGACGAAAGCTCTGAATCCGTTACGTAATTCTTTGACCAGGTCATAGGCAGTAGATCCGGTTTGTCGGTATACTAGTCTGATTAAGATTCTTCCTTGGCTTCTAGATAAATTTTTGATTTCTTCTTCAAGTTCTTTATAGATAAATTTTTCTGCACGCTTGGTATATCTTTTTCGTGCAGATTTTTTTTCTATTTGTTCTAAACGTTTGCTCAGAGTTTCGAGTCGCTCTCCGGCCATTTTAGCATAAGGATAAACTTTGAGGGTTCTATTTCTCAAGATGAGGTATTCCCTCAGTTGTTCATTAGTTTCAAATTCGAGAGGTTGGAAAACGGTAACGGCACCTAATTCTATACCAAATTCATCATTCCATTGTTCCAGGGTATCCAGTATTTCACCAGGAAAATCTTCATTTTCCTCTTGAGCCAGTAAAACAACCCCTGATGCGAGGATAAGAAAACACGTTAAGACAACTTTGATACTCATGCCCACAAAATTAAACTTAAACTTTCCAAAAATGTTACGAGCAGAAAATCTTTAATTTTGTCCGCATATTTATTTTGAGTGAAGTATGAACTATATTGATAAAAACGGGATGGATTTTTTTGAGCAGTATTTAAATAATGCTGCACCGACTGGGTATGAAGTCTCTGGACAGAAACTATGGATGAACTATCTTAAGCCTTATGTAGATGATTTTTTAACAGATACTTATGGAACAGCAGTTGGGATAATCAATCCCGGTCAAGATTATCGTGTAGTCATAGAAGCTCATTCAGACGAAATTTCTTGGTATGTAAACTACATTACCAAAGACGGTCTGATTTATGTCATTAGAAACGGAGGTAGTGACCATCAAATTGCGCCATCTAAATGGGTAAATATTCACACTCCAGGCGGTATTGTACCTGGAGTATTTGGCTGGCCAGCTATACATACAAGAAAATCAGAAACCAAAGAAGAACCTCCCAAACTAAGCAATATTTTTATTGATGTTGGAGCCAAAGACAGTAATGAAGTAGATGATATGGGCATCCACGTTGGTTGTGTCATCACTTATCCGGACACCTTCCGCATCATCAACAACAAAAAAGTGGTCTGTCGAGCGATTGATAACCGAGTAGGTGGATTTATGATTGCACAAGTAGCTAGATTACTTCATGAAGAAAAAATCGATCTTCCTTACAGCCTTTACATCACCAATTCAGTTCAAGAAGAAGTCGGTCTTCGGGGAGCAGAAATGATCACTCAAACCATAAAGCCACATGCTGCAATTATTACAGATGTTTGTCACGATACCTCAACCCCGATGATAGACAAAAAATCTAATGGTGATATACAAATTGGTCAAGGACCAGTGATCTCTTATGCTCCTTCTATTCATCATAAGCTGCGCGATACCATTATAAAAACAGCAGCAGATAATGATATACCATTTCAGAGGATGGCTTCTCATCGGTACACGGGAACTGATACCGATGCATTTGCTTACAGCAATGGTGGAGTGGCTTCGGCTCTGATATCTTTACCACTACGCTATATGCATACAACCGTAGAAATGGCTCATCTTGATGATATTGAACATTTAATTCGACTTTATTTGATTAGCCTCCAGAATCTAAAATCTGGTGATCAGTTTAATTACTTTGAATAGATCTTAACAAGTACTGATTGATTCTCTTGATTAGTCTGGGCCCTTGATAGACAAGTCCGGTATAAATTTGGATTAAATCTGCTCCAGCTTCAAATATTTTTAGTGCATCCTGGGGTGATTGGATTCCTCCAACCCCGATGATACAAAATGGTTTAGTTTGTTTGGCTTTGATGTATGAAATTATCTCCAAACTCCTTTGAAATAAAGGTCTTCCACTAAGCCCACCTTTCTGGTCTTTGTAGGGAGATTTAATTTCATCTCTTTTTAGAGTAGTGTTTACAGCAACAATTCCCGCTAGTTTGGTTTTTTCAACAATCTCAACTATGTCATCAACTTGTTGAAAACTCAAATCTGGTGATATTTTCAATAATATTGGAACGGGAGATTTTGATTTATTATTTTCAGTGATAAGTTTGTTTATAAGATTTTTCAAAAGTTCTTTTTCTTGCAGGGATTGTAGTTCTGGTGTGTTTGGTGAGCTGACATTTATAGTAATAAAATCAGCAAGTGGAGAAAAAGTCTTGAGGCATTTTAGGTAATCATTTATAGACTCCTTAATGGGGGTATCCTTGTTTTTTCCAATATTGACACCAATAATAAGCCCATCGGGTCTTTTTAGTTTTTTCAAACGTCGGGCAATAGTTTGAGATCCTTCGTTATTAAAGCCCATTCGATTAATTAACCCATAATCTCTAGAAAGCCTAAACAATCTTTTTTTTGGATTGCCATCTTGTGCTTTAGGAGTAACTGTGCCAATTTCAATAAACCCAAATCCAAAGGAAGATAGCGATTCTATTGCCAAAGCATCCTTATCAAAACCTGCAGCCAAGCCTATTGGATTGAAAAACTTTTTATCAAATAGATCTTTTTTTAATTCATCAGTCCTGACCTGGTAGCACTTTTTGACTAACCATCTAAGGATGCCCTTAGATATGGTAATCCTCAAGATGCCAAGGACAAAACGATGAGACTGCTCTGGATCAAGAGCAAACAATACAGGTCGAAAGAAGAATTTATATAACCCTATGGTATGTTTTATCTACAATCAAAATCAATACAACTATCTCTTGATTGCTGGAGCATTTAATTTTGTACTTAATTCAGTAGAAATGGCTGACCGTTCAATTTTTAATTTTCCCGCCATAGTTTCTAAAATGACTGTGGTGTCTTTTTCAACCACTTCCAATAATCTACCGTGAAGTCCACTTTTAGTGATGACCTTATCTCCTTTCTTAAGATTTTGTTGGAAAGTACGTTCCCTTTTGGCTCTCCGCTGTTGCGGTAGAATAATAAATAGAAAAAAAACAACAAAAAGCAGAAGAAAAAAAGGTAACTGATTTGATATACCCTCCATATTTTATTTAAACTTATTTAAGGTGAATTTTTTGTCTTCTATTCTTGAATTGTGGCTCTAATACGTACTCTTTCTTCTCCATTAGCGGTATTGGTATGGAGGGTAACAGTTTTTTGTTGGTTACCACTAAATCCGGAAGAATCAAATTTAACAATGATGGAATCTTTCTTACCAGGTGCTATTGGATTGGTCGGAAATTCAGGGACGGTGCAACCACAGCTTCCTTCTGCATTTAAAATTTTCAAATCGGTTTCACCGATATTAGTAATATAGAATACAGTTTCAACTGTTTCACCTTCCTCGATTGTGCCAAAATCGTGAACCAATTTATCAAATTTCAATGTCGGCTCTTGCAAAGCAATAAGCTGATTATTGATGGCTTGCTGGCTTTCCACAATAGTAGATTGGGCAATTAAGTTTTTGTCTTTGATTTTATTTGAAGGAAGTTCTTTGCATGCCATTGCTAGGAACACTCCTCCAAACATCAGTGCGAAAATTTTTATCATGATGTAGATTTTTTTGCAAAGTTATCAACTTTTAAATTTTATTTTGTGATGGAGCGACAAAGTTATTTAAACTTCACCATATCTCAACCACAAACACTATGGAGATTTTGACTTTCATACAATCATTCCGGTAAGATTTCCATAAATTTTTATGGTCTTTTAGTTTAGGTATTTTTTCATTAAACTGTCTAGTATACCATTAATAAACATTCCACTTTTTTCTGTGGAGTAATCTTTGGCAATATCTACATATTCGTTTATGGTGACCTTTTTCGGAATTTCAGGAAAATAGAGTAATTCGGCTATCGAGACATTCAAAATTGCTGTATCCAAAGTTGCCAATCGATCAATAGCCCAATTTTTTACTGATTCATTATAATGTTTAACTATTTGTTCTCTATGTACAAAAGTTTTTTTTAACAAAGCTTTTGCGAATCGAATATCTCTAGTCTGATCTGATGGTATGGAGATAATCAAGCTGGAGGAATCATCAAGTTTTATTCTTTTGATTGATTTGAGTAAATAAGTGTTTACCAGAGGCAAATCATCTGTAAATGACATTGAATAATCTTGGTAGATTTCTTGAAGATTTTCGGAACCAGCAATAATATCAGTAAATAAATAGATCAATAATTTTCTGTGTTGATCTTCACTAGGGTTTTGGAAGGTTATATAATCATTAAATGGTTGGCTATTGAGTAATTTGTCAATTAGATTTTCAATGGTTTTGTTATGTTGATTCCAAAAGCGAATATTATTTGAAATAATAATTTGATTCAATTGACTATGTTGACTAATAAATCTTAAAAATGGATTTTTACCTAGGGCTGAATATTGGTTTAAAAGAGGGTTAGATGGTGTCTTGGATTGAGATATTTTCTCTGTTTTGAAATCAATAATTTTCAAAATTTTCATCAAAAGTGAAATCTCAATATACAGAAGTTGATATGCTTGGTGAAGAACATTTGTCAACAATTCTACTGCGTGGTCTTGTTGAATAGAATTAATCAAAGTCGAATAATATGTCTGGACAACTCGAATCCGAACATGCCTACGAGTGATCATTGACTTATATAATTGAGAACGAAGATGAGGGGCAAATATAAAATATCAAAATTGATCATCGGTATAGAATCAATCCTATTATTTTGCTAGCGACTTTAATTGGTGGTGAAAGCTCTTAAGTATCTCAATAAATATTTCTACAAGAACAGAAAAATGTTGATTATAGGAGTTGTATTCACGGTTGCAGCTCGAATTTTTTCTCTTCAGGTTCCTCGATTAATTGGAGACTCTTTAGCCAAGGTGGAACAACATCTTACTCATTCATCGAATATATCGGAAGGCATAGAGAAGACATTACTTGTCAATATATTGGTGATCGTTGGTGTGGCATTAATTTCTGGGTTCTTTACTTTTCTTATGAGACAAACCATTATCAATGTATCTCGTGGTATAGAGTTCGATTTAAAAAATGAAATTTTCAATCACTATACAAAACTCACCCAGAGGTTTTTCAAAAACAATAAAACTGGTGATTTGATGAATAGAATAAGTGAAGATGTAAGCAAAGTAAGAATGTACTTTGGACCGGCATTGATGTATTCTATAAACACTATAACTCTGTTTGCAGTGATTATCATCTATATGTTTTCGATTGCTCCGGTATTGAGTGCTTATACTATCCTTCCTTTTCCAGTCTTATCAATTATAATTTACAAATTGAGCCGTCGCATAAATATTCGATCAGCTGAGGTTCAAGGGATGCTCTCCAAACTATCAGCTTTTACCCAGGAAGCATTTAATGGCATTAGTGTGATCAAATCTTACAGTATTCAATCCAGATTGTCCAAAAGATTTAATACTCTAACTGAGCAGAACTACCAAAAAAGTTTGGACTTAGCAAAAATTCAAGCTTGGTTTTTTCCTTTGATGATTCTTCTTATAGGGTTTAGTAATCTCATCGTTATTTTCATCGGCGGGAAAAAATACATTGAGGGATCTATTGATATTGGAATTTTAGCTGAATTCATCATCTATGTCAATATGTTGACTTGGCCTGTGGCGCTGGTGGGTTGGATTACATCTATAGTCCAACAAGCGGAAGCTTCTCAGGAAAGGATCAATGATTTTCTAAAGGAAGACCCCGAAATCAAAGATGGTGTCATAGCGCCTAAAATTGACCGATACCAAATAACTTTTGATAATGTAAGCATTATCTATCCAGAAACCCGAGTAAAAGCCTTAGATGAAATCAGTTTTAGTATTGATCATGGACAGACACTTGGAATTTTAGGTAAAATTGGTTCGGGAAAAACTTCGATACTCAATTTGATATGCCGTTTTTATGACCCTGATACTGGAACCATCGCCATAGGAGATCAGCCTATAAAGGATATGACTCTTGAGAATTTGAGGGGTCTTATAGGATATGTACCCCAACAAAGTTTTTTGTTTTCTGATACAATTCGGAACAACATTCGATTTGGAGATAAGGATGCTTCTAATGAAAAGATTGTGTGGGCGGCTCAAAATGCTATGGTCCATGACAACATCCAAGAATTTGCAGATGGTTATAACACGCTATTGGGAGAACGTGGTGTCAATCTTTCTGGTGGGCAAGTTCAACGAATATCAATAGCTAGGGCCTTGGTCAAGAACCCGAAGATACTATTACTTGATGATTGTCTATCTGCTGTAGATTCTAGCACAGAGGAAGCCATAATGAAAAATCTAAAGAAGTTTCGGGTCAACAGGACAACGGTAATTGTTTCCCATCGGGTATCAGCATTAGAAGGAGCTGATCAGATTATCGTGCTTCAATTAGGCAGGGTTATAGAGAGTGGAAATCATTCACAATTACTATCATCAGAGGGCTATTATCATGGGCTATATAAAAAGCAAAACAGCTATAAAATATCAATATAAATCTATAATAGTTAATTTTACTCAATTTAATTATTTCGAAACAAGTTGAATTTTCAATAAATTAACAAACCAATATGGAAAATAGAAAGCCTAAGTATGACAGTCAAGATGTTTTTTCCCGTGTATTTCGAGCCGGTCGCCGTACTTATTTTTTTGATGTAAAAGAAACACGTGCTGGTGATTATTATTTAACCATCACAGAAAGTAAAAAGCATTATGATAATGATGATAGAGCTTATTACCGAAAACACAAAATTTATCTATACAAAGAGGATTTCAAAGAATTTGAAGATGCTCTAAAAGAAACCACTCGTTTTATTATTGATAACAAAGGGAAGGATGTCATTTCTGGGCCTAATCAAACTGAATCAGATGCTCCTGACAGGTCTCCATCTGGTAAACAATCAAAAGGTTCCGAGTCTAAATCAACCCCGTCTTTAGATCAATTGGATGATGAGAACTTTCAATTTGATGAAGAATAGCCGAGTTTCTTAGTAATGTTGATTCTTACTTAGCGACTGCATCTTTTTTATTTCTATCCCTTAGTTTTTCCTGCTGATAAGAAATGAGTTTATTGGTTTTATTTTTTGAATTTGTTTCACAAAGATTTATTAAAACTTGCAGTCTATTTTTAGTTGGTTCTCTTGATCCTGAGGAATTTCACAGAAAGTCATGAGTATTTATCCACTGAAATCCCTGAAAACTTGCCCGACTGTGGGTCTAAATTTTTCGTTAAAAGTAACTTGATAGTTTTCGAATAATTCTTCTCCCTTACTGTTGGTATGTTTATATCTTATCTGGACGATATACTTGGGGATTTCTTTCTTGTTGTATTTGGTTGTAATTTCAAATCGAAAGGGGACAAAACTTGATGGGTTTTCCAAGGCCAGCTTTTGAGGTGTTTCTGAAATTAGGGTAGATATTATTTCAGGAGAGGCGAAAAATTGATTCAAATTTTGTGTGTCTTGATCGTTATAAGTTCTTTGAATGAAATCTTTTCCCTTAAATTCATCTATTACTACCCTTCCTTGTTTATCAATTGATCTCTCTACATGATATTTATTCTTTGTATAACTAAGGGATAAAGAAACTAGGATTGTGTCGCTTAAGGCGGTACGGTATTTAATGGTTTGGGTATCCATATCAATGGAAACCAGTCCTCCCCATACGGGATACTGCCCGTAAGATTTGACGTATCCAAACAATAGGAAAAAAGCAATTAAATATTGTATCTTCAAATAAAAGTTGCTTCGTCAAATATAAGTAAAGATGGTTATGTTATTGAACAATAACCAATCTAAATTTCCATCTTTTTTATTAGAAACAGTTTCGGTTATTTGGGGGGAATTCAGATGTTACTTTATTCAACTAATTTGTTGATTCATCATTAGTGCCAGACGGTTGATTCGCAATTTTATAGGGCACTTCCTAGGATCATTAGACCCACTGATATTGCTATGCAAATCTCAATTTGTGCGGGACACCCAAGTTCATACTACCATAGCCAGGATAGTCAATACACCATCAGAATATTTTTCATTGCTCCTGATATAAGTAAATAAATCATCATCTTCATCTCCTAAACAGCAAGTTATGGTCAAATCACAGAAGGTGATAGAAGGAATAACTCCAAATGAAGATTGCTTTTGGGTAAATAGTTTCTACATCACGTTTTTCGATGTTTATTTAACAGATCACCAACTCAATATAAACGACTGAGTGAGGGTTAGCTGCTCATTCTAAGAACACATATAGACTATACTTTCCATTGAGTCATCTTATAGATTTTAGTTTAACTTCTATTGAGAAAGAAGACGATTTAAGAAAAGAACTTGGAGAATGATTCTATGTTGAATAGAGAAGTCGAAGGATTGAATAAGAGAATCTAATCCAAATAAGGATAGTACCTTCAGTGGCGCGCGTTCTTCTGCATACTTTCAAAATGCATATCCTCTATCTAATTGATTATCAAAGGAGTTTGGTCATTTTTTCTCCATAAGGGTTGTACTCTATCACTTTTAATCCTGGCTTTCGGGTCGAAATATGGCCAAAACCCTTACCAGGTATGAAAAAAGTGCCATTTCCAACTGTTACTTTACTGGAATCATCTTTTTTTGATCCATACCAATAGGGTTTAATGTCCTCCGTTGCCTGAGACATTACATGAATCATTCGGTCATCATCTCTTGGTGGACTTACCTCATTCAACGGCAAAGTTCCCAGAGTGAGGTGTAGCATTCGGGTAGATTCTCTGTAAAGAAGTTGATCAAACTTCAGTTTTTTGATCAATTCCAAAATACAGACTATATGCCCATGAGGTAAAGATCTTTTGATGGGAAAGGCTTTGGAAATATCCTTATAGATTACTCCCCCTTTGACAGCTGCCCTAAAGCCTTCTATAACAGAGGGGTGAAAATCGCTCAAATTGGCTATGGTTTTTCTTTTGACTTTCTTTCTCTCCAGGCTTTACAGAGGAGCGTGGTTGGTCTATATTTTCTATTGGGTATGACTTGGATATAATATGACATGGAGTTATAAAATATGCTGCAAATATGTTATAATCAATTAAATAAATAGTGATAAATAAGCATTTCACATAGACACTTTTTCACAAAAATACATTAAAATATATCGTCTATATATCTAATATACAAGTGTTTAAGTGATGTAGATTATTCAAAAAAAGTATGAAAGTCGGGGTTAATGCCCGAAAAGCCATTGAACTTGATGGTCTGTTTGTTTACCCTTTTTGAAAGCAAGACTCGTTGCCGTTTATATTTTCTGACTAACCAAAACAAGACAGATCATTTTCTTTTTTCATTGGGTCAGTCAATGCCTAAATTGAATAGTGAGACTTATTTTATATTTTCTATTAATTCTTTCGCACTTAACAAAGGGATACGGACTTTTTTCGGTTTTTTGCATTGATTGTACGGATTACTATTGAGATAGTATCATTTTAAAGTGTGTTAAACCTGACTTTCGATTTGAAATAAGGCCAACATCCTTACCAGGTCTGAAAAAAGGGTCATTTCAAACTATTGTGTTACTGAAAACATCTTTTTTGATCCATACCAATAAGGTCTACTCCCCTGTTGAATCTCCGTTGCCTGAGACATCACATGAATCACTCGGTCAGGGTTTCCAGATGGGGATACCTCATTCGACGTGAAGGATCTAATATCTTTACTACGGCCAAAGACAGATAGAATGCATTTACCTCCTTCAAAGTAACTGGAAGAAACATCGTAGAGAATCATCGTTCCTTCTACCGAATGGCGTTTTGCTAGAGTCTTTTTTATAAAGGGTTTTCGCTTATTAAACGAATCAGGTATATCAAATACTTCATGGACATCAACCTTTCCCAGATTCAATAAAGTTCCTATAGAGGTGGTAGCGGTTGGTTCAGAGTGCAGACGGGCGGTAGCTAGCATGGAAAGGGGAGAAAGAATCCGCAGGATGGTAGCGCCCTGAGTGTTGTGTCTCATTCGGGTAGATTCCCTATAGAGAAGTTGATCAAACTTCATTTTTTTTGTCAATCCCAAAAAGCAAGCTATATGCCACGAGGTAAAGATCTTTTGATGGGGAAAGCTTTGGAAATATCCTTATAGATTACTCCCCCTTTGATAGCTGCTTTAAAGCCTTCTATAACAGAGGGGTGAAAATCGCTCAGATTGGCTATAGTTTTTCTTTTGACTTTCTTTTCTTCTCTCCAGGCTTTACGGAGTAGAGTGGTTGGTCGGTAATTTCTATTGGGTACGACTTCAAGGTAATATGCCATGAAGTTATAAGATATGATGCAAATATATTATATTAAGATAAATAAATAGAAAATTAATTTAATAGAACTATTATCGCAAAAAATTACCCTAAACATACCGTATATATAACTGACATACAAATACTTAATTGATATAAAGTAGTCGAACAAGAGTGAAAGTCGGGATTAAAATGAAAATAAATTATAAAGAAGAACGAATAATGGCAACAGGATATACAAATAAAATGAAGAAAAAAATCCTCTGCACCCTCACGTCTCAAAAAATGTCAATAATTTTGTATCATTGCCGGCTGAGAGATTAATTCTCGTGTATTTAAATTTAGCCTCAAATTCAATTCATTTCACTTTTTGCTTTGTTTTGGCACGATTATTGCAGTTTTCTCGTCTTGGATATGAACCGCTAATACCTACACATTGAACAGCGACAATAGACATCTTTCGGCTTTAGCAAAAAATTGCCTTAGAGGATTTTACCTTGGTTCTACCGTGGTTTTTCTTGCTGTTCCGTTTCTTGGTCGTTTTCTGTTGATTCTTTCCTCCATGATTAGGGGGGAGAGTAGAAAGTCATGTCATTTTAGCGGCAAAGCAACATCATCTGTAGGTCTCTTTTTCCTCATAGGTCTTACTCTTTGGATTTATTCCCTTTTGGGTTGGTTATTTAACCTAAAAAACCTTTTCGGTGAACAAGATAACAATCTTGATTCAGCGAAATACCCAACAAGGTATCTATTGATTGATAGACTACAGACTTATTTAGCCCGCATAGGGGTGTTTCCTAACACAACAGCATCTTTTCTGAATAGAACCATAGCCCCTTATGGTGGAATTCTGCAAACCCCAAACGACTTAGGTAATCCTGCCTATTCGTTACAACAAACAAATAATTATTAACTTTTTTATGTTTTATTTTTTATGAAAACACGTTTTTTTATTCTTCTTGCTTCTGTGGCTGTCATAGCTGCCGGTTGTAAGAACTACGATGACCGGTTTGATGACCTAAACACTCAGATAACGGCATTACAAGGCCAGGTGACCGCACTTTCAGGCCTACAGACAGAAATCAGTGCCTTAAAGACAACGATTTCTGGAATTCAAACCTCTCTGTCTGCGCTTGATGGAAGAGTAAATGCTGTTTCCTCAGGTGTTACCACCGCTCTCGAAACAGCAAAGGCCGAGATCAGTACTGCTATAGAGGAATCATCAACAGCATTAGATACAAAGCTTTCTTCTACTAAAACTGAAATTGATGCATCCATAGCTACGCTGACCACGTCTCTGACTGAAACAAAGGAGGCATTGGAGACGTCGCTGACTGAAACATCAACAGCGCTGACCACGTCTCTGACTGAAACAAAGGAGGCATTGGAGACCTCGCTGACCACGTCTCTGACTGAAACAAAGACAGCACTGGAAACCTCTACACAGGAGAAAAATGATGCCTTGGCTGCTAAGTTGGAAGAGTTGCAGACCAAACTCGGAGAATTGGAAACTACTCTGACAAGCATCACCGAGAGCAACACCGCCTCAGATGAGGAGTTGGCTGCAGTGAAACAAGCCTTGACTGACCAGCTAAACCAGGTGAAAGAGGAATTGACTATCGCCTTGAATTCATCAAGTTCTGCGCAAGTAGACGTTACCATTGATTCTGAGGGTGCCTGGGGATTTGCAGTCAATAGATATAGTTCAGCTACACTGTTCAATGGTTCTGTAACAATTCATACTGCCGATTTATCAGAAGAAAGTCTGAATGGATTAATCGGTTGGGTAGCTAATGCAACCTACATTGCTGGGAAACTGGAGATTCGTCATAAATCCGATACCAGTGTTGACTTGGCTGACCAGAAGGTAGTGAAGTTTGCTGCATTAACTGCTGTGGGGGATCTGGATGATGCCCAGACCCATGCACACTATCCGGTTTTGACTACAGCAGGTGAAATCACCTTAGAAGCTGATACTATTGAGACAGTCAAATTCCCTGTATTGACCACAGGGACGTTTACAAGTGACCACATCAACCTAGGAAAGGCCACAGAACTTGACATCCACGCATTGGCCACTTATGCCGATGATTTGGAAATTACCGCAGGTACCGGTGCAGTGGTTAATCTTCTTGCCTTAAAAAGCGTACAAGCGAGTAGTTCCGATAGAAAGGACCTAACCTTGTCAGGAGGAGGAACAGTGAACTTACCTGAGTTGGTATCTGCAGATAAGATCGACGTAAAAAATGTAAGGACACTAGAAGCACCAAAAGTAGTAGGAGCTGATTTGACAGTCGGAGAAGATGTGGATACAGTGAATGTGGGAACCGCAGATAATCCTCGGGGCATTGAGGCGTTAGACATCAGTGGTGCCGACGACTTGGAGACTTTAAAGATAAGAGGAACGTCAAAAGGAAGTGGAACAAAGACAAAAGTAGCCATTGTCGAATCGGTAACAACTGCAGAAATACACAATGTCGAAGAATTAACTATTGACGACGCGGGTAATGATTTTGATATTGAGACGTTGATGACCGGTGGAGAAATCAAGGATATCACGATTCACAATACAGATATTTCAGGGGTCTTGACACTGGGGCATACCAGTCTTGATGGTGGAGATTTCATCGTGACCGATAATAGGGATATCACCGAACTTCATGCCGATATGGTGAACAACTTGAATATATTGACCATTACAGGAAATAATGATTTGACCAGAATCAGTTTTGCCGCTTTGGACAGTGATAGCGGTACCAATTCAACAGCCACTATCGGTGGAGATGATAAGCCCAATAGACTAATA
Organism: Flavobacteriaceae bacterium bin25; assembly: GCA_002238525.1. Classification (GTDB taxonomy): domain Bacteria; phylum Bacteroidota; class Bacteroidia; order Flavobacteriales; family Flavobacteriaceae; genus Bin25. The sequence continues at coordinate 24,212 of MPMN01000040.1, forward strand.
GCCGATAAGATTCACATAGAAGACGGCTCTGGAGCAAACAAGCAAGATGGAGATATCGATGATTCGTCGGGTTTGTCTGGTCTGGCCGATTATTTAGCTACAGTAGACAAGGCGGCTGTTTATTATGATGGGGCTGAAGTGTTTAAAGCAACTAAGGCTTCCACAGCAGATGATATAGCAATTAGTGCAGATAACAAAGACCACCTAGTACTGTTTAGAAAAGGGCAACAAAGTGGTGCATCAGCCGCTGGAAAGGCCGTTAGAGCGTGGGTTCATACTGGTGGTCTTCAAACTGATGGTGTAGATTTGACTATCGGGCTTGCATCAACTGTTTTTAAATCCTTTGAATTGGGAGCTGGAGGATCGCCTGCCAATTGGAAAGCACAAATTGAAAATGAAGGTAGAAGCTTTTTTCAACAAAATGGTGTAGATCTTGATGTAATTGTTGGAGGTTTTCCAACCGGAAGTTTGGAATTTGGTAATAATAGTACAGCAACAACTGCTATTAGCGATACTCAGATTGATGATGCTGACTTGCCAGAAGGTGCTTATATTGGCATAGAAGTAGGTTCAGGAAGCAATACGTATAAGCATCATGTCATCATTACAGAAAAAGATGACAACCCTGATGAGGCCTCATTTTCTTCGACAAATAAAACAGCCATTACACACAAAATAGTAAAAGAAGGAAATGATGCTGTTGCTACTGGTACTACTCCTGCAGGCGCAGGTATTACACCCGCAAATTTATTTGACGCATTACTCTCCAAGTTTCCTGGGTTAGTTGACGACGCTCAGGGACCTGATGATAACGCTGATGAGGATGATGATAACCGTGACAACGAGTTAGCTGGCACTGTTCCTTATGGGTTGACACAAAGGGCATTTGCTTTTGACGATGCTGGTACTCCGGGAAGAACGACAATAACTGCATTTACCTACGATAGAGGGCCGATAAGTGGTGAAATTCCTTTAATATTTGACACAAATGTGGTAGATCATTCAAAATTGGTGGCCTTAGGGTTAGTTCCACAAACAGCTGACGATGCTGCTACTACTGATGAAGATGAACTTGTGTTTGTTGTGAAACAAGATATTAGAAACACTGCAAATCATATCACAATAAAGCTTACTTCACAAGCTGTTGGGGGGGTAAATAAATCAGCAATTGGACAGCCGCAAATTGTAGAATTTGACGCTGACAATGCTGAGTCAGATAACAATGCTAACCCATCTGCTAGGAGTGATGGTTCATGGGTTTTTGCTGGGGCTACTCCGACAATTGAGGACAACGGAGTTATCACCGATAGTAATGTGACGGAGCTCCTCGCTAAATCAGAAGATAATGATTCCATATACCAGTCGGCACTACCAAAGATTGGTGAAGATGGTGTGAGTGCTACGGGCGATTCAGATGTGAGTCGATTAGCTTGGTTGTAGTAATCTATCGTCAAAGTCATAAGGAAACTTAACCTTATATTTAGGCCTTCCAAATTGGAAGGCCTTTTTTTTTAATCTGCACCGGAGAAGGGTTATATTCGACTCAATAAAATTTTAGAGAACCTATTCACCTCCCAAAAGCATATAAATAAACCACTGACATCCCATGAATGAAAATAAAATTAATTCTCATGTTTTGCAAACTGAAAACATCCAAATGTATCGTTCTTCATTCCAAAACGGTTTACATTCGACCAATGTGAAGAATATAGATCTCAACTGAAAAATAAATTGGAATACCTCCTGTACAATAGTCACCAAAAATATCTTCACTAAAATCAACCTATAATAAAATCTGAAAGGATACCGAATCTACTAAAGAAGAAAAGAAAATATAAATGAGTTATCTTTTCAGAAGAACTGAATACTAACTTGATAATCCATCCATGAAAAAAAGACTCCATTATTTGGATGCCCTTCGAGGGTTTGCTATCATTATGATGCTGCAAGGGCATTTTGTGTATAGTATGCTTGATCTATCTACTATAGATGAAAATCATATGGTCTACGAATTTTGGAGATACTGCCGGGGATTTACCGCTCCACTATTTTTTACAATTAGTGGATGGGTAATTTGTTTTCTGATGGTTAGAAATCCCCAGCAAGGACTAAAAAACCCACGCATCAAAAAAGGACTGAAACGATTCTTAGAGCTCTTATTTTGGGGTTATCTAGTCCGACTCAATTTACCAACCCTCTTTTCCGGTAAAATAAATTCTTCATTTTTGAAAGTTGATGTGCTTCAAATCATAGGTTGTGGACTACTATTTATCGTTGTAATTTACTGTCTCTTTTATTTTTTAAAAAAGAATATCCGCTGGGTATATTTAGCTATTGGGGTTTTGATATTTATTACCGAACCCCTATACAAGGAGATTGAATTTAAATCCCTACATATCTTTTTTGCCTCATATCTTACCCAAGCAAACTCGGGTGTGTTTTATTTATTCCCCTGGTTAGGGTATGTTTCTATCGGCGCATTTTTTGGATGCAACCCAACCACCAATATCGTGCTGAAAGATATCAAAGCCTCTTTATTAGTAGTTTTAGGCCTTGTATTGATTTATAAGTCTTCTCATTTTTTCATTTGGATTGATTCATTGATAGAAAACCGAACTGTATTTTATGATATAGCCTACAACAATTATTTGTTTATGCGATTAGGAGATGTTTTTCTATTGGTTGGTATTTTTATGTTACTGGACAAATTTTTACGCCATAAGTACTGGAAATTTGTGGGAACAAAAACGCTTGAACTCTATGTAGCTCATTACTTTATTCTCTTTGGAAGTTTAACAGGGATCGGTTTACAAAAACTATATCCAAAAACATTGAATTCTTGGGAAGTTATATTGGGATCTGTTTTATTTATATTAAGTTGTGTTTTGACAGTTTATTTCCTGGGAAAAGTCAAAATAGTATTTCCCCATAAATTTCGCCATCTTATTGCGGCTTGGTTTTCTAAGAACACCAAGTAATAGTTACATTTTTTCCAAGGCTGGAATCAAAATATGGATAAATGCCATCTTGATTGATTTCCTATACCATTCCTAAAATCAAGCTATTAATGCAACTTTAGGATAAAGATTTCCAATTATAGACGGAAAGTAAATAAATCAGAATATAGAATAAACCCATTAATGCAACTATAGGATATAAAATTTTCCAATTAATAAATCAAATGATTGATAATCTGTATTCTGAACTCATAAATTCCATTATAAGAAGCGAACTATACACTAAACCCTTCTTGAGAAACTATGAGGCCTAAATGAAATTATAAATGTTCATCAATATCTGTTTTTCTGTTCTATTGATATAGAATCGCCCATGTATAAGGTTTATGGTGTGGTTCAATTACTCAATGTAATATATAACGAATCTTTCTTTTCAAAACTCTCCAAAAGACGTTCTAAATCGGCTTTTTTATAATGGGTGCTTGAATCAATACCGATATACAAATTATCACTTATGTGTTTCGATATTCTATATCTGGATTTATCACTAACCAGCTTATGAAAACTGTACATTTTTTCATTTACCTGTAGAAATTTTTCTTTATCCTGGTTATAGAGAATAATGCATATTTCTTGGAAAAGAGCACTCCAATTTTTACACACTTTCGGTTGACCTTCCCAAGTATAAGAACTGATTTTTTTCCCTGTTAAATCACCTAATTCAAAGAAATTTACCTCACTTTGTGGTGTGGGAGAAGGTGAAAGAGCTTCGGGTAATGTGGGTTCCAGGTCTTCAATGGGTTTAAACGACTTAGCATTTGGTAATTTTGAACCAAACATTAGAATAATCTCTTTAGACAAATCCAAATATGATCTTCTTTGACTACCAAAAATGCACTTAGAAATTGCCCTTACAAATTTATCTTCAGGACTTATAAATTGCCTTTCAAGCTCGGAAAGATGCTTTCTTTTGGTCGCAAGCTTCTTAAGTCTACCAAAATTGTAATTTTCAACTGAAAACTGAAGTAATAGTTCTCTAATTTCATTATCAATCTCTTCCAAACAGAATATTAAAAAGGGGGTTTCGTCCAGCTGGTTCTTATCTTCAATGTCAGTATAAAATTGATATTCGTTCCCATTGGTTAAAATGCCAAATTCCACATCCTTGTTAACGTTGAAATACTTTTTTAATCGGCTATGATATTTACCTAAGTTTTCATCCAAAGGTATTGCTTCAACAAAAATGATAGGTTTCCCATCTTTTAGTAGAGCATAATCAACTTTATCTGGCTTTTTAGCATTAGGATCAGGATCATACTCTTGAAAACACAATGTGTGCCTATATCCCAAAGCACCTAAAAAGGGATTAATAAACCACATTTTAGTATTAGCTTCACTAGTATGTTCGTCCTTTTGTTTTCGCTTTTTGTATGAAACAAGCTGCCTATTTAATTCATCTTTTAAATCCATAGTTAATGTTAAGTGTTACTTCTATAATGGTTTACAAAGTAACAAAATATATGAGTTTTTCAAAACCGATGGATAATTGTCAAAAAAACAACAATTTTGTTACATTGTATTAGACAATATTGCAATGTGACAAAGTACGCAAGTGTACCAAAACTCATCAATTAGTTTCATGATAGTGCTATATATTGAATCCCTTTTCTAATAAGAACACGATAAAGAGTGATGTAATACCATAACGAACACTATATTGCTCAATAAGTTTATGTATTTACTCTACTGCTAAACAACTCAGGCATCAAATTTTCTATGAGTAACTTTAATGTGTAAATGGTATAAGTTGGATTTTGGTATCAGAATAAGAAATTACAGAGTTTAACGTACACTACGCACTCTATAATTGGAAAGATTTATCCTAAAGTTGCATTAATAGGTTGATTATAGGGTACGCTGAACAGATATTTCAATGAATTCTGCTCTAGGATAAACTGTTCACAAAGTAAACTACGATATTCAACAATTTGATAACAAAAATGGTGAACAAGGAAAGAGTATTTATCAAAAAAATCTGATATGTGCTTAACTATTTACCTCGAACAGATTAATAGGAAAGTGAAACAGATAGCCGGTAGTTAGTGACACCCAAATTTATGCGGATTCGATACAAAGTAAACGGATGTAAATCTGATTTAAACCCACCAGTTAAAAATTCCAACCAACAAATGGACCAAAACTATTCTCATAGTTGCGCTCCGGTCCTATCCAATCTAAATTGAATCCCAATCCAGTAGTAAATGACTTTAGCCGAATGCCAAATCTTAAATACAAATAACTTCTTGCATGTGCATTAATAACTGTGTCATGTTTGACAAGAATTTGAACCCTTGAATAAAGAGATAAATCATCACTCAAAGAAGGCTTGAACTCATAGACACCAAAAAAAGAAAGAACACTTCTATCTAAAGCAATTGATGGCATTGTGGAAAGTAGTATTTCCTTCGTCGCATAAAAATGCAAAGGCCCTGCAACAGGTTTTACTCCCGTAACATTGTTCATGTTCACGCCAATAAAAGCTCCTAAACCAATTTTAGTTTGATAAGAAATCTGCGCTGGAATAACAATTTCATTGACATCTTTATCGTTCTTATAAGAAGCTGTTAAATTGGGGACAGCAAAAAAAGAAAAATTGCTTCCAGGACTAAAAGAACGCGAAATAACAAACTCCATATAAGATTTTTCTCCGCCAATAAAAACCTCTAGAGGCATCGGCGGTTGGCTATTCTGTGCCATTGCTGGTTTTAAAAAAAATAAAACCCCCATCGGAATGAGCAATCTGAAAAATAAGATCCCCATAGAAGTAAATAAAGAATAACCAATTTGGATCATTATTAGTTCATAAAATTATGAAGCACACACCACAATTCTTGATCAACCTCATCTGATCCTAAAAAAAGGTATGCTAATTAAGCAGGGTCTAATCACTTTATTGTGGAATGCATCTAAAAAACATTTAACGGACAAAAATAGATTATATTTGCGTGTAAATACCCTATGCTTAAAAACAAAAGGCAATATATTCGGATTAAATATCGCTTACGAGGCAACCCTAAAGCATATGCTTATCTTTCCGGTCTGGCGGGTGCTAATAGACATTTATGGAATACCGCTTTATCTAAAATCTTAAAAGATTACAAGGAAACTGACAAATCAGATTTCTCTTATTATACTTTGGGTAAGTGGTACACCAAGTATAAGCGTGATCAAGCCAAATGGTTAAGCAATTATGTAGCATGGAAAAGTAAACTAGTGCTTAAGGATTTAAGTGTTGCGATGAAAGAATATGTCCAAAATAA
>MPMN01000041.1 GCA_002238525.1 Flavobacteriaceae bacterium bin25
TTGATAGTACTGATGATGATACCAAAAATGAACTAAAAGATAGGAGAGAGTACGTAGTTGGATATACAATAAGCCAGATTGAAGCTGCCTTAAAAGGAAAGCGGACATGGACATCATGGAGAGACAACATCAAAGCAAAATATAATAATGCAACTGAACACCATCTGGACCCCCTATTTCAATTATGGAATTAGGGTCATCCTGATTGCAATGAGTTGTTTGATTAGTCAATGTAGCGACCCTCCTTGCCCTAATATAGATTTTTTTCCTCAAAAAGATTTTATATACAAAAATAACTCTGGAGTTGATTTGACAATAAGAGCGTTTAGAAATTATAACGATACTATTGGTTATTGGGAAATTCCAAACGAAGGAGAAATTGTTGTCACCACTTTTGATTATGCACGTTTGCCTTTGGGATTAACCCTAAAAGATAATGAGTCGACCACTGTGGTTGTAAGATTTAACAATAATGAGTGTTTGACATATGATAACGAAACTGAAGGGAACGACATTCTATTTTCAGAAAACGAAAAGTATGATTGGAAAACAGAAGGGGGAATCAGAAGAGAAAAAAATGTAATAGAGAGATTAGTCGGTAAGTTTCCAAAACATTGCGAATATTATTATTCCATAGATAGAGCTACTTGGATTTTTACACCTGAGGATTTAGATAATGCAACACCATGCGATGAATTGGAAACTAATTAAAACCAAACCATAAAGATGTTATTGGTGTTGATTTTTGGAATAACCCATCAGTACACTACCCTTTGAAGTAAACTTTAAATTATAGCAACTTTCAGTTCTATCTCTTTCCGATAAAACCCGAACTTTCAATAAGTTTTACTATCTTTATGCCTGATTAACTTAAATTGAAGTAATAATGATAGTGAAGTAAAATAGGACAAGCCATTATTCACAGCAGGGGAAAAGGTTTGAAATTGATAAAAGAACTTATGACCTAACCCTATTCGATAAAGGTGTTTCCGGAAAAGTTCCTTTGTTCGAGAGACCCAAAGGAACACAGCTTTGGGAATTAATTAAACAAAAAAAAGTCCATATTGTAGTGTTTGAAGATTTCAAGTGATTAGAACCAATGATTGAAATGCAGTAATACTTGAAGTCAAAGGAAATCTTAAGCAGATTGTATCACATTTACAAGATATTTCTTGATTTTCATTCGTGTTCTCAACAAACAAGTGCAACTTATCTTTTATCAGAAAAAGAGGGGAAATCCTTCTATTTTATGAATGGATAAATGATTACATCGTCCTCAAAAATCAAATCAAAAAATGATGAAACATTTAGCCAAACAGCAAGGGTACACAATTTAGAATATCCTATAACGAGGCTACTCTCGGGTTGAAATTGTACGAGTCATCATAAAACCCAAATTTGTTGCATCCAGATAAATCAAAAGCAATATTGAATCAGAAGACAGATTATATCGTAGTGATATGGCACAAAAAATACTCCATTGGCTAAAGAATAAGCAAATAAGACATATTTAAGCCAGCAGATGAAAAGGCTTACTCACTGATTAGCAACTCAAAGAGAAGTTATCAAGAGATAGCTAATTCCACCTAAACCCCCGCCAAGAAAAGGCCCGAAAATCGGAACCCAACTGTATTCCCATTGTACGTTTTTATTTTTCCTTGGAATTAATTGGTAAAGTATTCTAGGTCCCAAATCTCGTGCTGGGTTAATTGCATATCCCGTTGTTCCCCCTAAGGCCATTCCTATTACCCAGACTAATAAGGCAACTGGAAGTGCATCAAGAGAACCTAGACCAAAGTTGATTACTTGGGTTTCGGATATTTCAATTGTTGGATCGGCGATAAAAAGAACTCCGATAGTTAACACGTACGTACCAACAAATTCGGAGAACAGATTATTGGGTATATTCTTAATGGCCGGAGAAGTACAAAAACTACTCCTTACTGCATCTTCATTTTTAGTGATTTTGTAATGATCTATATATACTAAATAGGCAATCCAACTTCCTATGAAAGCACCAATTAGCTGAGCCGAGATATACATAGGGACTAAAGACCAAGGAAATTTTCCTGTTACAGCCAATCCTAAAGTCACTGCTGGATTGATGTGAGCACCCGATAATGGAGCAGCAACATATACTCCAACAAAAACCGCTAGACCCCATGCACAGGTAATCAGAATCCAAGGAGTTTGTTGACTCGCTTTTGTGTTCTTCAGTAAAATATTGGCTACAACACCTGTACCAAGCAATAGAAGAAGAAAAGTACCTATCAGTTCTCCAATAAAAGGTTGAAGTGTCATAAGCAGTATTTTTTGACCGTTAAATTATATTGAATGAGTTGATTTTCCGATTCTAAATTAGTAAGTCGTATTAACGATTTTGTTGTGCTCTAAACGTGTGTTTATCTAAATGTGAAATATTTCCCCGAGCAAAATTTTTGTCATGTTGGGAGTATAACGATAACTGTGTCATTCGATATTACTGAATATGCGATATAGATATCAATATTTAATGACTCAGAATATGGATTGGGTTACAACATTCGAGCAATATTGGTTTGCCACTGATTGATTATTTCGTTACTTTCTTTTTTCATAGAAGGGTGAAAAACCCTATCAACTTCCCATATGTCAGAAATTTCTTCCAAAGAATTCCAATAGCTTACCCCAAGACCAGAAAGAAAAGCTACACCCAATGCAGTTGTTTCAGTTGTTTTCGGACGAACTACTTTAGCGTTTAATATGTTTGATTGAATTCGCATCAAAAGATTATTGTTGGATAATCCGCCATCAACTCTTAAAGATGTGATTTTTGTTTGCAAATCTTTCTGCATTTCTGAAATAATATCATACGTCCTCAATGCAATTGCCTCCAAAGCAGCTCTTGCAATATGACCTTTTTTCGTTCCTCTGGTAATTCCTAAAATCGCACCCCTTGTGTGCGGTTTCCAATAGGGAGCCCCCAATCCAGATAAAGCAGGAATAAAAGTTACCCCTCCATTGTCCCTTACTGATAAAGCCAATTTTTCAATTTCCTTAGCCTGGACTATGAAGTCTAATTGGTCTCGAAGCCATTGAATCAATGCTCCTGCCACAAAGATGCTTCCTTCCAATGCATAATGTATTTTACCACTGAGTTGATAACCTATAGTTGTGAGCATTCCTGTTGATGACTGGACGGGCTGATTCCCAGTATTGATTACACAGAAACACCCAGTTCCATAAGTGTTTTTGATATCTCCCTTATCAAGGCATAATTGCCCGAACAATGCAGCTTGCTGATCTCCAGCAATTCCCGAAATAGGAATAGAATGTCCAAACAGTTCACTAAAAGCTAATTCACCGGAAGATTCAACTACTTGTGGAAGAATGCATTTTGGGATATCCAAAAGTCCAAGCAACTGGTCATCCCACTGGAGAGAGTGAATGTTGAATAACAAAGTTCTCGAAGCGTTAGTAGAATCGGTAATATGCTCTTTACCGCTAGTTAGATTCCATACCAGCCAACTATCTATTGTGCCAAAGGCTACCTGGTTTTCTTCAGCCATTTGACGCATATTGGGAATGTTCTCCAACAACCAATGAATTTTTGTTCCAGAAAAATAAGGATCTAGTACCAGTCCAGTTTTTTCCTTAAATATATTGGAATAGGCACTTAAATTTTTGCAAATATCAGTTGTCCTTCGATCTTGCCACACAATAGCATTGTGTATGGGTTTTCCACTTTTTCTATCCCAAATCACAGTGGTTTCTCGCTGATTTGCAATACCAATGGCTGCAATTTGAGATGCTTCTACTGCTGCCGTTGTGAGAACTTGCCGAATTGATAAAAGTTGTGTCTCCCATATTTCAATCGGATCGTGTTCTACCCATCCAACATTGGGAAAATACTGGGTGATTTCGTTTTGGGCTATGGCAATGACTTTTCCAAAGCGATTAAATAAAATTGAACGCGAACTAGTGGTTCCGGCATCTAAGGCAAGAATATATTGCTCCATACCTCTTTAGGACAAGAAATTGACGAAAAAGGACCTAAGAAATGAGGTTGCCCTCATCGTCCCATTTGGCAATCTGTGATGCATTAGTGGGGTCATGAAATTTGCCCTCCCAATCGTCATATGAGAAACCATGCTTTTCTAAAACATCTTGAGGAACACCATTCCACACATTAGGCTTATTTCCCACGTAACCCAATTCTTTTATTCCAACTTCTGAGGTGAAGTATCCAGTGACCACAAGATTTCTCATCAGACTAAAAAACTCAACTTCAAATCTCTGCTCTTCGGCATCTAGATCTGGGTAGGCTATTTGGTCCAATAGTTGGCGTTGCTGGTCTGATGATGAATTGACAAAAGAAGTTCCATAATTTCTATTGCAATAATTATTCAACCACATCAATCCTCCCCTTAAGGTAATTTGAAATGGCTCATAATCTTTAGCCATAAACTCAATAAATTCAGGCACTTTGGCTTGCTGTATAGTTCCCTTTTCATTTGGTGGTAATATCAGTTCAGCAAGCATTGTAATCATATTTATTTCAGATTCTTCAAAATATTGTTGTTTCAGCAATTCATTGTCGAATTCAAGTTCCTTGGGTGTTCTACCATATTGATATTGCCATAGTTTCTCAGTTAATTTTTCACTATCTCCATTTGCACAACTTTCCAATAATATTGAACCTGCCAAAGAGCCTAAGACAAGGGATCGTATACTTTCTCTTCTGTCCATGATTTAGATATTTTGATTTTTCAATTGTTCGATAAGGTAGTCAGAAGACCTCCATGCCAATGCCATAATAGTCCAAGTAGGATTTTTATCTGCTTGGGAAACAAACGGTCCTGCATCTGTGATAAACACATTATCAACATCATGTAGTTGTTGGTATTGGTTGGTTACTGATTCCTTGGGGTCATCACCCATTCTTGTGGTTCCAACCTCATGAATAATTGCTCCAGGTGGCAATAGACCAAAGTCTCCTGAGGAGGGTTTATCTCCAAGGGGGATGCCCCCAAAATTATGAATGATTTCCTCAAAAGTATCGTGCATATGTTTCGCTTGTTTTCGCTCATAATCGGACCATTTATAGTGAAATCTCAGGACAGGAATACCGAATTCATCAACCGTAGTTGGATCGATTTCACAATAGTTGTCTTTCATTGCAACTGATTCTCCTCGTCCAGACATTCCGATTACTGATCCATAGAATCGTTTGACATCTTCTCGAAGAGAATTTCCGTAGCCACCTACCTTTAGACCCAGATGTTCATTAAGACTATTGGGGTTGAAACCGGTGCCATATACGGGCATCCTAAGTCCACCCCAGACTTCTATATGGTATCCCCTCGGGAAGTCTAGCTTGTTGTTGTCCAGCCACCAGGGAGAGTAAAGATGCAATCCACCAACCCCGTCTTCATTATAGAACTTTCTGTTCATCATATCGGGTATAAAAGCCCCTCGGTCAGTTCCTGTTGAATCATGAAGATAATGACCTACCAACCCACTGCTATTGCCCAGACCATTAGGGTGATTGGGGTTTTTGGAATTGAGCAAAATTCGGGCAGTAGAACAAGCTGAAGCAGCCAATACTACTACTTTCCCTTTAAGAGCATATTCTTTTCGGTCTTCTTTATTGATATAGACAACCCCGGTGGCTTTATTGTTTTTATCAGTGGTCACTTCACGAACCATGCTATTTACATAAAGATCTACTTGTCCTTTAGAATTTTGAGCAGGAAAAATCAAACATGAACCCGAAGAAAAATCTGCATAAAGATTACAAGAACGGTAACATTGTCCACAATACACGCAAAGGGCTCGTTCATTATTGATTCTCTTGGTTAGAATAGACAATCTAGCTGGAATGACTTTTACACCAGATTTTTCTGCTCCTCTTTTGTAATAAAGTTCGTGCAATCTTGGTTTTGGAGGGGGAAGAAAAAAGCCATCCGGTTCGTTTTCAAGACCTTCTTTGGATCCAAAAATACCCACCAGTTTGTCTACTTTGTCATAATAAGGCTTTACGTCTTGATAACCAATAGGCCAGTTTTCACCTAATCCATCTCTGTCTTTAGCTTTAAAATCTCTGGGTCCAAACCGGAGTGAAATACGCCCCCAGTGATTGGTTCTTCCTCCGAGCATTCGAGACCGATACCAACTAAATTTAGTTCCATTGATATGGTTATATGGTTCTCCTTCTAATTCCCATCCTCCATATGCCATATCATATTCACCGAATACCCTATGGGTTCCAGCTCCTCTTCGGGGTGATTGCCACGGCCATTTCCACTGAGTTTGGGTAACCGGATCCTTAGGATCGAAAAAAGGACCTGCTTCTACTACAGCTATTTTATAGCCAGCATCAGAAAGTATCTTGGTCGACATTCCTCCTCCTGCACCTGACCCTACGACTATTATGTCGTATTTTTCTTGTTGTTCAATTATTTGCATTCTGTATGTAATTAATTTCCTAGTCTATTGGGATAATGTTAATAGGCTGATTTTGAGTTAAATTCCTTGGTTTCTCCATTTCTATATAGGGCATAAGTAAATCCCTTTTGGATAGAATATGATCCTATTTCTCCTTGTTTATTGATTGCTAAAAAGCCAACTTGAAAATCTAACTTTTTGCGATTTTTTATGATGCGTTGAATGGCTGTTTGGCAAGCTTGCTGTGGAGATGCTCCTTGTCTAATCAATTCAACGATTAAAAAGCTTCCAACGGTTTTGATCACTTCTTCTCCCACACCTGTGGCAACGGCAGCTCCAATCTCATTATCGACAAACAATCCTGAACCTATTATGGGAGAATCACCAACTCGACCTTCCATTTTGTAGGCTAATCCACTAGTGGTACATGCTCCCGCGATGTTCCCACTTTTATCAATGCACAACATCCCTATGGTATCATGATTTCCGGCATTGATTACCGGTTTATATTCTTGGTTTCGAAGCCATTCAAGCCATAACTCTCTACTTTGGGTAGTCAATAAATCAACAGCTGTATATCCTTGTTGTATGGCAAATTTTCGTGCTCCATTGCCTGCGAGAATTACGTGGGGAGTTTTTTCCATAACATCACGAGCTAGTGAGGCCACATGTACGATGTTTTCCACAGCCATAACTGAACCGCAATTTCCTGTAGAATCCATTACACAAGCATCTAAGGTTACCGTTCCCGACCGATCGGGTGCACCTCCATTACCAACTGTTCGATTGGTAAGATTTGCTTCTTCTACTGCTACTCCATCAATTGCACTTGTCAGCGCATCTTCACCTCTCTCAAGGGAATCTCCAGATGTTTTAGAAGCTTTTATGTTATTCCATGTACTGATAGCAATGGGCAATGGATTTGGATTAGGGGATAGTTTTGGAGATTTGTTGGGGATGTTGGCTAATAATTGTGGCTGGACCAAAAGGACACCTCCACCTAAGGAAGCACTCGAAAAAAAACGACGTCGATTCATTAATTAGGGTACTAAGATATAAAACAAAGGTATGCTTTATCAAAAATCAATCTAATAAATCCTTGGAATTCATTTATTACCTCTTGAGTTTTGAGGTAAAAGTATTGAAATTTTCCTCTGCTCAATCAATATGGTTATACTGTAAATTCAAAGGGCATCTCCCAATCAAAGAAATCTATAGTCTAAAAATATGAGGGACGAAACCCAAAATTATACGTTGTATTTTTGGCGAGTGAAGTGTATGGAATGCTATGACTCTGATTTGTCCACGATGCTCAAACAGCTTGTAGAATTTACAAACATGATTTATCGTTAATGTGTTCTCGCATATTACTTTAAACTAATGTCTTTTGCAATTGTTTATAGAACTGATTTAAAACAAAAATGGATACTGTTTACTTTAATCTAATGACTAATGATTATAGAGGTATGTTGTAGCAATATTTTTTCTGTTCAGAATGCACAAAAGGCAAATGTTGATAGGATAGAGCTATGTTCTGAACTCAGTTTATCTGGTATTACGCCATCCTTTGGTTTTATCAATAAAGCCTTAAAAACTGGTATGAATCTTCACTGCCTAATAAGACCAAGATCAGGAGGGTTCATATACAGAGAAGAAGAACTTGAAATCATGTACAATGATATTGAAATGATTCAATCTATGGGGTGTAATGGCATTGTAGTTGGAGCATTAAATCCTGATTTGACGATTAATGAGAAAGCCATAAAAAAGATGGTGAGACTTGCTTCATCCATGGAAGTTACTTTTCACAGAGCCATTGACTTGGTTGAAGATCCTTTCAGATTATTGTCAATTCTAATGAATCTTGGGGTAGATAGGGTATTGTCCTCGGGTCAAAAATCTTCAGCTATTGAGGGATTAAAAACGTTAATTAAGATGAAAGATTTTGCTGGAGACCGTATCACCATAATGCCAGGTGGTGGAATTAATAGTGAAAACTGCATGGTTTTTAAAAAAGCGGGATTCGAAGCGATTCATTTTTCGGCTTTCCGAGCTTATGAGAAAAAGGAGAGATCGTCTATAATGTCATCTTTATTTGACCAAGCCTTGGGGGAGTCTGACATTGAAGAAATTCATAAGATCAAGGATTGTTTACAGTCAAAATCATGAGGCATTGCCTAAGAGGTAAAACCACATATCTGGTCATTCTTTTGCGTTAGTTTATCTTCGGTAGCGAGAGGGAGACTTGAACTCCCGACCTCCGGGTTATGAATCCGACGCTCTGACCACCTGAGCTACCTCGCCTAGGAGTGCAAAGGTAATCTTATATTGATGTTACTTTTAGTAAAATTATTGACATTTTATGGGGTAATTTGGTTTTATAAATCTGGTTCTTATCATTGTTGAACCCTTTTGCATAATTAGATTTTTGAAAAAACTCTAATATTTGGAGTAATTTTTGATCATATAGTGAATCAAATCTTCAATTTATTGATAAAATGTTGCAATAACAAGTTAGTTTATGCTAATGGTTGTTTTAATTAATTTGAATTATATAAATTTGCTCAATTTTTAATTTTATTTTCTTATGAAAAAGTCTGAATTAATCAGCGCTGTCTCAGAAGACGCTGGAATTTCCAAAAATGCAGCTGGTGCCGCATTGGATTCTGTGTTTTCTAACATCTCTAAAGCCCTTTCTGAGGGAGGTAGAGTTTCCATTTTAGGTTTCGGTTCATTTTCAGTGAGCAATAGGCCTGCCAGACCTGGCATAAATCCACAAACTGGCGCTAAGCTGGAAATTCCTGCTCGGAATGTGGCTAAATTCACTGCTTCTTCCAAGCTTAAAGATTCTCTTAATTAAAGACTTCGGTGCTAAGTAATATTTTAGCACCTTTTTTCTTTTCAACATTGTCATCAACACTAGACAAGGGTTGTCTGCTGGTATCAACACCAACGGTGCTTGACGATTTTAGTTTTTCGCGCTCTGTTGTCCTAGTTACTGATTATAGCAAATCCGGTTGTGTCGGTTTTGTACTGAATCATAGGCTGACTGTCTCGCTAGACCACTTTATTCCGGAGTCTAAAATCGAACAAGAGCTGTTTCGTGGTGGACCAGTAGAAATGGAAAACTTATACTATATACACCGATTAGGACAAGAAATACCAAATAGCATCCACATTGATAAAGGGCTATACTGGTCAGGAAATTTTAGTAGTATATCGGAAATGTTCAACCGTGGGCAAATCAAACAGAGTGAAATAAAATTTTTCTTGGGATATGCTGGCTGGGGGTTCGATCAACTCAAATCAGAAATAGATCAAGAGGCTTGGGTTGTGGTGGAAAATACATATGGAGATGACATCATCAAATTGAACACTGAAACCCTTTGGAAAAATGAAATGTCAAAATTAGGTGGAAGGTACACCCTCTGGGCTAATGCACCCGAGGATCCCCAATTAAACTAGCCCCCTTTTTATTAGATAATTTTTAAAGAGTTTTTCCACCTCAACGGCTGAATAGTAGCTTCCTCTATATAGACTAATGTTGGTTATTCCTTTTTCTATTGAAAGGGCAAATATTTCATCCACCTTTTTCAAGGTATGTGTCTCGATATAACCAACAGTTAACTGAATATTGGTTGACCGATTTAGATAATCAATAAAATCAGACCGAAGAGCTAAATTTCGGCAGCCTGACTCCAAACTTGGCGTTAGCATTCTATCCTTTGTCTTGTTATATAAAAATAAAGTGCCTTCATTGGATTCGACTATATGGCGATCTTGGTTGATTAGAATGACGCTGTTCAGATTATTTTCAGCTCCATAGACAGTTGCAATATCAAATACCAAGCGATTAAAATTGGTTTGATTTGCAAGTGGATTTGAAATAATCCTTAATTCGTCATAAACATCTGTTTCATGTCCGGTTGAAAATGACTTTAGGTTATTCTGTTTATTAGGGACTATAAAAAAATCAACTTCAGTTGTCTCAGTTCCTATTTTTTTTGGATTAATCGTAAAATGTATGTCAACCAAATATTGATCGTAAGGTGATTTTAACGTTTTTAAAACTTCAGACTTTAGATAATCCATTGAGAATTTCTCTGGTATATCAACTCTTGCTAGTCGTAAAAAAGCCATAAGATTGAAATAGTGAATATCCCAGAAAAAAATTTTATTGTCTTTTACCCGAACTGTTTCGGTATACCTTATTGATTCCAAATGATTGATCAACAGAGAAATCTCCAAAACAGAATTAATGGATTTTAATTGTCCGTTGTGATTCAACATTCTCAACGAACTATATTATGCAGAACCTAGAACAGATTTAAGATCTTGGATGAGGCTATTCCATAGTAGTTCAGCCTCTTCTAATTCATCTTGTATTGCGAAGTCTGTTACCACCAAAGAAACATCTTTGGTTATGCTATCTACTTCAATCCGGAATTCAAAATAATAATCACTTTGATCATCTTCATCTGTTACCCACTGATAACGAATAAACTGATTGGTCTTTCTTTTTATCTCTATTGCATACTCTTCAGAATCTTCCCAAATAAAGGTATACTTCTCTCCTCTAAACCGAACATTGTCTGCAAACCATTCTGATAATCCAAAAGGAGTAGAGACATATCGAAATATCAAACTTGGAGAGGCCAAGATGTCATATTCAAGAACAAGTTTTTTTTTCTCACTCATTGTCAGTGATTAAATCGGGGCAATATATAAAAGAATAATCATTAAAATGTCTATGTAACCAAAAGAGAAAAATTCATTGAATATAAACTTTCGAATAGTCTTCTAATATATGAAAATCATATGAAGTAAGAGTTTTTTTTGATACAGAATTTAAATTTGAAATATTTACTTGGTTCATCCATATCAGGAGTAGAGTTTATGGTATCTCTTTGTCTCAAGCATGCAGTTATTGAATTCAGATAGGAAATGGGCTAAATTTGATAAACTACCATATAATAAGCACTTAAACACATGGTGTGATTTTGTATTCATTTTACCATATTTTACAAGACTTTGCTTCCTTGTAAGAATGTATACCCATTGAGCAATGACTTTACATCCATTGTTTTTTTGCCTTCAAGTTGAATATACTTACACTGTAGATGACCTTGATGATGGGTAATCAGCATTTTTTTTTGATTGATTGTGATTTGATAAGGTTTTTCATGAGATTCGAAGGTTTTAATCTCTGCTCTTAAAATTTTCATTCTAAGATTTTTATTCTGACCATTGTCAAAAAATGTCCACGCTCCGGGATTCGGTTCCAATCCACGAATGAGTCTTTCAATTTTAATCAACGGAAGATCCCAATTTATTCGCGTGTTTTCAGAAGTTAGTTTAGGAGCTTTTTTTTCATATCCCGTTGTATTCTGTTCAATAGGTATTATATCTCTACTAATCATCTTTCTGATAGTTTCGGCTAAGAGTATTTTCCCGTGTTCAAGAACTTTAGGGTACAACATCGAAAATGTATCCTGAGGCAAAATCTTTATAGTCTTTTGAAGTAGTATCTGCCCAGTGTCTATTTTTTCATCGATCATAAATGTGGTAACGCCGGTTTTCTTTTCTCCATTTATTAGAACCCAATTGATGGGTGCAGCTCCTCTGTAGTTTGGGAGCAGGGAGCTATGTAAATTCAGGGTTCCTTTTGGTGGAAAGCTCCAAACTTGCTTGGGAAGCATCCGAAAAGCGACAACAACTTGTATATCTGGTTGTAATTTTTCGAGGGTTTGTTGGAATTCTATAGACTTCAGATTTGTTGGCTGAAAAATAGGTATGTTTTGGGATAGGGCATATTTTTTTACGGGAGAGTAGTTTAATTTTCGACCTCGTCCTGATTTCTTGTCTGGTGCTGTGACCACACCAATAATGTTTACCCCAGAACTTCTCAGGTAGTCAAGGCAACCAACAGCAAATTCAGGGGTTCCATAAAACAAAATACGTTCGTCCATGGGTTCAAAAATACTTCAACATTATCCTAATTGATGGGTGATAATTTGGCATTGTTGCCAATTTATATTTTCCTGCTTTTGTACTTTGGTTTTAGCATTTTACCGAATTAGGTTTCTAATTTCCTAATACATCATGATTTAATTGAGTTGGTTAGGGATTTTATCTCTTATCTTTGGCGAAAGATTAGAATTAAGTAGGAGACTTCAAATGCCGAACGAGTATGATGATTTTGAAATTGTTTTAGAAAATAGTCATCAATGGCCTGCGGTTTACCCGTTTAAATTTATTTTTGATTCTGATTCATTACATTTGCACGAAATACTCTCTGCTTTTGAGGTGTACGAACATGAGGTTACGAGTAGAAATTCTACCAATAATCGTTATATTTCCTTGACCATTAAAGCCCATATGAAATCCCCGAAGCAGGTAATACAGATTTATCAAAAAATCAATAAACTAAATGGAGTAATCGCCTTGTAGGGGGAATCATCGTAAGCCTTTATTGTCGAAGTCACATTTTTTAATATCAATTTTTATTCCTTTATGCATCCAGCACTTAATACTTTAGAAAAACCACAGTACAATACACACAGAACGAAGTTAATCATACCTGAATATGGAAGGCATATTCACAAGATGATTGATCAAATAGTTGCGATCAAGGATCCCGAACTTAAAAGAAAGAAGAGTCTTGCGATGATTCAGGCAATGGGAAATCTCAATCCTCATTTGCGTGACATTAAGCAGTTTCAGCACAAGCTTTGGCATCAATTGGTAATTATGTCTAATTATCAGTTAAAAGCCCCTTCGGCAAACCTACAGCCTCCTCGTGGGTTAAAGGATAAGAAGCCAGCTTCACTAGATTATCCAAAAAAAACACTCAAATATCGTTTTTACGGAAACAATATCAAGCGAATGATTGACATAGCGAGGAAGTGGGAAGATAGTCAGCTAAAAGACTTTCTCATTTATGCTATTGCTAATCACATGAAAAAAAACTACTTGATTTGGAATAGGGATTCGGTTGAGGATAATGTGATTTTAGATCATTTAGACCTCTTGAGTCAGGGTAAATTGAGCTTACCCAAAAAGTATAAGGAGTTATATCCAACAGAGATCCTATTGAAAGCTCGTGGAAAGGAAAGCAGGAATAATCAATACCAGTCAGGAAAAAACCGTAAGAAGAAGAGAAAATACAATAGGAAGCATTCTTGAATTATGGGAAGTTTTCATATTGAGGGTGGCCAAAAGCTTTCAGGAACGGTAGTACCTCAGGGGGCAAAGAATGAGGCTTTGCAGGTCATATCTGCTGTTCTTTTGACTGAGGAAAAAGTCATAATAGAAAATATTCCTGAGATCCTAGATGCCCAAAGGCTGATTGAGATTCTCAAAAATCTAGGAGTTTCTGTTCAGAAAGTAGCTGATAATACTTATTCCTTTCAAGCCAGCCAGATAAATCAAAACTATATTTATTCTGATGACTTTGATCATGATTGTGGTAGTCTTCGTGGTTCTGTATTAATTATCGGACCTATTCTTGCTCGGTTGGGGCAAGCCCGGGTTCCGAATGTCGGTGGGGATAAAATAGGACGTAGAAGATTAGACACACACTTCAACGGATTTATCCAACTTGGTGCTACTATTAGGCAAGATGTTAACCTTGATGCTCTTTTCTTGGAGGGAAAAAAAATGATGGGTACTTCTATTTTGCTTGATGAAGCATCAATTACGGGCACTGCCAATTTGATTATGGCATCATGTATCACTGAGGGAAAAACCACTATATATAATGCAGCTTGCGAACCTTATATCCAACAGCTCTGTAAGATGCTCAATTCTATGGGAGCCAAGATCACAGGAATTGGCTCGAATTTATTAGAGATAGTTGGACAAAAAAAACTTGTAGGCACTAGGCATCGGATTTTGCCTGATTTTATTGAAATCGGCAGTTGGATTGGATTGGCTGCGATGACTCGCAGCCAATTGACCATTGCTGATGTTAGTTGGGAAAATCTTGGGATAGTACCTAATGTATTTCGTAAATTAGGTTTGACCATCAATCAAATTGGTGATGATATTCATATACCGGCTCATCATCAGGGATATACTATCCACAACTATTTAGACGATTCGATTCTTACCATATCTGATGCCCCATGGCCGGGTTTTACTCCAGATTTATTAAGTATAGTATTGGTTGTGGCAACTCAGGCGAATGGCAGCTTGTTGGTACACCAAAAAATGTTTGAATCTCGATTATTTTTTGTTGATAAGTTAATTGACATGGGTGCCAAGATAATTTTATGTGATCCACATAGGGCGACAGTTATTGGGCATAATTTCAAGACTCAGTTGAAGGGTACTACGATGAGTTCTCCTGATATTCGAGCGGGGATATCTTTACTTATTGCTGCTCTTTCTGCAAAAGGGAAAAGCATCATTCACAACATTGAACAGATTGATAGGGGCTATCAAGAGATAGACAAGCGTCTTGAAGCTGTTGGAGCCAAAATAAAGAGGGTAAATTAGGCTAGGGGTATAGAGATTTGGTATATTCTACTGCTTTGGATATGATTTCTTCGAGTACTTGTGTATTGACATCTTCTAGTTGTTTGATATATAGGCATCCCACACTTTTTTTATGTTTTCCTAGACGATGAAAGGGAAGCGTTTTGTTTTTTAGATCACACATCAGATATAGGCTGAGGTTTTGTTTTCTGGGGGAAAATCCGGTTAAAAACCATTCGCCTTGTCTTCCACTTTTATATTTATAATGATATTGTCCGAACCCTACGATTGAGTTCCCCCACATTTTGGGTTGTTGATTTGTGATTTGATGCATCATTTCTATTAGTTTGAAGCAATCGGATTTCTTTTTTGGATCTTCGATTTTATTCAAAAATTCAGTTACGCTAGCTGAGGTCGGTTTGGTCTTATTTGATGCCATGAAGTGAATTAATTATGAAAAGGGTTTTGCTTGATTAATAAGTTGAGTTAAAGACATAATTAAGCCGGGAAAGTAAACTTATGTAAAATATTTTACTTCTATCTATCAAGAAATTCTACAATTTTTTATTAATAAAAATTTGGCGCGATGATTTCACCAATTATACCATAACGAACACTATATTGCTCAATAAGTTTATGTATTTACTCTACTGCTAAACAACTTAGGCATTAAATTTTCTATGAGCAACTTTAATGTGTAAATGGTATCATATGTATACAAAGGGATGTTTAAATTTGATGGAATATCTGTATCGTTTTGATCGAAAAGTTACATTTGTTATTTGATTGCACGAGTTCGTTTGAAAAAATAAATGCATATTTGAAGAAGAATAGACGCGTATTTCAGAGCATAATAAATTAAGGTTGGAAAAAAGTAAATTATTGTTTGGGCCATCACAAATGATGTCTCAATTTAGTATGATTTATTGACTCGGTTTGTCTGAAATACACATAATCTAATGATATAGTCAAAAATTTAGTACATACGATAAATTAAAATTCATGACAATCAAATCTAGTAGAGAAGAAGAAAAGCAAGCTCTTGGTAGTATGATCTGGAAAATGGCAGAAGAACTTAGGGGTAGTATTGATGGTTGGGACTTCAAGCAATATGTTCTCGGTATTCTATTTTATCGTTTTTTGAGTGAAAATTTATCCAATTATTTCAACAAAGAACAAAGAATTTTCGATAGAAAATTTAATTATGCTCAAATTTCGGATATTGAGGCAGAGGCGGAAAGAAATGAGACCATAAAAGAGAAGGGGTTTTATATCCTACCCAGCGAGTTGTTTCAAAATGTCGTTCAGAAGGCTTCTAATGAAAACCTTAATGAAGTTTTAGCAAAGGTGTTTTTAAACATAGAGAATTCTGCCAGAGGACAGGAAAGCGAATCTGATTTCAAGGGTTTATTTGATGATATAGATGTCAATTCAAAGAAGTTGGGTAATAATGTGATTGAAAGGAACAAAAAACTCATCCAAATACTAAAATCCATCAAAAGTTTAAACTTTGGTGATTATGCAGAATGTTCGACGGATGCATTTGGTGATGCTTATGAATATCTCATGTCCATGTACGCTTCTCAAGCTGGAAAATCTGGTGGAGAGTACTTTACACCTCAAGAGGTCAGCCATTTGCTGGTCGAAATTGTGATGCACGGGAATGATGAATTAAATAGGGTTTATGACCCGGCTTGTGGTTCAGGTTCGTTGTTGTTAAAATTCATCAAAGTATTTGGAAAAGAAAAGATTAAAGGTGGTTTCTATGGCCAAGAAAAAAATTTAACCACCTATAATCTATGTCGCATCAATATGATACTCCATAATATCAATTTTAATAAGTTCGATATTGCTCATGGAGATACCCTTATAAACCCAAGCGAAAAACATCCCCCAAAATCTTTCCAGGGCATCGTTTCTAATCCTCCATATTCCGTGAAATGGGAGGGGAAAGACAATCCTATTCTTATTAATGATAGTCGATTTTCTGATGCAGGTGTTTTGGCTCCAAAGAGCAAAGCTGACTTGGCTTTTACCATGCATATCCTTTCTCGTTTACATACCACAGGAACGGCAGCCATCGTTCAATTTCCCGGTACCCTTTATCGCAGTGGGGCGGAACAAAAAATCCGTAAATACCTATTGGACAATAATTACATTTACTCTGTAATTCAATTGCCGAAAGACTTGTTTTTTGGAACATCAATAGCAACTTGTATTGTCGTATTAAAAAAGAGCAAAGAAGACAACAAAGTACATTTTATTGATGCTTCTTCTGAATTTAAGAAAAGTGCAAATAAAAATAAACTGAGTGATAACAATAGGAAAAAAATCATGGATGCCTATATCAAGCGAAATGATATACCCTATTTTTCATCTCTTGTGGATAAAAAAATCATAGAAGAAAATAATTACAGTCTCAACGTAAGCACTTATGTCCAAGAAGAAGATACTTCGGAGGTTATAGATATCAAAGAATTAAACAAAGAAATAGCGACCATCGTATCGCGCCAACGCGTATTGAGAAAACAAATCGATGCCATTGTCAATGACTTAGAAGGAATAGAATCATGAACAAGATCGAAAAATATCGTGATTCCCTCTTGGGTTTTCAAAAAATGGGGGGTAAAATCTTCATTTTAGAAAATGTCTGCTCATTTCGAAGGGGGAAAACAATTACCAAGAAACAAACAAGAGAAGGAGATATACCTGTAATTAGTAGTAGCATAAAGCCATCGTATTACCACAATATAGCAAATAGAGAAGGAGAGACCATAGCGGTTGCGAGTTCAGGTGATGGTGCTGGTTTTGTGAGTTATTGGAATAGTCCAGTATACCTATCTGATTCATTTTCAATACATCCAGATATTAAAAAATTAGTTCCCAAATATCTATTTTACATTTTAAAATCTCATCAAGATGATATTCATAGAAAAAAAACCGGTAGGTGGAGTTCCACATATCTACCCTAAAGATTTAGCCAAATTCAAAATCCCGATTCCGCCCCTAAAAATTCAAGAGGAGATAGTTAAGATATTAGATACTTTCACCCGGCTGGAGGCGGAGCTGGAGGCGGAGCTGGAGGCGGAGCTGGAGGCGCGAAAAAAACAGTACAACTATTATCGTGATGCTCTCTTGGATTTCAAAAATAGGGGGGGGTAGATCCCCAACAAAAAACAAAATATGTTGAATTGAGAGAGATATGTGAAATAAAAACTGGAGATGCAATTAGTAAAATCAATATTCAAAATAACATTGGTATTTACCCAGTAATCAATAGTGGAAAAGAACCACTCGGTTTTATTAATCGTTACAATGTAGAAAACGACCCCATTGGGGTAACATCTCGTGGAGCAAATGTTGGTTACATTACTTGGCATGAAGGAAAATACTTTAGAGGACCTCTCAATTATTCTGTAACGATAAAGGATGATGGCAAATTAACAAAGAGATTTTTATACTTCTATTTGTTAAGCAATCAAAGTGGTATTCGGAAATTGGCTACTCATCATGGGATACCCGCATTAAATGCCAGTAGCCTTTCAAAATTCAAAATCCCTATTCCATCAATGGAAAAGCAAAATCATATTGTTTCAATTCTTGATAAGTTTTCTATCCTCACTGAAGATATTTCCGTTGGGCTACCTGCGGAACATAATGCAAGACGAAAGCAATATGAACATTATCGAGGCAAACTACTGAAATTCAAAATATTGGGGGGGGGTAATTCTAATTGAACTAGAAATGGTTGCAGATATTTTAAATGGGTATAACTTTAAAAGCTCAACTTACAGTAATGAGGGAATTCGAGTGATAAGAATTTCGGATGTCCAGAAAGGGAAAATATCTAATATGAAAATAGTTTATTATCCATCTCATAAGAAAGAAGACTATAAAAAACAATTGCTCAAAGAAAATGATTTGGTAATGAGTTTGACAGGTAATGTTGGTAGAGTTGCTATGTTGTCTAAATCAAATTTACCTGCAGGTTTGAACCAGAGAGTAGCATGTATTAGAACTAAAACAGATATAGTCATGTCTAGATTTCTTTATCATTATTTTAATCAAGATAAATTTGAAAGGCTAGCTATTAAAAGGTCTCATGGGGCAGGACAAAAAAATTTGAGCACAAAATGGCTTTCTAAATTCAAAATTCCCATTCCTACAATAGATGACCAGAAAAGGGTTGTTGGTATTCTTGACAGATTTGATACTTTGATCAATGATCTCTCCACAGGATTACCTGCTGAACAAAAAGCAAGAAGAAAACAATATGAATACTATCGAGAAAAACTATTAACTTTTAGTCTATGAACAAACAATACAACTTGGTTGTGGAAAATCCCCAAACCACAGTCGTTACAGAATTTATCTCCAATAAAAAACGATATAAAGACTACCAACTTGAACGAGAACTAGAAAAGGAATTGGTATCTCAACTCAAATCTCAAGCTTACCAATACCTTGAGATATCTAATGAATCTGACCTTATCAACAACTTAAGACACCAACTCCAAGAACTCAATGATTATAAGTTTAGTGATAATGAATGGAATAAATTCTTTGAAGAAGAAATAGCCAATAAAAAGCATTCCATTCAAGAAAAAACAAATACTATTCAATCGGATTATATCAAGATATTAAAAAGAGATACTGATACTAAAGAGACAAAAAATATACATCTATTAGAAAAAAACCGCATACATGATAATAAACTGCAGGTAATCAATCAATACCAAACTAACGAAGGGAAACCTCACTCAAGGAAAAAAAACCGATATGATGTGACCATTTTGTTGAATGGATTGCCTATCGTTCATGTCGAATTAAAAAGACGAGGTGTTCCTATCAAAGAGGCATTTAATCAAATTGATCGCTACAAAAGAGATAGTTTTTGGGCTGATTCAGGGCTATATGAATACATACAAATATTTGTCATCTCCAATGGAACGAATACTAAATACTATAGCAACTCAACTCGTGACCAACATATTCGAAAGTCTAATAACAGTAAAAAAACTAATGAAATCAAAACCAGTCATAGTTTCCAGTTCGCTAGTTGGTGGGCTGATGCTAAAAATCAACAAATAAGGGATTTAGTGGATTTTACAGAAACTTTTTTTAGCAAGCATACTCTTCTTAATATGCTTACAAAATACTGTGTTTTTACTAGTGAAAAGCAATTGCTAGTCATGAGGCCATACCAGATTGCTGCCACAGAAAGAATTTTGACACAAATTAAAATCAGCACTAACAATAAAAAATTAGGTCGCCCAGAAGCAGGAGGGTACATATGGCATGCTACAGGCTCTGGAAAAACGCTTACCAGCTTTAAGGCTGCCCAACTTGCTGCAGAACTAGATGGTATATCCAAAGTGTTGTTTGTCGTAGATAGAAAAGACTTGGATTATCAAACCATGAAAGAATATGACAAATTTGAAAAAGGTGCTGCTAATAGTACTAAGGACACCAAAACTTTAATCAAACAGATAGAAAATCCTGATTCCAAGATTATCATCACCACCATACAAAAACTCAATCATTTTGTAACAACGGCTACGACACACCGAATTTATAAAGAACATATAGTGATCATCTTTGATGAATGTCATCGGTCTCAGTTTGGGAAAATGCATAAAGCCATTACTAAAAAATTCAAATCATATCATCTTTTTGGATTTACAGGAACTCCTATTTTTCCACAAAATGTAGATGCCAAGAAAGAAATATCTGAATCTTCGAAATTAAAGACTACCGAACGTGTTTTTGGTCGGCAGCTTCACGCTTATACTATTGTCAATGCTATCACAGACAACAACATTTTGCCTTTTAAGGTAGAATACCACAAAACTTCCATCTCCTATACGAATATTGATAATAATATAGATTCATCCACAGATAAAATAAAAGAAAAAGAAGTATATCGCCATCCAGGACGGGTAAAGGAAATCGTTAAATACATTATCGAACGTTTTGATCAGAAAACCAAGAGGAATGAACACTACTCTATCGGTGATAAGAGGTTTTTGGGGTTCAACTCCATTTTTACCGTATCAAGCATCGAAATGGCCAAAAATTATTACTCGGAGTTTAAAAGACAATTATCACCTTTGCCGAGCGACCAAAAATTAAAGGTAGCTACCATTTTCAGTCATGGGAAAGATGAAGATACAGATGGATTGATAGATGAAAATCCAGAGGACATCTCAGGACTAGAGAAAAGTGATCGAGATTTTCTGAAAGGGGCTATCAACGATTTCAACGAATTGTTCCAAGTATCTTACGATACTTCACCTGACCAGTTTCAGAATTATTATAAGGAAATTAGCAGAAAAGTTAAATACCGAGATATCGATATACTTATTGTGGTTAATATGTTTTTAACTGGATTTGATTCTACCACCTTAAATACTCTATGGGTGGACAAGAATTTAAGGCTACATGGTCTTTTGCAAGCCTATTCAAGAACCAATAGAATCTTAAATAATGTAAAATCTTTTGGAAATATAGTGTGTTTTCGAGATCTAGAAAAAGCGACCAATGAATCGATTGCGCTTTTTGGAAATAAAAAAGCCAAAGATATTGTGTTGCTGAGGTCTTTTGCAGATTATTTTGAAGGTTATATAGATCATAAGGGGGAAAAAGTAAAGGGCTATAAGGAGATTGTTTCTCAATTGCAACAAGAGTTTCCTGTAGACCAACAAATTGATGGAGAATCCAAACAAAGAGAGTTTATCAACCTCTATAATCAGTTTCTACGATTACGTAATATTTTGGAAACATTTGATGATTTTCAAGGAGAGAATCAAATCATTTCGGATAGAGAGAAACAAGATTATCAGTCAACATATCTGGATTTAAGAGACCAAATCATCAAGCGAAGCACTCAAAATCCCGACCAGAATGTGGTCCAGGATATTGTTTTTGAACTAGAATTGATAAAACAGATAGAAATCAATGTTGATTATATTCTTCGATTAACTAAAAAATATCATGAAGACAACGAAGACGAGTGCGAGAAGATTATGAAAGATATCAAAAGGGCTATTGATTCCAGTTCAGCATTGAGGAATAAAAAGGCAATCATCCTGGAGTTTATCGAAAATCTACAACCGGATAGTGATGTCCATGAATCTTGGTCAGCATTTCTTAAAGAGAAAAGGGATTTTGAATTAGAGCGTATAATTGATGAAGAAAAATTGAATGCAGATGCAACCCATGATTTTATGAGGAATGCTTTCAAAGAAGGAGAAATAAATGATTATGGAACTGATTTCTCCGAGTGCATACCGCCTATGGGAAGATTTGGGAAATGGGCAAAAAAGCGAACCGAATTGAAGGATCGGGTTTTCATGAAATTAAAAAAACATTTTGAAATATTTAGTCAAAACACACCTGGCTATTGAGGGCAGAACCTTAACCTTGTAGACCAATTTTCGAGCTTGTACATTAAATTCAAGAAACTATAACTATTACGGAATAGGGTTTCAAACTGATCTAAAAAAATAGCAGATGGAGTAAAAGAGAAGTCTATTTTTCTATATTTCATCATTTGCGATTGTTTAATTTTGAAGTTTATTGAAAAAATGACCATGAAGAAATTGTTATACGCCTTTACAATACTTGGAATAATCAATTTGTCCTTTGGACAAGTACAAACACCACAACCAAGCCCTTCAACAGAAATCAAACAAGTTGTGGGATTGACCGATGTAACTATAGAGTATGCAAGACCTGCAACTCGTGGAAGAGTAATATTTGGAGACCTAGTTCCCTATGATCAGATTTGGAGAACTGGTGCAAATGCCAATACCAAAATCACTTTTTCTGATGATGTAAAAATTGGAGATGATCTATTGCAAAGTGGGAGTTACGCCATATATACCCGCCCAAGCAAAGACACTTGGCAAGTATATTTCTATACCAAAACCGATAATTGGGGTCTCCCAAATGAATGGGACGAAAATTTAGTTGCTGCAACCTTTATAACACAAGTAAAACATTCAGATATTAAAGTAGAAAATTTTACAATTGAAATAAGAAATCTGCATAATGATGGCGCAGACTTAGCTTTAGCATGGGATGATGTATATGTAAAAATACCCTTTGAAGTTCCAACCAAACAAAAAGCATTAACCTCTATAGAAAATACCCTAAGTGCAAACCCATCAGGAAACGATTACTATGCTGCCGCTTCTTATTACCAGCAAGAGGGTAAGGATTTAGAAAAAGCATTAGGTTGGATCAATAAAGCAATTGAAGAAAATTCTGAAAGATATTGGTATCATAGACCTCGTGCACTCGTTCTAGCAGATCTGGGAAGATATGATGAGGCAATCGAAGCAGCGCAAGCCTCACTAAAACTCGCTGAGACAGCAGGTAATACTGACTATGTCCGACTCAACGAGAAATCTATAGTAAAGTGGACTAAGAAACTTGAAAATCAATAGTATTTGAAAAAGAATTTTAGTATAAATGGATAATTGACTTAGAAGACATTTCATTTAGTTTTACATCTGGAAGTAAGTTCAAATTATTATGACATCTGAATATTAAATTCAATGAATATCTATCTTGGGTATGCCGAGATGTTTTGTCATATGTATTGATTATCAGTGTTTTATGTAGTTGTTAGAACTATTGACTTTTGGTATTGCTGGGCATGAACTCTTTAAAGTATTTGTTGTTCAATTTATTTTGGTAAATAGATGAAGAAAAATAAAAAGTATTCTTATGCCGTAACACAAGACCCCACACAACCTGGGGCACAATCAATGTTGCATGCCATCGGGTTAAACAGAGACGATTTGAATAAACCATTTGTAGGTATAGCTTCTACTGGTTACGAAGGAAATCCATGCAATATGCATCTCAATCAGCTGGCAGCTCGAATCAAAAAAAGTGTTTCGGAACGAGAATTGGTGGGGCTTATTTATAATACTATCGGTGTTTCAGACGGAATCTCAATGGGGACACCAGGCATGCGCTTTTCGTTACCCTCAAGAGATGTTATTGCCGACTCCATCGAAACAGTCGTACAAGCAATGGCATACGATGGATTGATTACAGTAGTGGGGTGTGATAAAAATATGCCCGGAGCAATGATAGCAATGCTCAGACTCAATCGCCCTTCGATATTAGTCTATGGGGGGACAATTGCTCCTGGAAGGCTTAATGGTAAGGAACTCAATATTGTATCTGCATTTGAAGCTTGGGGTCAAAAAGTAGCAGGAAAAATAGATGAAAAAGACTATAAAAAAGTCATCTTGAATGCATGCCCAGGAGCTGGAGCCTGTGGTGGAATGTACACAGCAAACACAATGGCTTCAGCTATTGAAGCAGCAGGGTTATCTCTTCCATATAGTTCTTCAAATCCAGCCAAGAGCGAAGAAAAAAAACGGGAGTGTGAAGAAATAGGTAAGTACATTGATTTTTTAGTAGAGAATGATGTAAAACCCAGAGATATTTTTTCTCGAAAAGCTTTAGAAAATGCACTTAGAATCATAAGTATTCTAGGAGGTTCGACCAATGCAGTTCTACATTTTCTCGCCATTGCAAAAGCTGCGAAACTGCCTTGTTCAATCAATGATTTTCAGGATATTAGCGACATAACGCCTTTCCTTGCAGATCTCAAACCAAGTGGAAAATACATGATGGAAGATTTATACAGAGTAGGGGGCATACCAGCTGTGATGAAATATATGCTTAAACACGATATGCTTCACGGAGACTGTATGACTGTAACTGGTAAAACTGTTGAAGAAAATCTTGAAAATCTTCCTTCACTCGATCCCGATCAAAAGATTATTCATCCTATAGGTTCACCAATAAAGAAGACAGGACATCTTCGGATTCTAAGGGGAAACTTAGCTCCTGGGGGATCCGTAGCAAAAATAACTGGTAAGGAGGGCCTCTTGTTTAAGGGTTCAGCACGTGTTTATGATAGTGAATTTAAAGCCAATGATGGAATTGCTAATGGTGAGGTTCTTCCCGGGGAGGTATTAGTGATACGATATGAGGGACCAAAAGGAGGTCCTGG
This sequence comes from Flavobacteriaceae bacterium bin25, assembly GCA_002238525.1. GTDB lineage: Bacteria > Bacteroidota > Bacteroidia > Flavobacteriales > Flavobacteriaceae > Bin25. Next base: position 24,944 of record MPMN01000041.1, read on the forward strand.
AATGCCTGAGATGCTGAAACCCACAGCGGCCATAATGGGGGCAGGTCTTGGTGATTCAGTTGCTTTGATAACCGATGGAAGATTTTCTGGAGGAACTCACGGTTTTGTTGTTGGTCATATTGTTCCAGAAGCCCAGGAAGGAGGCCCAATAGCCCTATTAAAAACGGGAGATACCATTATCATTGATGCTAGAAAAAATACTTTGAATGTTGATTTGTCAACTGAGGAACTAGAAAAAAGAAAAAATTTATGGAATCCACCGCCCTATAAATTCAGTTCTGGAGTGTTATACAAATACATCAAAACCGTCTCAAATGCATCTCAAGGGTGTGTAACAGATTTGTAAATCATGGAAGATATAAAGACATCTCGATCAGAAGTAAACCAGTCCCAACCGCTTATGCGCATATCAGGAGCTGAGGCCATAGTGAGATCTTTATTAGCAGAAGGAATAAAAACAATTTATGGATATCCTGGTGGGGCCATCATGCCCGTTTATGACGAGTTGTATAAATTTCAAGATCAATTGCATCATGTGTTGACAAGACATGAGCAAGGAGCAGCTCATGCAGCACAAGGTTATGCTAGAGTTTCAGGTAGGGTAGGAGTGGCTATTGCAACCTCTGGACCGGGAGCAACCAATTTAATTACTTGTATAGCTGACGCAATGATAGACTCTACTCCAATTGTCTGTATTACAGGTCAGGTAGGGGCTCATTTATTGGGAACAGATGCCTTTCAGGAAACCGATGTCATTGGAATATCAACACCTATAACCAAATGGAATTATCAAATAACTAGAGCCGAAGAAATTCCAGAAGTGTTTGCAAAGGCCTTTTATATTGCGCAGTCTGGAAGGCCTGGTCCAGTTTTGATTGATGTTACAAAGAACGCTCAATTTGACTTCATGAATTTCACTTATGAGAAGTGTACAGGTGTAAGAAGTTATGAACCAGAGATAAATATCAACCTAAAAAAAATATCAAAAGCCGTTGAATTGATCAACCAAGCCCAAAAACCTTTGATTGTTTGGGGCCAGGGGGTAATCTTGGGGAATGCCGAAGTAGAGTTTAAACAATTTGTCGAAAAATCTGGTATTCCAGCGGTATGGACTATTCTGGGACTATCAGCACTACCTACAGACCATCCATTAAATATGGGAATGGTAGGTATGCATGGGAATTATGGACCAAATATATTGACCAACCAATGTGATTTATTGATAGCGGTTGGGATGAGATTTGACGATCGAGTAACTGGTGATTTGAATACCTATGCAAAACAAGCCAAAATAATTCATCTGGAAATTGATGAATCTGAGGTCAACAAAAATGTTGAGGTGGACATAGTTATTTTGGGTGATTGTAAAGATAGCTTGCCATTGATTACACAGTCTATCAAACCTAAGGAATATCCGAAATGGGTTCAGGAATTTAAAGATTTCTATCAGATCGAATATGATAAGGTCATCAAAAGAGAATTTTATCCTAAGTCAGATGGATTAACAATGGCTGAAACCATTGATAAATTAAATGCTCAGACCGGGGGTGATGCGATTATCGTAACCGATGTCGGTCAGCATCAGATGGTTGCTTGTCGTTATGCTAAGTTTACCCAAACCAAGAGCAATGTAACCTCTGGAGGCTTAGGAACTATGGGGTTTGCTTTGCCTGCAGCAATGGGGGCAAAAATGGGGGCACCCGACAGACAAGTTGTGGCTATTATTGGTGATGGAGGATTTCAGATGACAATACAGGAACTCGGTACTATTTTTCAATCCGAAATAGGGGTAAAAATTATCATTCTAAACAACAATTTTTTGGGTATGGTCAGGCAATGGCAACAACTTTTTTTCGATAAACGATATGCTTCTACCGAATTAATAAATCCAGATTTTGTAGCAATAGCCAAAGGGTACTTTATCGAAAGTAAAAAAGTTGAAAAGCGAGAAGAATTGGATGAGGCGATTAAAGTAATGTTATCTCATGATGGACCATATCTTCTAGAGGTTGTAGTAGAGAAAGAAGAAAATGTTTTCCCCATGGTACCTTCGGGGGCATGTGTATCTTCGGTCAGATTGGAATAGATTATGGTTAAACGAACTTACACAGTTTCGGTTTATACCGAAAACAATGTTGGTCTATTAAATAGAATCTCAGCCATATTTTTAAAAAGGCATATTAATATTGATAGTTTTTCAACATCTGAATCAGAAATTCCAAATATTTTTCGATTTGTCATTGTTATCAAAATGGAGCCATCACGAATAGGTAAGATAACGAAACAGATTGAAAAGCAGGTTGATGTGATTAAAGTATTTTATCATACGGATAGTGAAACTATTTTCCAAGAATCGGCCTTATTCAAGCTTCCTTCGGATGTGCTTTTTGAAAAGAGACAGGTTCAAAATATCATAAAGAACAGTCGTGCTCGGATTGTTACCGTTTCAAGGGAGTATTTTGTCCTTGAAAAAACTGGGTTTCGTCATGAAACCGAAAAGCTTAGAAGGGATCTGGAAAAATTTGGATTATTGCAGTTTGTACGTTCCGGTAGGATTTCAGTAACTAAATCAAAACTTCCCATAAGCGATATTCTTGAAAAATTCAGACAAAACAAAAATGAATAAATATGATTAATAAGATGACTAACTATTTCAACAGACTAACACTTCGTGAGCAGCTCACAGAGCTTGGGAAGTGCCGATTGATGGGTATTGAAGAATTTAATAAGGGCATTTCAGCTCTTGAGGGCAAGCGAATCGTTATTGTTGGATGTGGTGCACAGGGATTAAATCAAGGACTCAATATGCGTGATTCGGGATTAAAGGTGTCTTATGCATTGAGAGAAAATGCCATTGAACAAAAGAGAACATCTTATATCAATGCCACTAGCAATGATTTTGAAGTTGGGACTTTTCAAGAAATGATCCCGAGAGCAGATTTGGTCTGTAATCTAACTCCTGACAAACAACACACGTCTGTTGTTGAGGGTCTATTGCCTTTGATGAAAAAGGGGGCAACTTTATCTTACTCACATGGATTCAATATTGTAGAAGAGGGGATAAATATCCGAAAAGACATCACAGTTATTATGATTGCACCAAAATGTCCAGGCACTGAGGTTCGTCAGGAGTATCTTAGGGGGTTTGGTGTCCCCACCTTGATTGCAGTTCACGGTGAAAACGATCCTGATGGTAATGGATTAGAACAGGCCAAAGCTTATGCTTATGCTACTGGTGGACACAGAGCGGGAGTACTTGAATCCTCATTTATAGCTGAAGTTAAATCTGATTTGATGGGAGAACAAACGATACTTTGTGGTATGCTACAAACCGGGTCAATTTTATGTTTTGATAAAATGGTTGAAAAGGGTATAGAACCATCATTTGCAGCCAAGTTAGTTCAAAACGGATGGGAAACCATAACAGAGGCTTTGAAGCATGGTGGAATTACCAATATGATGGATAGACTTTCAAATCCTGCGAAGATAAAAGCCTTTGAATTGGCCGAACAGTTAAAAACCATTCTTACCCCATTGTTTAGGAAGCATATGGACAACATTATGTCAGGTGAATTTTCTGGGAATATGATGAAAGATTGGGCAGATGGAGATAGCAATCTATTTCAGTGGCGATATGAGACGGGTCAAACTGCTTTTGAGAAAACAGTAAATACGGATCAAGAAATCAAGGAGCAGGAGTATTTTGATCGTGGTGTCTTGATGGTAGCATTTATCAAGTCAGGAGTAGAATTGGCTTTTGATACGATGGTTGAATCGGGCATCAAGGAGGAATCAGCTTATTACGAGTCTTTACATGAAACTCCGTTGATAGCCAATCTCATTGCGAGAAAAAAGCTTTATGAAATGAACAGAGTAATTTCAGATACGGCTGAGTATGGTTGTTATTTATTTGATCATGCTGCAAAACCTCTATTGAGTGATTTCATGAAAAATGCGGATAGAGACATCATCGGAGATATATATTCAGAGCATGATTATGCTGTTGACAATCAAACACTCATAAAGGTTAATGATGCTATACGTTATACTCAGATAGAAGATATTGGTGACCATCTACGGGAGTCTATGTCTTCTATGCCATCAATATTTGAGTCTTCATAGCGGGTTACTTTATTGAACTATTATCAAAAGTCATTGGGGGCTTTTTCATTTTGAGTATTAGGATAAGAAATACTCATATTTTTATCTAATTTTATACTGATTTTTATTGAGGTAAGTTTTCTTTATCAGTATATTTTTATTGATAGGAATTTATTCTTGATGGGAAGCTTGGTGTGTAAAATTGTTCTAAATTACAGTTGGTGTTCCGAGGCATTTAATTTTTTGTCTTTCGATGTTATTCCGGTTTGATAGGTATTCTTTATTCGTTAGTGCTTCAACATTACTGATTTTATTTTCTTGTAATAGAAAACCGGAGACTAATCCACTTGTACCTATAATAGATTTTGTTCCAAAGTTCACCATTGCTACTTCTAATGGGCTAGGCGGAACTATTTCAGATAGTCAAAATAATGTCGAGAGTGGTCAAACGGTAAAAATTACTGCCAAAGCAGACCAGCACTATCAATTGAAAGGTTGGACAGGTGACTGCGGTAGTTTTAGCAAAGATGATTTGGAAATAACGATAACTGCTTCAAACAATTGTCAAGTCAGAGCTGAATTTGAAAAGATAAGTTACTCAATCAAAGCCATTTCAAAGGGGGGGGGGGTAGTTTAAGTGAAGGTGAATTACAAAGAGAACACGGACAGCTAGCCTCTTTTACAGCAGAACCCGATGAGGGCTATCAATTCGGTAATTGGACAATCAAAGAAGGTACTGATTGTCCTACCCTTCAAGATCTTTCCATACCCAAAGTAACCTTTACTGTTGAAGGGAATTGCAGTCTTGAAGCGGTATTTACAAAGGCCCCTCGTACTATTACCATAGGAGAAAACGAGAACGGGGAAATAACTATTACCCCATCACTAACTGTCAACCATGGGGAAGATGTGGAGGTTGCTGCCACTGCCAACCAGCATTATGAGTTCAAGGGCTGGACTGGAACCTGTGGTGATTTAAATAATGATGAAGCCACCATAACCATTACTCTGGTATCCGATTGTACGATAGAAGCCATTTTTGAGAAGCTAAGCTATACCATCACATCCACATCATCTGATGGAGGGCAGGTGCACCACCTGGGAAGTGTAATTGATGA
>MPMN01000042.1 GCA_002238525.1 Flavobacteriaceae bacterium bin25
ACCTAATCTAACGTCAAGGTTTCCTGATCATTCCTCCGGGTGATAAGAAATGTACAAGATGACTATCTTCTGTATTTCTGCTATTCTGTTTCTTTATCGTACTATCTGATATCTATGCCTTGCTAATCGGTGTATTTATATATTTCGCTTTTGTTTACCTATATCCTCATCTGAAAGCAATAAAGGATCTGGTTCACCCTTGAGATGCCACTCAGTATAATACCTTAGTGTACATAGAAATACATGACTTTTGACAACTACTTTAATGCCTTTTACAACAGAGGGAGGAAAGTCGCTCAAATTAGCTATGGTTTTTTCTTGATTTTCTTTGTCTCCCTCCAAGCTTTACGAAGGAGAGTGGCTTGTCTATAATTTCTATTGGGTAAGACATCAATATGGTAAGACATGAAAACTACAAATTTGAGCATATATACTATAAATAGAAGGACATCAAAAAACATTCACTTGGAAACTTTTTAATATAATATTCAAAATATATCGTATATCTAACTGATATAAAGATATTTAAGTTATATAAAAAATAATCAAAAAAAGAGTGATAGCCGGGAATAGAATGTGGACTATTAGAAAATGCTGATATCAATGTATCCAAAAACATCCGGGACAATGGCACACGTTCTGTCAAAAGAGAAGATTTTACTATTGTTGATCCTGGTAATGGTAAACGATCTTATAGCGAAGACCTTTTATTGTTCGTGATAAAAGGTAACATAAAGGAATACATCAACATAAGTATCAATGAAAAGTACGATACAAGCACATATAGATGTCGTTAATCAACTTCTACTTCACAAACAATGCAGTAGAACCAAAGGGTAAAATATATCACACTTGATGAAATTTAAACTACATACGAACCCTAATTAAAAAACCTCCATTCATTTGAGAATCTATTCGAAAATATAACTCAGGGCATATCAATAGGTTGTTTTTTTGAGTCTTCTTTTGATTCGGTTACCATGCTAAAACCTAAACCATGTACATTTTTTATCTTTACACTACTATCTCGTTCAAATATTTTACGCAACCGAACAATGTAAACATCCATACTTCTCGAAGTGAAAAAATTGTTGTTTTTCCATACAGAATTTAAAGCAAGCTCTCTAGTTAAAAGCTCGTCCTTAAAAATGGCAAACAACCTTAAAAGATCATTTTCTTTGGGAGATAGTTCAATTTTTTCTCCATTGATATGCTCAATAACTCTGGTTCTAGAATTGTATAAATAGTTTCCAATTTCGTATTGTTCTTGGGAATGATTACTCTGATATAATAATTCATTGGTTCGAGCTCGTAAAATTCTGTTGATTTTCGCCAACAACACTTCTGAATCAAAAGGCTTAGTTAAATAATCATCAGCACCAGTTTTATAGCCATGAAGCATATCAGCCTTTAGATTTTTTGCCGTTAGAAAAAAAATCGGGACACTTTCATCCATCTGACGAATCTTCTCCGCAAGAGTAAAACCATCCATCTTAGGCATCATGATATCAAGAATACATAAATCGAATTTTTCTTTGGAATAAAAAGTCATTGCTTCTACTCCATTTTTTGCAAGAGTTACACTGTAATTATTGACTGTTAAGTAATCCTTCAGTATACTACCGAAATTGTAGTTGTCTTCGGCAATTAAAATTTTGGGTTTGAATTTTTTCAATGTATTTGAATTAAAGTTTTTGTATCCTTATGGGATTGGTATCACTCTGAAAGATCATTTGAAAAAGTTAATGTGAAAGTACAACCCTCTTTTAACTTGGTATCTATGGTTATTTTGGCTTTATGCAAATCTCCAATTTGTTTTACATATGATAGTCCTAGACCATATCCTTTAACATTATGGATGTTACCGGTATCTTTTCGGTAAAATTTTTCAAATATGTTCTTTTTGGTAGCTGAGGACATTCCTATTCCCTTATCTGATATTGATAAAAAAAACTGATTGTTCCGATTCCAAGTTTTGATACAAATATCAGGCGGTTCGTTCCCTTTTGTATACTTGGTTGAATTATCAATTATATTGGTCACTAGATTTTGCAACATAACCTCATTGCCATATATGTTGTCATTGGTTGCATCATAATTTGTTTGAATGCGACCACTTTTGTCCTTAATTATCAAACTTAAACCAGAAACAGCTTCCTTCAGCACAGAATGAAAATGAACGAGTTTCATATCCACCTTGCTCTTTTTTTCCATCTGGGAGATTCTCAGCACACTATCAACATGAGTCAACATACGAGAATTTTCTTCTCTAATGATTCCCAGATATGTCTTCAATTGTTTTGGATCATTCCTAAATACCGCACTGCCCAATAAATCAATGGCCAGATTGATGGTAGCGATAGGAGTTTTGAATTCGTGAGTTATATTATTCATAAAATCAGTCTTCATCTGGGAAATTTTCTTTTGCCTAATCAATTGAATCAATACCATAGAAGATAGAGAAATTATCAGAATACTCAATATCAAAGAAAGAATACTAATCCCGACAATTGAAGAAAACACGTACTGGTTCTTTTTGGGAAAATAAACCACCAACTGATACTGTGCATTTCGATTTTCATCAAAAAATATGGGATAAGCATAATTGGGACCAACAGGCCGCTCGTTGTATTGATTACTCCGAATTTTGGTTGCTAGACCATTATCATATATTCCAAACTCATAGGGAGTGTTTATGTTCTTACTGAAGAACTCTTCAGCAAGAACCATATCAAGCTCAGCAGTAGTCAGACGCTTATGTAAAGGACGAGTTTTGGCATATTCTAAAAAAGTAGATTCTCTGAACTGATCCGAAATTTGCTGAACATTGTTGATACGTTCAATATTCGATAAATATCTGTTCTCCCTATCAAAAATATCGCTTTTGTTAATCACTAAAGCTGTTGATTTGCTCTTATAATCAGTTACAGTGGAGCCAATTGAACCCAATTCGGGATCAATAAAGGGAACTAAATCATATTCTTCATACAATAATCCATAGGAGTAATAGGAAACAAAATTATCTGGAGAATCTTCATCCACAAAAAAATAGATGTCTGTGTATTCCGATTGTCCTTTTTCAGAAAGAGAATCAATCAATCGATTATAATTAGAAATATAATCAGCAAGTTCACGATACTGAATTTTTTGAGACACCATTTGAAGCGACTGAGTGACGGCTAAAGAAAATTCCTGTTCCCTGTCTTGCCATGTAGAATAAATCCAATATCCCTGAATTACCACAATTCCAGTTACTGTAGTTATGATAAGAAGAACAAACAGACTAAAATTTGATTTAATGAATAGCCTTGATTTGGTAGTTCCTATGCCTTTATACAAAGACGATAAATTGAACCGATTGTTTACATAAGAAACAAGATTTTTTAGATTTAGAATCATAACTCCTATGCTTTGAAGACCCGGGCTTGCTTAGTTAGTTGAACAAATAGCTGATTGAAATCTTTTTCGAGTTGTTGAATACTTGATGATTCAATGACAAAATCAGCATATGGTATCTTCTCCTTATCACCCCACTGATTATTCATCCTCTTTTCAACCATCGAAGAAGAAATTGAATCTCTTATGGCAATTCTTTTTTTTCGGATTTCTCTTGGTGCTGTCATCAGTACGACCATGTCGCACTCCTGATAAGAACCAGTTTCTATTAAAATGGCCGCTTCTTTAACGACCATTAAACTATTATGGAACTGCTTTTTAAATTCTTTAAATGCAAAACCAACTTTAGGATGTATCAAGGAATTTAACTTTTTTAGAGCATCTGAATTAGAAAAAACCAATTGTCCCATTTTTTTCTTGTTGATGGTCCCATCTTGATTGCCAATTGAATTGCCTAATTCGCTGATTATTTGTTCTTTTAATGCTGTATCTAATAAGTCTTTTGCAACTTGATCCGAATAAAAACAAGGAACCCCTTTGTCCTCAAACATCTTCATCAAGGTTGTTTTTCCAGCACCTATTCCACCAGTGACACCAACAATCAACATTCAAATAAAAAAAATTTATCCTGATTTATATTACTAAAAGTATAAAATAAGTACAAGAACCTTGATACGATGAATACCATCACTCTGTAGCCTATTCAAGAAATTTCGTGAGAATTTCTTCAGAAACTCCCACCATTGAAAATCCCCCATCATTGTAAAGATTTTGCAAAGTCACTTTTCTTGTATAATCTGAAAACAGCGAAACGATGTAATGGGCACAATCCAAAGCAGTTGCATTTCCTAGAGGAGAATTGGCTTGAGCAAAGTTCAAAAAAGCATCAAGACCTTTGACTCCTTTACCTGCAGTTGTGGGGGTTGGAGACTGTGAAATGGTATTAACCCTAACTTTCTTTTCCTTTCCAAAATAATAGCCAAAGCTTCTGGCAACAGATTCCAAATATGCTTTATTTTCTGCCATATCGCTATAATTGGGAAAGGTCCTCTGAGCCGCTATATACGAAAGAGCAACAATACTACCCCATTGATTCATTTTGTCTGATTTGTAAAGAGTTTGAAGCAACTTATGAAAAGAAACAGCTGAAATATCCCATCCCTTTGCCAGCCAGTCATACTTGAGATTGGTATAGTGTCTTTTCTTTCGGACATTAACTGACATCCCAATTGAATGCAACACAAAATCAAGCTTGGAGTTTAAGATTTCGGTTGACTTTTCGATCAGATGATTTAGATCTTCCAAGCTAGTTGCATCACAGGCAATCGTCTGAGAACCGGTCTGTTGAGCAAGCTCCTCAATTTTACCCATCCGAATAGCCAAAGGTGAATTCGTTAGTACAAATTCGCCTCCTGCTTGATTAACAGCTAATGCAGCTTTCCAAGCAATCGATTGATCATCGAGAGCACCAAAAATGATGCCTTTTTTTCCTTCTAGTATTTTATGATTCATCTTCATTGATGTTGTTGATTAATAGTACTTGTGCGTGATTTAGAGCAGAACTTGTGATTTGATGACTTGAGAGCATTGAAGCGATTTCTTGAACTCTTTGGCCTGAATCTAATTTTTTCAAAACCGTCTTGGTAGTTTCTCCTTTAATTTCCTTTAGGACTTTGAAATGATGTTTTCCAGCTGCTGCAACCTGAGGTAAATGGGTTACGGTGATTACCTGCATTTGAGATGATAAGGTACGCATTACCTGAGCAACAGCATCGGCAATTTTGCCTGAAATACCAGTATCAATTTCATCAAAAACAACTGTCGGAAGTTTTTTGTACCGAGAAACAACAGTTTTTAAAGCAAGCATTATACGAGATAATTCTCCGCCTGAGGCTACTTTTTTTAAAGGTTTAAAATCACTTCCAGGGTTTGTTTTAATCAAAAAATCGAGATTGTCTATTCCATTGATAGTGAATGTATCAGCAGGGGAAAATACCATTTTCATTTCCATATCAGGCATACCCATTTGACTAGTCAACTCTTCGATTTCTTTAATCAGTTGAATCGATTTTTCCTTTCTTTTTTTTGAAAGTTGATCACCTAATCGCTTTAATTCTGACTGGTATTTTTCTTCCTGCAACTCTATTTCAATCAATTGATTATTTAAAGTTTCCACATCGGTAAGAAACTTTCCTAGCTGATCTCTTTTTTCAATCAATTGTTCGATTGATTGAACTCTATGCTTTAATTCCAGCTGGTTCAGATGATTCAACTGCTGGGTTAGCTGTTCAATTTCTTGATCATTCACTTCAAGAGAATCAAATGCTGTGTTTAGTTCCAAAGATAAATCTTGCGTTTCTGCTCTCAACCCCGAAACTCGTTCTGATAAGTACTGGAAGCGGTTTGTATTTTGAATCAACTTATCAAAAAATCCCTGGAGTTTAAACATCAGTTGAATCAGCCCATAAGGCTCATCTTCCAATGTGTAAATTGCACTCTGGAGAGCGGTTTTAATATCTTCAAAATGAGTCAACTCCTGCAGTTCAGATTCTAAATCATTTTTTAGGCTATGAGTCAAATCAGCTTCTTGAAGCTCCTCAAACAAATACTGATTCAATTCTTTTGACTCTTCATCAAAAAAATTTTCTTTGGTCAGTCGTTCCTTCTTCTTTAGAATTTCTTTAAAACGAAAAAGAACCTCTTGGTACTTAGAAAGTAAGTTTGAATTTTTAGCAAAAGAATCCACTATAGATAATTGCTGGTCTTCCCTCATTAGAGTTTGTGTCTTACGTTGAGAATGAAGATCTATTAACCGTAGACCAATCTCTTCTAGAACAGACAACAATACGGGTGAATCATTGATAAATACCCTAGATTTTCCGTTGGGATAAATTTCTCTTCGGATGATTGTTTGAGAATCATATTGGAGATTTTTTTTCTCAAAATAGTCTTTTAATTCATCATCTTTTAATTCAAAAGTCGCTTCAACAATGCATTTTTTAGCCGGATCCTTAATCATCGTGCTATCTGCTCTTTTTCCGAGCACCAGGGATAATCCTCCCAAGAGTATAGATTTTCCGGCTCCAGTTTGGCCAGTGATACAAGTCATACCATCGGAAAAAAAAGCTTTCACCGAATCAATAAGCGCATAATTATCAATCTGAAGAGAGCTGAGCAAGGTGGAGAAAATTTAACATGATTCAAAGATAATAGTATAGACAATTTTCACAATTGAGACCACATATGGCTATACCTGGGGGCTATCTGTTTCAGGGAATTAATCACCGATTGAGGAGTCTTAGTGGGAGATCTGAAAAGAATATCGAATAATTCTTGTGCTTTAGCATCAAAAAATAATTGAAGAAGCATAGACCTTGGATGAGACCCATGAATTGAGTCAAATTCATTGATTACATCAAATAGTTTTTCTGTGGCATCCGATGTATTATGGACAAATTGATCCATAGAACTTCTGTGGTAATCATAAAGCGCGGAGTTCCTAAATAGTGGACCGATCGAAGAATCTAATTCACGTATTAGTTCATAACGATTTCTCGTATTGGCTTGCGGTGACCATCCTTGTTTACTATAAGAACGAGCATTTCGTTGTATCAAGCGTGCTTTTCTAAGATGAGGTTGTCCACCAAGAGGAGAAAAACTATCAGAATCATACGTCAAAATAAGATGGACATAAAAACCCAATATCGCCATCAATTCTGTAGTGTAGAAGTTATCATTATAATTCATCGATCTATTTTCTCTGAATTCAAATGCTATATCCTTATCAAGATAATTTAATACTGGTGATACATAATTGGATCCGTATATAGGTCGAAATGATTGAATTTGAAGTGTTCCAATAAATTGATTGTCAAAATACTGTTCGATGACGAAAATAAAATTGCAATGAACTTTTTCTTGAATTAGTACCTTTTGAGGACCAAAGACTTGATTATTCAGAAAATGGTTGACTCTGGATTGTAGTTCTCGAAATACTCTTTCACTGGGCTGGGCTACCTGATCAGAATTCACCACTACAGTGGCACGCAATTGTTGAGATGAAGTCTCTATACCAATAAAGAGAATCAGAGGAATTAAAAAAGGTGTGCTTTTAGTCAAATTTTCAAGAGAATTTGAGAGAAAATATCACCAGCGACTTCATTTTTGTCTTTTAATGGATACGCAATGGCACTTAAATCTTTGTGTACATAGGTAATCTTATTTTGGTTGCTCATGAATCCTGCTCCTTTGTCATTAAGTGAATTCATGACAATAGCATCTAGATTTTTATTTTTTAATTTCTTTTTTGCGTTTTCCAGCTCGTTGTCAGATTCAAGCGCAAATCCCACCAGATACTGATTTTTTTTATGTTCTCCGATATATTTGAGGATATCTATGGTAGGTTCGAGCTCCAAATGATTTAGTTTATTTTCTTTTTTGATTTTAGAGTTCCTACAGGTTTTAGCTTTAAAATCAGAAACCGCTGCTGCTGCTATTACGATATCCATAGAGTCCATATCAGCTTTAGAAGCCCGGAACATTTCGTCGGCAGTCTGGACCTTGACTATCTTTAGTTTGGGATGCTCTAAGGTCAAATTTGTTGGGCCGGAAATCAAGGTAACATCTGCTCCTAGTCCAATTGCTTTTTCGGCCAGACTATAACCCATTTTACCGGAAGAGTGATTGCCAATATAACGCACAGGATCAATAAGTTCGTAAGTAGGCCCAGCGGTAATCATCACCTTTTTATCCTTAAGGGGCAGGCTCTTGACAAAGTGACTTTCAACATATTGGGTAATTACTTTTGGCTCAAGCATTCGTCCTTTACCTGAAAGCCCACTAGCCAAATAGCCATCTCCAACATCAAGGACTTTAACACCTTGCTCGGCTAGTGACTTTAAATTTTTTTGAGTCGCCGGATGAAGATACATATCCAAATCCATAGCTGGAGCAATCATTACAGAACATCTTGCAGATAAATAAGTAGCTAGAACTAGATTGTTGGAACGGCCATGAACCATTGAAGATATGGTATTGGCAGTAGTGGGAGCAATCAAAAACAGATCTGCCCACATACCAAGTTCAACATGATTTATCCACTGAGGACTGTCCCTATTCATTGCTACAAACTTCCAATGAACAGGATATTTTGAAACAGTAGAAAGAGTCAAAGGAGTCACAAACTTTTTAGATGCTGGAGTCATGATGACTCGAACTTGTGCTCCTTTTTTGACGAGGCTACGTACTATAAAAGGTGTTTTATAAGCGGCAATCCCACCACTGATGCCGAGCAAAATCTTTTTGTTGCTCAGCGGACTCATTCCTCAATGGCCTCTGCTTTTCGAAAATAAATATTATCTTCTTGCCACTCTCGAATAGCAATCGCATGAGGTTTAGGGAGTGACTCATAATACTTTGATGTTTCAATTTGCTCTTTATTTTCAAAGACTTCTTCTAAGGAATCACTATAGTCATCATATTCTTTAAGCTTTTCTGACAATTCTTCTTTGATATCGGAGTTGATTTGAATTGCTCTTTTAGCTATTATTGAAACAGCTTTATAAATATTGCCCACTGGATCTTCGATTAAATCTCGGTTGTAGGTTTTGGTGGTAATCTCACCTTTTAAACGATTGTAACGCATTATAAAATATATTTATGGTTGTTATTTTGAAAGACTAGCTATTTCTATTTGATTATCAATGGAGAGTTCATCAGAAACAATCTCCATCTTGTCATTCAAATCATCCAAGAAAATTGATTCTGGGTAGTAACTGATGATAGAATTATACAAGGCAACCAAATCTTCTAAACGTTCCTTTTTTTTACTTTCCACACTATTTATAGCTATTTGGTATGAAGAAAGAAATTTATAATAAAGTGACTCTTCTCTAAAATTGTTTCCCGGGAAGGAAGAGATAAAATTCTCAAAAGAGGCAATTGCAGCTGCATAGTCTCTAATGGTGTAATAATTCCTGGCTATTTCAAATTCTTTTTTCTCCAATTTAATTTGAAGTTCCATGATTGCTTTATTGGCATCTTGGGCTTGCTGGGAATTTGGAAAATTATTGATGAAGATTTGCAATTTTTCCACCGCTTTATAAGTATCTTCTTGGTCTAGACTGAATTTTGGAGATAAATGGTAATAGCAAATAGCCTCTTTATAATATGCTTCGATTATTTTTTGACTCTGGGGATAGGATTTTATAAAATTTTCATACTGATGAGCAGCTAAGTAATAGTCTTTAGCATTAAAATAGGAATCGGCATACAAAAAAATCACCCTTTCAGCCTGAGGGGTTCCCCTGTATCTTGGTGCTGCCCGCTCAAAGAGTTTTGAAGCTTTTTTAAAGTCACCACTTTTATAGAGGACTTCGGCTTGTTTGTATTGATTAGCACTATCATTTGAACCCAATAGTTTTTGATAATCACTACAACTCATAAAGAAAACCGACACCAACAAGGCAATCAAAATCGACTCAAATGCTGATTTTTTCATGGTGCGAAAGTACAAAATCTCAAAGGTATTTTTCTCAAAACCCTTATTTGCATTAGAAAGATAAAATGAAGCATAAAACCTTTTTTTGTTTGCCTATTTATTTTTTGTCTACAAGACATTTGGATTTCACCCAGTATTGATCTAGCTGGACCTCTGAAAGCTCAGTTAGGTATTTATTGTCTTTGGCTACGAGTTTTTCAAGTTTATTAAACCTTTTGATAAACTTTTGATTGGCCAAATCAAGGGCTCTATCCGGTTCGACTCCGACAAAACGAGCATAATTAACCAATGAAAAAAGAAGGTCTCCAAATTCTTCTTCTACGGCCTCCATATTATTGTCCTGTATTTCTTTTTGTAATTCTTCAATTTCTTCATTGACCTTTTGTAAAACTTGATGTGTTTGTTTCCAATCGAATCCAATAGCAGACACTTTTTCCTGAATACGCATTGCTTTTGATAATGGTGGTAAAGACTTTGGGACTCCCTGTAAAACACTCTTTTGTCCTTGATTTAATTTGATTTTTTCCCAATTTTTCTTTACAGATTCTGAATTGGTTGGTTCATGCTTTTGATATATATGGGGATGACGTTGAATCAATTTAAGGCATATTGAGTTCAAGACATCATTTAGATCAAAATGTCCTAGCTCATCAGCAATTTTGCAATAAAATACCATATGCATCAGCAAATCACCAACTTCACTCTTCAATCCTTGATGATCTTTTCTGATGATAGCATCGGTAAGTTCGTACGTCTCTTCTATAGTCAACGCCCTCAAAGAATCAAAGGTTTGTTCGTTATCCCAAGGGCATTTTTCTCTAAGTTCATCAACAATCTTGACTAGTCTATCGAAAGAATCCATTAATTTGTCAAATCTAAAATGCTAGCAATTTATTGATATTCAATCTTATGATTTAAACTTCATGGGATAATCTACGTTGCATTTACCATTTGCGATATCTGAAAGTTTTCCCCTTATTAATCTTCTTTTAAAAGATGAAATCAAATCGGTAAACAGATTTCCTTCCAAATGATCATATTCGTGCTGAATTACCCTAGCTATTAATCCAGAATATGATTTGGTGTGTTGGGCGAAATCTTCGTCCACAAAACTAATCTTGATATTTGATTTACGCATTACTGTTTCCTGTATATCTGGAATACTTAGACATCCTTCTTTGTAACCCCAATAGTTTCCAGATTCTTCAATCATAATGGGATTGATAAATACTTGACGAAAACTCTTCAATTCGATTCGGTTATGCACTCCTGATTCATCTTCCAAAATATAACATGGAGAAGTATCCACAACAAATAGTCGAATTGATTTTCCTATTTGCGGAGCAGCAAGACCAACTCCTTGAGCTCTGTGCATTGTATTCCACATCGTAGCGATAAAGCCTTCCAAATTTGGATAATCTGCATTGATTGGCTCAGCTTTTTTTTTCAATATTGGATGACCATAGGCATAAATGGGGGTGCTCATTTTTTGTATTGTAAACTATCTAGATAGGATTCTAATAGTATTGATGCGCTTATCTTATCAATAAGCGATTTATCTCTCCTTTTTTTTTTACTAACGCCACTATTGATTAATACTCTTTTAGCCATTTTTGATGTATACCATTCTTGATGGTAGACCACGATTACCTTGGGAAATCTTTTCTTCAGTGTCTCAACAAAACGTTCTATTTGATCAACTATGATGGAGGGTTGTCCATTAGTTTGTTTAGGATATCCCACAATTATCTTAAGGACAAAGTATTTTTTCAAAAGTTGTTCAATCGAATGCAGAGCATTCTTTGTATCTAGTGTCATTAGCGGGCTTGCAATTTTTTGATTTGAATCTGTAATAGCAATTCCTATTCGTTTTGAACCGTAGTCTATAGCTAGCAAACTGGACATATTCGGTGGCAAAATTAGTGAGATTAGGATTGGTGAATCTATGGATTATTCAAATTTATGTCATCACATAGATGCTTGTTTTTTTATGAAATGTAATTTAATCTTTGAATGAAGTATATTGATAGTCAAAATTCTACGATGGTCTAACGGTCAGTTTAATTGGAAAGTGTTAACCATAAATCATTTGTTTTAGTTATTAGTGAATTACCCTATTATTTAAAAGGCTTTGAACCTATTGATTATTTAAATTTGCTGATTATGGATTTAAAGAAAGTAATTGAAAGTGCGTGGGAAGATAGATCCTTATTAGGTCATGATAAGGTACGTCTTGCAATTAGAAAAGTCATTGGTGAGTTGGATAATGGGCAACTGAGAGTTGCCTACAAAAGTGATTCGGGTTGGAAGGTCAACCAGTGGGTCAAGAAAGCAGTGATTCTTTATTTTCCAATTCAGAAAATGAAGACAATAGAGGCTGGTCCTTTAGAATTTCATGATAAGATTCCTTTGAAAAAGGGATATAAAAAAAAGGGTATAAGGGTTGTACCTCATGCGATTGCTCGCTATGGCTCTTACGTAGCATCGAATGTGATCATGATGCCTAGTTATATCAATATTGGTGCTTATGTTGACAGTGGTACTATGGTTGATACGTGGGCTACTGTGGGAAGCTGTGCTCAGATAGGTAAAAATGTTCATCTGAGTGGTGGGGTTGGAATTGGTGGAGTTTTAGAACCATTACAAGCTTCGCCAGTTATTATTGAAGATCATTGTTTTTTAGGTTCTCGTTCAATTGTTGTTGAGGGGGTACATATCCATTCAGATGCTGTCTTGGGGGCTAATGTGGTGTTGACCGGATCCACCAAGATAATAGATGTTAGCGGCATAGAAAAGAAAACATATCAGGGGGTAGTACCTCCTGGATCGGTTGTTATTCCGGGTAGTTATACCAAGAGATTTCCTGCTGGGGATTTCCAGGTTCCGTGTGCTCTAATTATTGGAAAGAGAAAAGAATCGACCGATAAAAAAACATCTCTGAACCTAGCCTTACGTACCCACGAAGTCCCGATTTGACCACCGGGCGTATCAACCCTTAAATCCACTTTTTTTGTATATACAAAAAGCAGTAAGCTATCTTAGAGAGGAAAAAATCATTCTATACCCTACGGATACCATATGGGGGATAGGTGGTGATGCGACATCTGAAAAGGCTGCTGAGAAAATCTTTAGACTGAAGCGACGCAAGACGAACCAATCATTTATCATTTTGGTTGATTCTATCCAAATGCTCAAGAGATACGTCTTTGAAATCCCACCTATGGTCAATAAACTGTTGGAGATTCCATATCCTACAACTATTATTTATCCCAAATCTCGATGTTTGGCTCCGAATATATTGGGTGAAGATGGCTCAATAGGCATCAGATTAATCCGCCATAAATTTTGCAATGATCTGATTCGGGAGTTTGGCAAGCCCATTATATCTACGTCGGCCAATATTTCTGGGGAAAAATCACCGGTGGAATTTAGGGATATAAGAAGAAAAATCCAAGCTGGTGTTGATTATATAATTCCTTTGTATGAGTGGGTAGGAAACAAAGTACCTTCCCGCATTATTCGGATTACTAAATCAGGTGAAATTGAAACTTTAAGACATTGAATCAAAACATTAATTTCCAATCACTTTTAACATTAGACGTAGTTGATGGGTTGCGTGAAACGACTCGGGAGCTTTCGGTCCAGGCATATTTGGTTGGCGGCTGTCTGCGGGATCACTTACTTGGAAGATTTCCCATAAGGGAGTTGGATATTGTCGTTGTGGGTAATGGCATTGAATTTGCAAGAAAGTTACATTCAAAATTAAATAGTCCATCGGAGTTCACAATTTATAAGAATTTCGGGACTGCTATGTTTAGATTTCAAGACTTAACCTTGGAATTTGTTGGTGCAAGAAAAGAATCTTATTCTCGTAACAGTAGAAATCCAAAAGTAGAATCGGGCACTTTGAGGGATGATTTATACCGCAGGGATTTTACCATTAATACACTTGCTTTGGATGTAACATCTGAAAATTTTGGCTTATTGGTTGATCCTTTTGCTGGTGTCCGGGACATAGGGTTGAGATTGATTCGCACACCATTGGATGCATCCAAAACTTTTTGTGACGACCCTTTGCGAATTCTCAGAGCACTTCGTTTTGCCACTACACTTGGTAGTTTTGAAATTGAAAAGAAAACTTTTGAAGGTATTAAGAGAAACAAACATCGTCTGGAAATCGTTTCTCGTGAGCGTGTGGTTCAGGAATTAAATAAAATCTTATTGACAGATAAACCTTCGGTAGGTTTATACTTATTGGACCGAGCTGGTGTACTTGAATTATTGCTACCTGAGATTACAAATCTCAAGGGGGTAGAAGAAATTGATGGCTATAGACACAAGGACAATTTTGATCACACTTTGCAGGTTGTTGATAACATTTCGAGGGTGACAAAAAATATTTGGCTACGCTGGGCTGCTTTATTGCACGATATTGGGAAACCGGTTACAAAAAAATTTATTCCACCTTCAAAATGGACTTTCTGGAATCATGAATTGGTTGGTTCTAAAATGGCAAAAAAAATATTCACTCGGCTGAAGATGCCATTAAATGAGCACTTGCGGTATGTTCAAAAATTGATTGCGATGAGTAGTCGTCCTATATCCATAGTTGAAGATTCGGTTACGGATTCGGCTGTTAGGCGGTTGATTTTCGAAGCTGGAGAACAAATTGAGGATTTGATCATGCTATGTCAAGCAGACATAACCACAAAAAATAAAAAGCGATTTGAGGACTTTTACAACAACTTCGAAATTGTTAAACAAAAAATAGTTGAAGTTGAAGAGCGTGATCGTCTTAGAAATTTTCGACCTCCAATCAGTGGTGATTTCATAATGGAGCATTTTAATATAAAACCATCAAGGGAGGTAGGAATAATCAAGGAGTCCATTACCGAAGCAATCCTTCGGGGAGACATTGATAACGATTTTGATCAAGCCTTTGATTTGATGAAAAAGGAGGGAAAGAGGTTAGGTTTACTTTCAGATGAAGATTGATTTTAGGTTCTTTATCAAGCTTAGTTTGGTATTGGTCTACTTGGTCATAATTGCTGGTTCAGTAGTTCGAATGACTGGAAGTGGAATGGGTTGTCCTGATTGGCCCAAGTGTTTTGGGTATCTCATACCTCCTACTGATCGGTCTCAATTGGATTGGAAATCATACCACCAGTACAAGAGGGGGCAAATCATCATTGAGAACGATGTTTTATTGGTTGCAAATAGTGATTTTATAACCTCAGAAGAATTCACAGAAAAAAACTGGTTTATTTATACAAAGCACGATTATGCAGAATTCAATGTGGGGAAAACCTATACCGAGTACATCAACAGACTATTGGGTGCTTTAGCAGGGCTTGTTACTCTTGTGATGTTGCTTATGTCTATCCGATACTTTAGATCTAGAAGCATCTTATTTCTATTGTCTTTGGTGGTAGTTTTATTGATGGGTTTTCAGGGATGGTTAGGAAAGGTAGTTGTAGATTCTAATTTACTTCCATGGAAGGTATCTATACACATGATTGTGGCATTAGTTATCGTCTTTTTTTTAGTAAATCTATTAGCCAAAACCTCAAGTTTAAAGGCATCATTTATACCATCTGGTAAACCTTGGATAAATAGATTGTTGTTGGTAGGATTTATTCTTCTTCTCATTCAGATTGGACTGGGATTACAGGTGCGTCAGGTCGTTGATGTTCAAATTAATGAAGGTTATTTATTGGGGGACATAACTTTAAAGCGAAATACTCCGAAAGCATATTTCCAGCATGCTGGGTTGGGATTTGCTTTTTTACTTCTGCATCTGATTCTGTTATATCAATTTCTGAAGGCGGGAAATATTCCAAGAATCATCAATATTATTATCCTCTTGATTGGTCTTGAGGTAATTTTGGGAATGATCCTTTATCATTTCAATTTTCCTTTTTCTAGTCAGCCTTTACATTTACTTATAGCGAGCCTCCTTTTTGGGTTTTATTCTTTCTTGTTACTAAATAAGTCTAATGAATGTCAAAGTGAGCAAAACGTCTCAAGGTAGGAAAAATTACATTTCTGTAATTTACTGAATGTGGATTGAATATTATAAATTGTAAATAAAAATCAAATATGAATTCAACTTATTTTGTTATTTCGACTTTACGGATCTTAAGAGAAAAGGAAAGTAAGAAAGATTGGGGCAGATATCTTGACGGACTTTTAGGTTCTAGTTTTCGAAAAAAATATTAAGAGCAGTGTTCAATAAATGGAATAAATTTCTTAAAATATCTAAATATTTAATCCGAAATAAAGATTATTTGGTTGGTTCTACTTATTTAAATAAACACAACTTATACAGCACCGTACATCATTCGGCTGCTATAGAGGGTTCTATATTAAATTTTAAGGAAAGTTGGGAATTACTGGAGAATAAATTGTTTCCTGTGGATAATTCTAAGCAGAATTCTCTATCAATGTTGATTGACCATTACAATGCTCTATTGTACACAATAAAGAAAGCCAATGAAAGGCATCCTATAAATTTAGATTTGATTAAGAAGATCAACTCCATTCTTAAGAAAAGAACTGGATTTGCAGGTATATGTCCTTTAACAGGAAATCCTTATAACACTTCCTCTGGAGAATTCAGAACGTACTTCATGTACGTGAATCAGACCGATAATAGCGAAAAAATATTTGTGAAACCCAGTGAAATTTCTACTCAAGTAGATATACTATTAAAAGATTTGGCTGCTCGTTTATCTGATACCAATGATATAAAATCAGTTAATTTATTGGCTTTTGAAGCCCATTATCGACTGGTGAATATACATCCCTTCGGAGACGGTAATGGCAGGACATCTAGATTACTCATGAATTACATACAGGCTTATCATTCTTGTCCCATAACTTTTATTCAAAAGAAAGATAGGTATGCATATTACAGAGCACTTGAAGAAACAGATAGGATAAATGAAGAGAAAAAAGGAGAAAAAGATTATCGCATATTTTATGATTTTATATTGAAAGCATCTATCAAGTCTATGCTCTTAACTAGGTCTTCAATACATTCAATAAAAAGAAAATCTAAGAAAGATAGTTTTATCCAGAATAACAAGGAATCAACAATAAAATAAAGTTTTTATGAAAAGTAAACTTCGCAAATCCTCTCAAATTAAACTTTGGGTGGACAAAATGACACCTATAATAAACAAGATAGACCAGGTGTTTTTAACTTATGGAGATCCCTATGACCACGTTGATTTTTCTATGTTGAGTCATCAAGATAGACATGACTTTCTTTGGTGGGACGAATTTTTCAAAAGATATCTAGACACTAAATCCAAAATCGTGAAATATCAAAGCAAAGCAAAAGTCTCTTTTGATATTTCCTTACGACCTGATGCATACGAAGATTTCGTAGTTGATTCAATTAAGAAATTCTTTCTTGAAAACAGGGATTTACAAATTCGCAAAAAATTCAATAAAATAAAGCCTTATGTTCATAGAGACTTTGGCGGATGATTCAAAAATTGAAATTATTAATATCTGCAGATAGTTTAGATATCCATAGGTATGGGATTATTGTGGGTATTTTCAAATAACAAAACCCTATTTTTTTCATAAGGGAGTATCCCAAAGACTGTGTAAACAGAAATCAGGTGGGTCTATGAAGACTCACCTAATTTCTAGTATTTTTTCAGTATGGTTTCTAGAATCACATTTATTGAAAAAATACATTTTGTGAATAAACTAAGACAAATTATTAAAACCAAAGGCATTCTTTTACTTTTTTCCAACTTTATTAGCAACACTTTACCAACCTAGATGACTTCCATTGTTTGACAGTTTGGGTTGATATATCAATCGAAAACATTCATTGTAGATGATTGCCGTAATTTGACTCATCTCATAAATAATTTTTGTTTCTTCCCTTTATCGGTGAGGCGATATTTCTGTTTCTTACTATTGGGTTTGTCCGGAATGGTGAGTTCTATAAAACCTTGTTCTATTGCTGGATGTAAATAATTTTTTCTGAATGTATGGTTATGAGATAATTTTAGTAGACTCATTAATTCTCTTCTGTAGTGTTCGTTTATCATAACGGATAATAAGGATGTAACTTGGCCGGTAACTTGGCCGGTAACTTGGCCGGTAACTTGGCCGGAAGTATTAACTGATTCAGCTGATGGAAAGACGATGCGCAAGAAATTATCGGAGAATTGAAAGCACTCCTTTCCATAGGTTTCTAGTATTCTTGGGATACCTGAACCTAATTGTTCTACCAAGCCTAAATCTTTAAAAACACGCATTAATTCCTTGTTGCGAGGAACGGAAAACCCTTCAAAAAACTCACTTTCGCTCAATCCTTCGGGTAATGTACTTGCTGAAGTAATTTCTATGCGATCTTGGAATATCTCAAACATAGGTGCTATTTCTCGGGTATAGTCGTTATGCACAAAGGCGTTGATAGTAGCCTCACGTAACGCAATGTCATTCCACAGACGTTTTTCCAATCGTTCTTTGGAAGTGATATGTGTAATGGTGCGGTTTACTAGTTCTAATTTATCCAATAAACTTTTAGTTGCTTTGATTAAGGATACATAGCCATACTCATTGTTTTCTGCAAGATCTACTCGTGTTCTGCTTTTGTATCTAGCTACTTTTACTGATACATTGTTTTCATCTGCTAACAAATAACCAGCATAGTTAATATATCCTCCTTGCGGAATAATAAGTTCTAAGCTTTTTTTAAAATGTTGGTTAAGTGGTCTGCGTTTTTCTTCGTAATAGATACGCAGTTGGGCAAAACTTAGGTCTTGTCTGTCGGCTTTTATTTTACCAATGGAATTACGGGTTCGTGAAGCAAACAATTCTTCAATCATTTTTTGAGGCATAGGTTCTGTGGCTGTACCTAAACGAAGGAAACATCCTTTTTCCGTCATTCCATACTTCTTCTTAAAGTAAGGTTTTTCACTACCACTGGCAACTATGATTTTAATAATGATCTTGCTATCCTTTTCTTCTAACACCACATCAAACAAACCCATAGCCGAAGGGGAGATGCTGTTTTTAATGCGGTCTTTTATTCTTAGCATATCGGCATCTGGTTCTGCTATGCCCAAGGTGTTGCCATTTTTGTCAATACCAATATAAACCAAACCGCCAAGGTGGTAGTTTAAAAAGGCTACTACCTCTTTTTCCAAATCTAAATTTTTGGTTAGCTGTGCTTTGTACTCTATGCGGTTGGTTTCAGTCATTTAGAACTTATAATCTTGTTCTTTCGGTTAAAAACATCGTAATTCTTTTCCCACATTTGTTTGATGGGAATGTACCTAAAACTGTATAAATATAAATCAGGCTGGTCCAAAAGATTCTCCTAAATTTTTTTTGTCTTATGAGGGTGGGTTCCGAATCACATTTGTTAAAACTTCAAGACTTACAATCTTTTATTGATAAATGGAAGATATTTAGCGATATGTTTAAGTCATAGAATTTCTATAAATACCCCAAAATTATTTTATTGTAAATGGAGAGTACAAATTATTTTTTTATTACTTTTGACGTTATCGCAGTGGTGAATACTTTAGATAAAATTTTCATAAAAAAGGGGGGGGGTATTTCATACCTCGTTTTATCTCTGTTTTAAACTATCACCTGACACTTCTTTTCATTTTCTCTCTAATTCCAGTATAGGGATTGTTTGCAATTTGATTACTCTTTCTTCTCATTTATTGTACTCAAAGACAGTAATGGGCTATTTATTACCTGTCTTTAATGGGTATCTCCACAATCGATTTTTTAGGATAATTGAGTGAAATTATACCGTTGATTGCACAGTGTATAATAAAAAATGAAAAATGAAACATATTAGATTTTGTCCAAGACGTGCAAATAAGATTTATAGTCTTTTCAAACTATAGGGACATTAATTATGATTCAGTGTGATGGATTAATAATAAATGGATTGAAAATAATTAAGAAATAAATGGATAGAGGTAGAGATATAGATAATAATAGAACTAACATATTGGATTTTATTGGAGAGGAAAAATACATTTTTGAAATCCCTCTTTTTCAAAGAGATTATAGTTGGGAAAAAGGTAATATTTCAAGGCTTCTCCAAGACATTAAAAATGTCATTAAACATAAAGAAAAGAAGCGCCATCATTTTCTTGGTTCTATAGTATATGAAAAAACACCTGGAAAAACCAATGATCCTGACAAAATCTATATTATAGATGGGCAACAACGAATAACCACTATTTTCTTGTTGTTGTTCTGTATGAAAAAAAATCAAAAAGGAGAAGTGATTTCTGATGACTATTTCTATTCCAAAAAAGATGAGAACATATTAAAAATCAAATTAAAAAAAACAGACAATGAATTATTATTAGAAATAATAAACCATAAAAAAGTTCGCTCAAAAACAAATCATCTTACTAAATGTTATTATTATTTAAATAAAAAAATTGAAGAATTAGAAAATAATGAGGGAGAATGCGATGCAATAAATATTCCAACAATATATGATGCACTTAATAAATTTTGGATAATAGAAAACCCTTTGGACGCTCCTGGAGATGATATACATGCTGTTTTTGATTCTATTAATGCAACAGGGAAGTCCATAAATTTATACGATAAAATACGAAACTATCTTCATTTAAAACAAGATTCTGGAAGAAGAAGTTATTTATTTACAAGCAAGTGGGAACCAATAGAAAACAGATATAAAATAAAAGATGCACAATCGAAATTACAGACTTTTTGCGAGCATTTTATTGCTTTAAAAATCAATTCAAGTTTTTATGATTGTACAGATAATCAAAAAAAACTTAATGATATAAGTTCTTTTGACAAATTTGAACAATTCAAAGAATGGTTTGAAGAAGAAATTAAAAATGGAAAAACTTCTGAGGGGATTTTTGATGATTTCCTTGATAACAAAGAAGATTATTATGATTTATTTATTGACCAAGAGTACAAAGTAATAAGCGAAAACAAAAACACAGCAACAGCATTAAAGAAATTGAATGCAATCAGCAAATTAAATTCTCATCATCCTTTTTTATTAGGCATATATAATTATTTTAAACCAAAGGAAACATATTTTGAAAAAGGAAAAGAAAAAGATTTTATAGAATTGATAGAAATCATCATCTCTTATTATGTCCGACTGAAATTATGTGAAAAGATATCAATAGGCAGAATTTTACCTAAATTTTATGCTGCTTTATGTAGTCAAATAAATAAAAAAACAAAAGGAACATTTTCTGATTTGTTGAAAACTAAAATATATAATGCATCTTGGGCAAAATCTATATCTAATTTTCCAAAAAAAATACCAAATTTTCCCAAGGACACTATGCTCAAAAAAGCATTCCAAAATGTTATTTATAGGGAGGATTTTTTTGTTAGATACATACTATATTATATAAGCATTAAAATGGGTGATGAGTGGGAAATAAAGAATACAACCCTAGAACATATAATGCCTGAAAGTTTATTAGATGAAAAGTATAATGAAGTAGAAAGTTCTTCCATAGAAGAGTGGAAAAAAGATTTAAAAGAATATTTAATGGATCTTGACAAAGACAAAAAAGTTAACCAGAAAAAACATTCAGATGATATTGACAAAGACATAGAAGTTAAATTGAAAAAAATTACGGAAGAAAATATGTACAAAATAGGTAATACAACCCTTCTATCATTAAAAAAAAATAGTAAAGCATCTAATAAACCTTTTGCTGAGAAAAAAAATATATATAAAAATTCGAATTTTAAATTAAATACTGATATTACAGAATATAGTAAATGGGATCCCAATACGATAAAAATAAGAGGCAAAAAACTTTCTGAATTTGCAATAAATATATGGAAAGATTATCCCCCGAGTAATATAAAAGAATACTGTTTGAAAAAAATTGAAAAAGAAAAAATTAATGTTACTGGTTCAAAAATTAAATCTTATAGTATTTATGATGAAAAATACAATAAAGAAAAAGAGAATAAAGATTCAATTCCTTGTAAAAATTGGACTGATGCGTATTTAGGAATAATCAATGAATTACATAAAATAAAAGAGTATCAATTTAAGATAAATTCATTAGAAAAAGAATTGTGGATTTCAAAAAAAGAAAATAATTTATATTTTAAAGACAAATCTAAATCTATTAATGCCCAGAAAACAATCAAGCAACTATGCTTTTTATGTGAAAAATTAGAGATAGGACTTGATAATATAGAGTTAGAACTAATATTAGATGAAGGAAAAAATGACCACCTACCTAAAACTTTTGAACAATGAATAATAACACAGCATTATCAGGTTTGTCGCTAAAAACACGGAATATTATTAAAGAAATAACAGAACAATACACTGATGATCCATCTCCCCGTCCATGGATAATAGGCTTTAGTGGGGGCAAGGATTCCACTGTCCTTCTGACTTTAGTATGGTTGGCAATGAATAATCTGAGAAAAAAAGAAATGTTTCTCCACCGAAAAATATATGTGGTTTGTAACGATACATTGGTGGAAAATCCCATCATCACCGATTATGTCGAAGATGTACTATCAGTCATTGAAAAAGAAGCAATCAAACAAGCCCTGCCCATATTCGTTAAACAAACCAAACCGAAACTTGATGAAACATTTTGGATCAATGTTATAGGTAGAGGATATCCCGTACCTAATAATATCTTTCGGTGGTGTACAGATAGATTGAAAATCAGACCAACAGCAAACTTCTTAAGAGACCAAATTAATGAACAAGGACAAGCAATAGTACTACTAGGGACAAGGTACGCAGAAAGTTCTTCGAGAGAGAAATCTATTCGAAAACACGAAACAAAAGGGCAAAAACTTTCACCCCATCCCAATTCGCCCAATACGATGACCTATGCTCCCATCAAAACACTGGCTCTGGAGGAAATATGGTACATCATCAATGCTATTCCATCCCCCTGGGGATACGATAATTCTATTCTGTACAAAATTTATGCAGATGCCTCAGCTGATGATTACGAATGTCCCACAGTAGTTACTTCAAAAGAACATAAAAGCTGCGGCCAGAGTCGATTTGGATGTTGGACTTGCACAGTAGTCAGTAAAGATAAGTCAATGAGTGCCTTAATAGAAAATGGACAATCCTGGCTTACTCCCCTACTGAAATTCCGAAACCAATTACAAGAGGAAAGAAACAAAAGCGAGTTTCGCAACCCAACTAGAAGAGGTGGGCAATATGCCATATCAGATGACGGAAGAAACCAAGGTAATTACACGATGGAATATCGCCAAATTCTATTAAAAGAATTGCTCAAAGTTCAACAAATCGTTCGAAAAATGAAACCCGGCATAACCCTAATTTCTAGCCAAGAATTAGCTGCGATTCAAACCCTATGGAATATGGATTTATTTCACTCAACAAAAGTATCTGATATCTATGGTGAAGTTACAGGCACAAAACTAAAATTTGACTATACCAGAGGAGTGAATTCAAAAGAACAGACCATTTTAAAACAGGAATGCAAAGAACAACCAGAAATCTATAATACAATAATGGATTTACTAGCCGTACAAGAAACAAAAGCATTCCTTTTAAATAATTATCGAATTAGAAACGATTTAGAAAAAGTTTTAGATTCCTACGCTCAGCCGGATGATTATTGACCATATCACCATATCCAATTTTAGAACATATTGCGGCAAGATAACCATTGGATTCAATAACACTCCAAACAGAAATCTAACCCTTATTCTGGGACGAAACGGTGCCGGAAAAACATCCTTTCTGACCTGCCTTGTTTGGGGATTTTACGGGAAATTCATGTCTAAGGTTGAAAACAAATTCAGACTGGACATTCAAAATTCAGGAGGATATACCAAATTTATTTACAGACAGTTTAGTTGGCACCAAAATGCCGAAAAAGAACTCTCAGTCAAAATACTACTCTCTGATGTCTATATACCCTCTATACCTTGTAACACTATATCCATTGAACGAATTTTTGATATAAATAAAAAGAAGGAAAGTTTAAAGATATTAATAGATGGACAAGAAAATGAACTGCTAGCAGCAATTGGATATGAAGTATTCATCAATGATTTCATCCTACCAATAGAAATCGCAAAATTTTTCTTCTTTGATTCTGAGAAAATTGTTTCACTTGCGGAAGACAAATCTAGAGAAAGACTAAAAGCCTTAAAAAGAGCATATTCAGAAGTTTTGGGACTAAAAAAATATGATGACTTATACCGTGCCTTATTTACCCTCTCCATAGACTTTGAGAAAAAAATAAAGGATGTAAATTACCAGGAAAAACTTCAGTATTTAACAGAAGAAAAAGAGAAGATTTCCGCCAGAATTGATCAATTGGAGACCGAAATTTCTTGTCTGAGAAAAAAGATTGTAGAAATAAAATTCAAAAGAGACGATATCAATGAAAAAATAATTCGCGAAGGGGGCAATATCACTGCCGATGAATTTCAAAGAATCAAAGAAGAATTAAAACATCTCCATTCCGAGATTAAATCAAATAAACCAAGGTTGAAAGAGCATATGGAGTTTATTCCTTTTTTAATCGCTCATATAAATGTTGACCAACTAGCGGACCAAGTGAATTTCGAAATGAAAGGTTCAATTTACAATCTGGATGGGGATGTTATCAATCAACTGTTCGAAGAATTGAGAAAATTTAAAGACTGCGAAAGTGAATCCGATGTTGTAGATAAGTTGGCCAATAAGTTTAGACAAAGACTTTTTCATCTAAAAAATAATAAAAACATCTCAGATTACCTTCTTGATTATCCTCTGGATGCCAATCGTGCAATTTTAGATATTGCCCGGAAAACCAAAGATTCTGTCTTGGAAGAATATAAATCAATCTTCGAAAGAGAAAAAGACCTGAGATTTCAAATAAGACATATTCAAAAGAAAATCAAAGCATATGAATTGCAAAATTTAAATCCATTCATTCATGAACTCAAAGAACAAAAACTAAAACTAGACCATAAAAGAGATGCATTGCTGATTGAAGAGGGCAATTTATCGCACAGAATCAATGAGTTGAAGCGTAAAAATGAAGTTCTATCTGAACGTATACTTGAAGTTAAAAATAAAGTAAATGCAGTTACAAAAGAACGAAGTAAATACCAGCATACCATAAGGACACTGGAAAAAATCTGTCAAGTTTCTGACAGAATCCAATCTGAAAAGAAAAAGTCATTTGAACAAGCCATTTTGTCAAGTTTTCAAGCTCTTGCACACAAAAAATCATTGGTTCAAAATGTAAGCACACATATTGTCGAAGATCAACTAGACATAATTTTTACCAACCAGAACGGGAATCCAATAACAATAGATGCCCTTTCTATGGGAGAAAAACAGTTGTATATAAGTGCAATTCTACGAGCTCTGGTGATAGAATCTGGGATTGATTTTCCTGTTTTTGTTGATAGTCCGTTTCAAAAACTAGATAAAGAACATTCGAAAAATATAATCAGCAAGTTTTACCCCACAATATCCAAACAGGTTATTTTATTTATCATTCCAGAAAAAGAATTATCTATTGATGAATATGAACTAATAGAACCTTTGGTTAGTTCGGTTCTCAAGATTGTAAATACTGATGGAAAATCAGAAATTGTATCTACTGAATTTAAAGAGAAAATAGCAGCATCTTGAATATAAAATAAATTCAATGGATAACCCCGTTTCATACAAGCACATAGGAAGGAATACTGTTCATTTTAAAGATAATTGAAGTTAAACAGCAAACTAAATGACTATCAATACATCAAAAAAAAATAAAGAGTTAGTTTCAAAATTCACTCGAAAATTTAAACTAGGGAGCGAAAACCATATTGCCAGGATGGCTTTTGCCTATTCCATATCATCATCAATGATAGACTCGGACCCAAATCAAATGGAACTATCAAAAATTCAAGACTCAGGAGGTAAGGTGTATCCAAAATCTGTTTTCTTTGGAAAACATTTCAATTTATATTGTGGACTAATTTGTGTCCTCCATAAACTTCATTCAACCGATAAAAACATACCAAAATATATTAAAATGCATGTTGATAACGGTTTGGAATTGATTGATAGAAAGTTACATACTCAAGATTATAATGAACCTATTGATTTCATTCAAGGGCTGATAAAAAATCATTAAATCCGAACCCGATAATCAGAAAGCAATTTCGGTCTATCTGGGCTGAGAGTAATACCATATGCACTATTATATTGCTCATTTAATTTATATATTTGCGACGTAGTTTAACGTATTGACCTATAACTAAAAGAAGGTGAGAGAGAACTAACCCGATATATACACATATATTACAAATTAATCTATACATTTTCTATATGGCCAAACAAATAGATATACAAGTAAAAGAGAGTGAGAGCGAACTGAAGAAGCTCATATCTAAGCAAAAGACCCTCACCAATAGAGTTAGAGTTAGGATGCTTCTCTTGGTAAAACAGGAAAAAGTGACTTACACTAAGGACTTGGTCTCCCGGCTTAAGGTTAGCCGTAGAACTATTTATAATTGGATGAGTTTATATGCTCAATATGGTTTAAAGGAATTATTAGCAAGTAAAAAGCGGTTGGTAATACCCCTATGATAGAAGAACGAACCAAAGTAGCAATTGCAGCAAAGCTTGCAGATCCTTTAACAACGATGACTAGTTATGTAGAGTTATTAGATTGGGTGCATAGAGAATACCAGTCTAATGTTAAATATACCACACTTTATAAGCATTGCCGGGAGCATCACAATAGTGTGCTGATTGTTTCAAGAAAATCTCATCATAAAAAAGATAAAGAGGCTGCAAAAAAGTTTAAAGAAGATCTTCCGGATAAACTGTGTGAAATTAAAAGCAGTACAGCTAAGAATAAGAATAAGTTTGACTCGGCGCATCTTTATTTTCAAGATGAATCCCGTTTCGAATTAATGACCAAACAAAAGCGGGTATTGGTTTCCAAAGGTGTCAAGCCTATTGGTAAGTATCAGCACAGCTATCAATCGTTTTGGTTATGGGGATGCTTTTCACCTATCACAGGGAATAGCTTCTATAGGGAAACATCATCAGTGTCTAATGACCTTTTCGAGGGTTTTCTACAAGAATTGAGCAAACAAAATCCGAAAGAATTTAAAATCATGGTTATAGACAATGCTGGCTTTAATGCTTGTAAGAATATTGCCATTCCGGAAAACATTGAGTTCATCAGAATTCCTCCTTATACCCCAGAGCTTAATCCTGATGAAAAGGTATGGCAATGGATGAAAGAAAGAGTGGCTATGAAATTCTTTGAAGATCTTGAATCTCTAAAGAAAAAAATAACTGAGATGATTACTCAACTGAAGTCTGAACTCATAAAGTCCATTACAAGGTATGATTTGTACACCAAAACCTTTTTGAGCAATTATAACGTGTAAATGGTATAAGTATTGTTCGCTGAAAAATCCAACGTAAAAAAACAAAAGAATATTCAATTTTTCCTTATCTCTTAAACCAAATCTGGTAACACTTCTGCCTATTTACACAGATTTTGGCACACTCCCAGGGCAGATGATATGTGTTGATTGTTCGGATATAGTATTTGATTTATTGCTTACTTCTAAAGTATTAAACCCCCACAATTGTTGGGGTGTTTTTTTATAACTTCTTCAAAGAAATTTCTATATTTGCTACTGTTAGACGCAGTAATTCTTTTGCGTTTTTTTTAAAAATAAAAAAAATACAGGTTGCCATTTAACCCATCATATTGATTAAAGTATCATGCATTTCAAAACATTTCTAAAAGGACGAATAAAAAAGAAAAAATACACTTTTTCTTTTAGTGAATTAGAGCAATATGGTATTCCTCCATTAAGCGAAAAAGAAATAGATGATTATACCAGAAAGGAATACATACAGCCTTTACTCAAAGATTTCTCGCTTATTATTCCCCCAGAAGAAAAAGGAATGGCTCAAATTCCTTTTATCTATTATATAGAAGATTTCGGTATTTTTCTAAATGATAAAAATTCTTATTATGTTAGTTATTTTACTGCCTCTAAATACCATAGTGCCAGTCATCAAAGAGTTTATACTGACTTTTTAAACATTAAAAATGAAAACCCTGTATTAAAAGAGAAGTATATACAATATGAACAAAATAATGACAGCGATACATTTCGATTAGAAAAAGAAAAATATAGAATTAAAGTATATATAAATGATGCTTTTCCCCCAAAATATAAAAGTAAAATACCAATTAAAACCTTGGCTCCGATACCCAAAAACAGTTTCTATTTTAGATGGCCGAAAAGTTCATTATCACCAGTATATAAAACCAACAGGAAAAATATATGGAGAAAAGAATTTTCAAAGGATGGTCATGGCTTTAATTTTTCTAGTCCAGCATTAACTGCTGCTGATTTGATACATGAAAGACGACATGGTGGAATAAATGATGTTCTATCTAATATCGAAGAATTAACATCAGAAATGAGTGTTAAAGATATTGAGGAACTAATCAGTTGGTATCCCCACAAATGCACATTACAAAGACTAGGTTTTTTGTTGGAGCTGCTTCCTAGAAGAATTTTCAAAATATATAACAACAAACATTTATACCAGCCAATAAAAGATCATTTATTTAAAAATGGTTTTCCACGAGTTTTATTATCAAAAGATTCGAATTTAGGACGCAGCAACTATATTGATAGACAAAAAAACGAAAACATCAAAAAAATAGCTTTAAAATGGAATATGAATGTCACTTTCATATTGGATAATGATTTAGATTGTTTTTCTTATACATCACCGGATAAAGTAGAATTTTATGCGTATTGAAGAATTGCAAACAAAGAAAATTATATTGTGGACAAAGAAAAAAAGATTTGCGAAAAAAGAATATGGTGAAAAGGATTTATCTATTGAATTGATTATTGAAGGTGTTTATTCTAATGACTATTTAAAAGAAAATCTCATATTTAAAGGTGGTACTGCACTACATAAGTCCTATTTGCAAAAAAATCTTCGTTTTTCAGAAGATATAGACTTGAATCAACGATACAATGTTCCATTAGAACAATTAAAAAAAGAAATGGAACAAGTGTTGCAAAGTATTGGCTTTCCATTAGACACTCATTTTTTAGATACACCATATGGCATGATTTTTTATGCTAGATACTTTTCAATCACAAAAAACACAGAAGATTACGTTAAAATAGATGTTAATTGCAATGAACATTTTAATTTGTTAGATTTTAAAAAGAAAAAATTACACCTTAATAATCCCTATATAAGTAAAACCATAGATGTTATTACTTATGATTTAAATGAATTGGTTGGTCAAAAAATATGTGCTTTATTTGAAAGATCAAAAGGAAGAGATTTAATGGATGTTTATCATTCTTCTTTTCATCCGGATTTCAATTTAAGAAAAGCAATTCAATCTGCTTATTTTTACGCAACATATATTCCGACTTATTCGTTAGAAGGACATGATAAAGCAAATAAAAGACGTTCATTAAGAAAAAAGATGGGTTTTGAGAAAAAAGCATTGATAACTAATTTAAATGGTAAAGAGAAAAACCCAAAATTCATTAATGACATCATAGAATACTCAAACAAAGGAATGGATGTTCGAATAAAAGAAGGATTTGAATGGACAAAAGATGTTTTAGTTAATGAAATCACAAAAACGATTCCTTTAATAATAAAAAAACAAAAAGAAAAGGATCCGACAGAACCAGGATTTTCATGGGATGTTTTTTAAATGAAATACTTCAATCACTTTATTGATGAATCTCTTTAAAGTGATTATAGCGATTCCGATTAATATGCACAGAACTCTACTTTATCAGGTGATGTATAAGTGAACGGGTCTAAATCACTGTCCATTACAAAAGTAATATTCATATTCCATTTGGATGCTATTCTCCTGATATTGTTGTTTTTTTTCTGTCAATATAATTCGCCGGTCCGAAAGACTCCTCAGAAGATAGCAAAACCCTCGGCAGTGTATTCTTTAATAAATGTTTTTTGATAGGTCGATATAAATGTTTTGAGGTCATCATTTTCGCTATACCAGATATTTTTGATAGACTTTGTCCTTGTTCACCATTTTTGTAATCAGATTATTGAATATCGTCTCTTTACTCTGTGAACGATTTATTCTGAAACAGAACTCATTGAAGTATCTATCCAGATGGAAGTCGCTCACCCAGGAAT
>MPMN01000117.1 GCA_002238525.1 Flavobacteriaceae bacterium bin25
GCTATAAAAAAGTATCTCACATGGACACATTTCACAAAATAAATCCAAAATATATCATCTATATAATTGAAATACAGACGTTTAAGTGTTAAAAATTACTCAAAAAAGTTCGAAAGTCAGGATTAAAAAGCGTTTTGGTTTATCAAGAGTGGTTCTTGTGGGTGATAGGGGAATGATCACATCTGCCCGTATAGAGAAAGAGTTGAAACCCGAAGGGATTGATTGGATTACAGCATTACGCAGTAGAGACATCAGACGATTGATGGTAGATGACCCCAGTGTACAGCCAGGATATTTATTGAAAGACTTAGTGGATGAAGAACAGGATGAGATTGGCGAAATAAGTAGTGATCTGTATCCTGATGAGCGTTTGATGGTCTGTGTGAATCCCCGATTGAGAGAAGATCGCCGGAAAACCAGAGAGGAATTATTGACTATTACCGATAGTTATTTGGAAAAGATAGAAAAGAGTGTGCAAAATGGAACGCTTCTAACTGCCGAGCAAATCAATAGGAAAGTAGGACAGATGATCGGTAAGAGGAATATGGCCAAGCATTATCAGGTAAAGGTGTCCGATGGTTCGATAGTGTGGAAACGTCGGACAGAGAAAATCAAGGCCGAAGAAGCTTTGGATGGTATTTATGTGGTGCGAACCAATGTATCATCCTCAGAATTGGGGACATCAGAAACTGTAGAGGCTTATAAATCATTATCTTTTGTGGAACAAGCTTTTCGTTCCATCAAGACCACTTCCTTGAGAATCCGTCCGATTTATGTTTATAGTGAGGCTCATGTAAGAGGTCATGTGTTTCTATGTATGCTGGGATATTATATGGAATGGCATTTGAAACGTGAACTGGCACCTTTATTGTTCATGGATGAGCACAAGGATAAAGGCAAAGCAAAATGAACTACACCTGTTGGCAAGGCACAGATATCAGATAGTGCCATAAAGAAACAGAACAGCAGAACTACAGAAGATGGTCATCCTATACACAGCTTCAAAACCCTGATACACGATCTGGGAACCTTGACGTTGAATGAGGTAAGTCCGCCTGGAAATCCTGACCAAGTGATTCATGTAATGTCTCAGGCAACGGAGATTCAACGGAGAGCATTAGAACTTATTGGTATTGATCAGAAAAAAATGTGTCCAGTAAAGTAACAGTTGGAAATGGCATCTTTTTCAGGCCTGGTAGGGGTTTTGGGCGTATTTTGACCCGAAAGTCAGGTTTAAAGAATTACTCATCTCTAATTTCTTGTGAAATAGATACTCCTAACAAATACAATACATATGTATGACAAACTTGCCTTAAGGTATCGTTGTGGTATTAGACATTGACCTATAGATGAACAAGTTATTTTATCCGAATTAGCTAGAGAATTATCCTGTGAATTTTGTATATATTTGTCCTATCAAATCTATGTTTTTCTTGTTGTTATGTCAATGAAGCGATTAGGTAAACTATGTGAAGTTATACCAAAGATTGATGGGCAGGC
>MPMN01000043.1 GCA_002238525.1 Flavobacteriaceae bacterium bin25
GACAAAAACTGATACAATCCATAGTCAAGTTTTCTGTTTGAACATCTGAAAGACCATACCATACCGAAATCAACTGCATTTTAAATAGGATCATCGGATGATAGGCTTTTTGACCTCTTTGCTTTTTACCGGGCTTATAATGGTTGACTAGATACTCTTCGATTGGTTTCCAGTCAATGATGGTGTTGATTTGTTTGAAAAATTGGCTCGTTGAAGAGGCACTCCTAGTTTGGTGTGGTTCGAAAAAACTCATTGGTTTGGAATGATAAGATTTGAAACGCATTGCGAGATCCAGGATACAACAATAAGTTGAATTATACAAGTATTTTAAGTCAATGTCAAATAATTTTCTAAACTCAATTAATTCACATATTCTAATGCTATTACTGAAATTTAGTGCAAAGGTCTCATATAGTTAAACCTTTTTGTTTCATTATTACCGATTCCACAACAAAGTGATTAGAGCCGATTAATTTAATATTAGCTTGATTTTCAGTTTTTATTAGATATTTTCACTGTTCAAAATCAACCTACAAATGCTTTTGATTAAGTTTTACAATCCCTCATCCAAATATTTTTTAACTCCCCATCTCTTCCATTTTGGCTATATATTGACCTACAATTTTTCCTGAAATCAAGGCCGGAGGGACACCAGGCCCAGGGACAGTCAGCTGACCTGTGAAATAAAGATTTTTTAGTTTTTTGGACTTGAATTTAGGCCTCCTATGTGCAATTTGATTCAAAGTTGTGGCCAAACCATAGGCATTTCCTTCAGTAGAAGAATAATCCCTCCTAAAATCATCAATGCTGTAAACTTCTTTGAATAAGATGTGTTTTCTTAAGGATAAACCGAATCGGCTTTCCATTCTATCCATTATCTGACCAAAGATTCTCTGGTGCTGCTTTTCATCAGATTCTAAACCAGTAGCAATGGGGACCAACAAAACACACGATTCCTTTTTTGAAGGTGCTATACTCGAATCAGTAACAGTAGGGAAATTAGCATAAAATAAAGGGTTTTCCGGCCATTTAGGATTTGAATAAATCGATTGTATGTGCGTTTCAAAATCGACATCAAAAAAAAGAGCATGATGGGTGACCCCATCAAGTTTTCGATCAAAACCAATGTAAAATAATAAGGCCGATGGGGCAAACACTCTTTTGCTCCAATATTTTGCTGAATACATCCTATATTTTTTTTCTAAGAGCATTTCAGTATGTCGATAATCGGCACCGGAAACTACTATATCAGTTTTTAAATAAGAATCATTAACAATGACACCAGATACTTCACCATTATAATTTGCTGTTATCTGTTGTACACTAGCATTTAATTTAAACTCAACACCCAAAGACTTGGCCAACTTTACCATACCCTCAACCACACTGCCAATACCTCCATCAGGATACCATGTCCCCAATCCGAAATCAGCATAGTTCATAAAATTGAAAAACGAGGGAGTGCGAGAAGGCATAGCACCCAAAAATAATGATGGGAATTGTAGTACTAGTCTCAAATCAGGATTTTTCAAGGTTCGATAAACAGATTTTTTTATGTTTTGGATAAAATACTTCGCATTGAGAATCGTTTCCCGTGTGAGTAGATCAAAAATGGTCAAACAAGGACGGTAGACAATTTTACTCATGGCAATCTGGTAATTCCGATGAGAAGATTTCATGTATTTTTCAAGTTTATGCCGGCTACCAGGTTCATATTTCTCAAATGAAGAGATGATCTTCTCTAATCCACTACCGATTGTAATCTGGCGATTATCGGAAAAATGAACACTATATGCAGGGTCTAATCTATGTAGCTTGAAATAGTCTTCGGTTGATTTATCAAAGTCTTTAAAAAAAGTATCAAATATATCTGGCATCCAATACCATGATGGTCCCATATCAAATTGGAATCCCTCTTTTTTAAGTACCCGAGCACGCCCCCCTGGAGTTGAATGTTTTTCCAATACAGTCACCTCAAACCCACTTTTGGCGAGATAGCAAGCAGCTGAAAGTGATGAAAATCCAGAAC
Organism: Flavobacteriaceae bacterium bin25; assembly: GCA_002238525.1. Classification (GTDB taxonomy): domain Bacteria; phylum Bacteroidota; class Bacteroidia; order Flavobacteriales; family Flavobacteriaceae; genus Bin25. Next base: position 2,030 of record MPMN01000043.1, read on the forward strand.
CAATGACAATTACTTTCTTACTCATTTTAATTCAAATCTTTTTTAGTTTCACGATAGACTCTCCGTTCATATGTTTTATGCTATATACCCAATAGACATTCATTAATCTGTATTTTATTGATTATCTATTTAAAGTATATAAAGACACCTTTTGAGTAGATATCTACCATACGATTCTTTCCCATTGAGTATCTAATAAATGATGGCAAATACGAAAATTGGAAATTACTGATTTCTATTTTGATATATCGGAGAAACTAGATTCAGATGCTCATCGGACTTACTATTTGCAGCCCATTCTATCCCCCTTGTAAGGATTTTCCAAGATTGCAGATGGGTGATATCTTTTGGTGCATGACCTAAAGAACTATAAAATACACGTCCTTTTCCATAATGTTTAATCCACACAACAGGAATCACGGTACCCTGAATCCAATGGTGATGATCAGAAGTGAAATGGGTTGTAGCTAGTACAGTATTATTGGGATCAATATGCATATAATACTGCTCCGTATGTACTGAAAAGTCCTTAATTCCTCTTGTGATAGAATGAAGTGAATCTACAATTTGAACCTGGTATTCCAATTGACCACCGGGGTGACTAACAAATTGACCGCCCACCATATATTGATATTCAGTATCAGAACGAAAGGCATCTCCAGCACCACCATGACATCCAGCAAATCCAACCCCCGATTTCACTGCCTTCAAAAGACCACGAGACTCATTTTTTTTAAGTTCACTCATGGTAATGCTCTGGATAATCAAATCAACACTATTGATCAAATCTTGATTGGTATATATTTGAGTGGAGTTTGAAACAATAACTCTGCCCCCTTGTTCCTCTAACCACTGGGTAATAATCCCAGCAAATTTTTCTGGCTGATGACCCTCCCAACCCCCGTAAACTAGAAGTATTTTCTTATCTTCTAAGTCCGAATATTCATCCACAGACTGTCCATTCACCCAAAGAAGGTTCAATGAAAATATTATAACCAAGGAGGTGGTAATAACCCATATTTTCATCGAAAAAAAGTCTTTTGAAACGGGGATAATCAATCTTTGGTAAATTAACGCAATTTACGAGTAAATTATTGCTCTTAAAAAACCATTCATTGCAAGTATAGCGTAGAATTAAACAATTCAGTAAGATTTTTGCACCTACTCGTAGTAGTACTCTCAGTTTATCAATTATATTCGCATCAATGTCTTATAGATTATCTCCACTTTTGATTTTCCTTTTAGTAGGTTGTCTTGAACGTAACAAATCTGATAAAGTTGAAACTGTCAATGAAAATACAGATTCCATAACTCAAGAACGAATACTAATACAACATGAAATAAATAAAATTTCAAGCGACTTTTATGAAGAATCCCAGCTAGAAGAGCAATGGGAAGATTTAATAGATTTAGAAGAATCTATTCTGGATTTATTGGGTCTTGACCCTAAAGCAGCCGATCAATATCTACTTGATGTCGATAAACATTTAGAAGAAATGGAGGAATCAGTTTTTCCCGAAGGGTTTGATACTGTAGCAATTCGTAGCCGGATGGCATTAGTTAGAGCTTTGGCTCAAAAATCGATTTTCTATATACGATCATATCGTCCGGATTCACTAGAAATAGCACTCAGTCAATTTTTTACTTCCTACAATGCTTTAATGGCACGCATTGAAGCTACATTTTCCGAAATAAATAGAGTCAAAGAAGATTCCCTCAACCTAAAGGAATTGGACACTGAAAACATGGATAGTATTATTATTGCTCCATTAACCGAACCCACAATACAATAAATACAATTCAACAACTTGATTGTTGATAATAGAGATTGCGTATGAACAACGACTAAAATCATTTGAAATATTCTCTTTGAGGCCACATCCGCCTATGGACGTGTTTTATTGATTTTTGGAAGTTTATCCGCAACGTACTCAGATGAATTGTTTCACAAAAAAACAATTTTCAATGCCTATAAAATAGGGGTAAATATTGCCTCAATTCACCGACTTTGGTCTTTCTTTATCAAATAACTACCTTTAGTTAAACAAAAAAAAAGACTAGCATTGTTGCTAGTCTTTTAAATGTGATTTTCAAGAACGAACCCCTAGCTGTTGGAGTCTCTTTTATGGTTTATTTAAACCCTGCTATATCAACACTATTGAACTTAACAAAAAGAGACCCACCTTTCAAACAACTGCTTGATAATTAAATTATCGCAGAGTTTAGTCTTGTGTTGCTTCTGTTAAAACGAAGATTTCTTCGGTTCGCTCTTCTGTTGTAAGATGGTGTCACCAATGAGTGGGTGAAAAATCTTGTGTGTGTTTGAGTCTTCATGATTATACTATTTAATGGTTGCTCACATATAATACGAATGAGAAGAATAAATGTTACACTTTTATTGGTCTTTTTTAAAAATATTTTCAAGACCTAAAACCCACTCTTTTTCAATTGACTTTATGTTCGATTGTACGCAGTTATTTATTACGAAATCTAAGCAATCATTGAAAATTAGTCGCCAATCTGCTCAACAAAATAAACAGTAATACCATCAGCGACTCTATAACCTTTTGGGATAGTTTACCAAGCTCTCACGGAATTCAAAATCAATTTCTGGATTGATAATTTCAGCTAATAAATCATTTAGTCTTTGATCAAATTCGGTTAAAAAATCTCTGAGCGTAGTTGGGGACTTGTCTACCCTGTTTGTTACTGGGTATCCTAGTGCTTCAAATCTGGGGTAATGTCTTTTAAAAGATATATCTCCAAATTGAACCTGATCCTTATCTATGTATTCCCATATGTCAATACTAGATAGTGCAGTAGAAGTCTGGTTTTGAACCAACCCCAAAGGGCCAGGCGTTTCCTTAGTTTCAAAAGAACGATGTCCATATCTAGTCAATTGTTCACTCATTAAACCATATTTACATAAAGTAGCATAAAAAACCAACTGCAGCTTATAGTAATCAGAATAAGTGGCATTACCCTCAAATATTTTTTCTATATCAACTTTTCCGATTGCCCCTTGTCCTAATTTGTAATCAATAATCCGTAAAGTTTGGTAACCTTTTTCAGTGATCAAATCTATACGATCAATTTTGCCTTTTAATAAATAAGGTCTCCTAGTACGCTCATTTATACCAAACGGTACTTTCACATCATACCCGAACTCCTGTTCTATTGCCAGAATTTTTATGCTTTGCCCGTTCTTGATCTGCTTCTTTTCTGACTCAAGATAATTTTTTAGATGCTGAGTGGTTACTTCTAAGAACAAGTAATTGATTCCTTTACTTGTTTTATCTCCCCCATACTCTTCACGATAAGCTTGGTAAACCGCATCTTCCAATTCTTTAATCATATCATCATAATAGTGTATAGTCATGTACTGCCCCACAAATCTTTTGAAGAGACTCTCCAATACTCTGTGTATCACATTTCCTCGATTCATAGCATCAATAGTAAAATCAGTGGATGGAAGTTCCTTAACCTTTAGAACAAACAAGTCATAAAATGTTGAAGGATTCTTGAGATATTCTGAAATACCGGTATAGGAAATACCCTTTTCAAAAAGTAAGTCTTCAACTATGGATACTATCTGGTCATTCTTTTTGATTGTTTTTTGTAAAGGAGGTTTGGGATCTTTTGAACCAATAGATGGATAGTTGATTTTATGGTTTTTTTTAGGAAAATACTCTAAATACCTAATCAAACGACTTTTTTCACCCGGACTAAATCCGCTTGAATCTTTATTATAGAGCAAATAAACCTCTGATGCCCTTTGAATTACTCTAAAAAAGTGATAACTATAGAGATAATCTTTTTCGATATAGGTATCCAGTTTAAATTCTGGCAAGCGTCTGATTTCATTAGGTATCCATTGGCCAGACTTTATTCCACCGGGTAAAGTCCCCTCATTGAGATTGGTGATAATCACCTGATCAAAATCTAGCAATCGAGAATCCAATAATGACATTATCTGCACTTGGGGATCTTTTACATCCCTAAATTCAACCGTTTCTTCGGCTACCAGCTGACGTAAGAGAAATTTTAAATCCGACAACTTTTGTATATATCCATTCTGTTTTTCGAGTTGCAGGATTTCTTGAAATAATTTTCTAAACCTCTGAAAGTAATCAGCCTTGGGATCTTTTTTTAATTTCAAGGTAGGTAAACCTTGGCTGAAGAAAAACTCAGAAATATCCACCATTGCTTGAAGTTGTTTTATGGAATTAGAGCCTTTTAGTGGATCGAAAAACAAACCATACAAGGATTTTTCTCCAGAATACTTAGCATTCTCATCCAATTTCTTTATTGACTCCAGGTTGATGACTCTGATATGATTTTTCTTCAATGATTCAAGTAATCTGATTAAATTGAATCGATAGGACTGAAATATTTTACTTAAATAACAAGTTTTGGACAATCTTAATACCGAGTCATAACGGTAATGTTTACCATCAAACCCTTGATGCATTTCTAGTAAACGAGAAAAAAATGTATAAACCTCTGTATTAGTTAGGGAATATCCTGTGTTTGCATTCCATTTTACTTCAATAGAAGAAACTGCCGAAAGAGCTGGAATCAATAGTGATTGATCCCCCAAAATCAACGCTGTTCTGCTATCTTTATCGCTATTGTTCTCAATGATCTGTGCAGCAAATTTTACCTGAGAGATACCCTTTTGCAATCCAACAATGTGTATGTTTTTTTCTCTATTGAAAAAATTCTCCAAAGTTGGTTTTGGATGTTTTTTAAAATAATCCCATCCATTGATATACTGTTGAGGATAATGACCTGCCGGATGGTCTTTGTCATCAAAGAAACTCTTGTCAATATCCCAGTAAACCGTTGCCATATCTACATTTAGGATTTTTTTTATAATGGCTTCCTCAGCTGCTTTAAGAGACATTAAACCTATAAAATAATGGTGCTTGTTTGAATTCTCTTCAATATAAGCCTCAATATTCTCATCCTTCGAAAACTCTCTCACCGCCATTCCAATGTATGCCAATTTATTTGACTTTAAATCTTCGACCAAATCTTCGTATGCTGAAATCAAATGAAGACTGAAGTCTTTATAATCAGTAACTGCTTTTTTATATGCACTATTCTCGGAATCTAAAAACTTTTCTATCTTCTTCATTTCATGCAGATAAGAGAAAATACATTTGACAGACTTACCATGAGCATCAATTTCATCAAATTCTCCTAGTATCATTGACCCCCATCCTAAATATTCATTAAACTCATCAGGCTTTGTTTGGCCTCTGAACCGTTCGGTTTTATCAGCATATCGTTTATACTTTTCGTAAAAGCGATACAATAACTGAATTTGATTAATTCTATCATACCCAACTTCATTGAGCACAAAACGCTCAAAAGTCATGATATTATTATCGAAAATTGGCCTATCTATTTTCTTGGCAAGACTCTGCCTGAAATAACGGACAGCCGTGCTATTGGGAAGAATAAATCGGCATCTTGTCAAAGGGTATTTTGATTGATTCTTTAAAATCCCTTTCACCACCCTATTTAAAAATGTTTCCATCAGGTAGTTGAGCTTTGGACTTTTTCTACATCAACCCTTTCTTTTTTGAAATCGATATATACAAGATATTTTTCAACTGGTCTGCAAAACATCCGCTCTAACTTTTGACCATAACTTTCAATTTGCTCTTGATGACTTTTAATGGCTTTGCCTGTCTTGTAGTCTATAACTACAATTTTTTCATCAAATTCTACAACTCGGTCCGGTTTGATTCTTTTATCTCTATCTAATATTCCAACTTCACAATGCACCACGGATGAATCCTCTAAATAAAAAAATGAATACAACTCTTGATGATTGACTATTTTCTTGACTACTTCACGAGTTTGATGCTCTAGTTTTCGGTTATCAACAAACCATTCTTTATTGGCTTCAATAGCTTTATCAATATCCTGAGGTCCTATGATATCCTGAAGAATTTGGTGCAAGATATTTCCGGATTCTATTGATGCAATTGATTTTGAATCAGTTTGGTGGGCGATTCTATCCCGCCACTTTAAGGATGTGTTTATATTTATTTCAATGGGATTGACTTGGGGTTGCCATACCACAGATTCCTTGTCTTCTGCTCCTTCTTTTGTGATCTTCTTGAGCATTCCTATCTCATAAATATCCGCATTCTCTCGGGCAACATGACTGAACTCATTTGACTGTCTAAAGAAGATATTGATCAACCATTCCAAGGATGGCTTCCTATCATCGCTTTCCAAGTTTCCTTCTGGAATGAATTTGGTAAATAAGAAAAGAGCTTCAACTGCACGAGTTGTCCCAACGTAAAAATTATTCATCTCTTCATTTAGCGTCTTAGAATTCAAATCCTCATAAAAAGAACTTATTGAATTGATTGCGTAGTTTGACTTGTATGGAGATTTTACTTTGAAAAGTTGAAAATTTTCTAAATCTTGAGATACCGGAAGCCAAACTTTATCCAACGATATATTCAATTTCTGGTCTGATTTTACTGGAGACCATGCTGAACTGTTTGTTTGCGGCAAAAAATTGTGCGTGCAAAAAGGGATGATCACTACAGGGAATTCCAATCCCTTTGCTTTGTGGATAGTCAATAGAGTAACTGAATCTGTTTGGACGTTCGGTTCAAAAGAAAGCTCGGATTTTTTGAATTCCCAATGATCTAGATATTCATAGATCGAAACATCATTATTGGCTGAAAATTCAAAAACATCTTCTAAGAAATAGGCCAAAGCTGGATTCTGTGAATGAAGAAAATCGAATTTTGAAATTGCATATTCTATCGATTCATACAGCCCTAGGTATTTAAATTCGTACCAAGAAAAATTAAACCCACACTGAGATTTAATTCTTTTGAAAAATTCTTGAGAACTTAATCTACCCCACTGCACATTTGGTTCAGGTTCATCACTAGTTTGATCAATTAATTTAGTGACAAATTCGTGATATTCTACCTCTTGAGCTTCAGACATGAGGTGATACCATAATTTTTCCGCTATTTTTTTGTGGATCGTCCTTTCGTTTTCGCTGACCAATAGTTCACACAAATCAATGATGAACAGCACCTCAGAAGAGTTTTCAAGTTTCAAAGAACCTTCCGAAATAAAAGGAATACCATAATCCGATAATTTTTGGGCTATTTTGGTGCTTTGTAAATTGGTTCTAATTAATACTGCTATTTCAGAAAATCCATAGCCTTGCTGTCTGGACTGATAGATGGCCTTAGCAGTTTTAATTATACAAAGGGGGTCAATATTATTCCCTTCATATTGGTTTTCTTCAAGTTCTAATCGTTTTATTTGACTAGGTATGTCTGATGTATCTGTAGAACTTTGGGAACAGCTCGGACCGCTGTTATCCGTTTTTTGATCATCATCTGATTTAGAAAAACCAATTTCAGAATCCGCCAGAGTATAATTCTTTAAATTTTGAGGCTGGTCCTCTATAGATTTTGCTTTAGAAGAATTACCGTGATATTTAGTTGTTGATTCTGAACCTTTTTGGGATTTTCCTTTTGTCGGTCTGATGAGTTCGGCACAGATGTAACCCCCTTTTTTATCATTGTACTTTTGAGTTGCACCGCTCATCTCATAACCCTCTGCATAGACTGATTTAAAATGTGGGTCAAGAAAAATTTCTGATGCCAATTTATACATGGCATTATTAAACTTTATAATTTGATCCGCACTACGAAAATTAGTTTCCAGATTGTCAACCTTTTGTTCTTCTTTAAATGGCTTTACTTTTTTTTCAGCCATATCAATTAGCTGCTCACTTTTACCCCCGCGCCAACCATAAATTGCTTGTTTGGGATCTCCAACCAACAACAAACTTCCGTCATGATTGTCATGTTGTTCAGAATCGCTGTATTGGTCATCTTGAGGTTCAAGAGAATTTTCTATTAATGGTATAAGATTATTCCATTGCATTATAGAAGTATCTTGGAATTCATCAATGAAATAGTGCTTGTATTTTTCTCCAAAACGTTCATAAATAAATGGAGTTGGGGAATTTTTCACTACCTGACTAACTTTCTGATTGAGTTCACCCAATAGCATGGTTCCTTTGGTGTGTTGAAATTCTCTGATTGTCTTTGCCAATAGTTGAAGCATAGAAAAAGGACCCCAGTTTTTTAAAATTTTATTATGAAGGGTAAAGAATAGAGCTAGGCATTTAAATTTATCAAAGAGTCTAAGGAATTCACTTGACCCACTTAGCTCCTTATAGCGACGAAGAGGAAGAAAGTATTTTACATTCGATGACTTTGCTCGGATTAATTCTCTTTTTTTAACATCAAAACTATCTACACAGTATTTCAATTGGTGTGCTTTGAGTGTAAAGGTTTCATTTCTCAGATAGATCACAATCTGATCTATCAGTCGAATCATGTTTTCTTGAAGAACTTTTCTATTTTCTGTCAGTTTTTTTTCTATTTCCGTTAAATCATCTTCAGAAATAGACTTCAGCTTATCAATATATTGGTAATCATTTTCACTATAGATCTCATTACATAGATTTTTTATTGGAGTCAATTGATCCCAACTTTCATTTCTGGTACTTAATTCTTGGCAATAGAATCTAAATTTTTTAGTCAAATCATTGTCTGCATCTTTGTATACTTCCCAAACCATTTCATCTACGATATCGCTAAACATTTTCTTGCTATCTAATTCTATATTGAAATTTTGAGGTAGTTTCAGATCCCGAGAAAAAATCTGAACAATGCGATTTGTGAATTTGTCAAGGGTTATAACTTGGAAGGAACCATAATCTTTGAGAATGCCTTTGAGTATATTCTCTGACTTATATTTTAATCCTGATGGATTTATGTTCAACCAATTACAGAGATCTTTTGCAACATAACCGTCTAATTTTTGTCCAGCTGCAAATTCAGCTAAATGATCTAGGATTCGAGTTTTCATTTCATTGACTGCCTTGTTGGTGAAAGTCAATGCCAATTGCTTTTTAAAGGGATACTTGTCTTTACTGCTCAATAATCTATATAGATAAGCCTTAGCTATTGCAGATGTCTTACCTGATCCGGCAGAAGCGTTGATTATTTGAAATCTCGAAGGTGACTTGTTCATTGGTTTTTAAAACATCTATCGCCCATCAAGCCTTTTGATTTCTCTCATATTACATTTGAAATTATCTCCCAACTCCGCTAAAATACTACAATCTAAAATAATCAGTCTATATTTCAGATTGATTGTACATTGTAATAAGTGTGCATTGGTAAACCACACTGAAGAAGACAAAAATTAAAGAGAGCCGTTTGGATCACTGATTTCTATTTACATTGATAGTGAGATCCCCCCTCTTTAAAACCCCAAGTACTATAATTTAAAATCTCAAAACATTGAACTGGACTACCCATAAATTATACTCCTTTAGAGTTCAGATAATTTGTAACTTAGCAGTCAGATTTAAAATTGATTCATTATGCCATTCGAACTACCTGATTTACCCTATTCTTACGGTTCACTAGAACCCCATTTCGACGCCAAAACAATGGAAATCCACCATACCAAGCACCATGCTGGATATACTGCTAAGCTCAATGCTGCTCTTGACAATACTGATCTAAAAGGGCAATCTATAGAAGAAATTCTAAAAAACCTCAACCTAGATAATAAACCCCTAAGAAATAACGCAGGAGGGTATTACAACCACAATCTGTTTTGGCAAATCCTGAGACCACCAACTGGTTCAGAAAATGTTCCAAGTGGAGATTTGCTCAATGAAATCAATAAAAAATTCGGCTCATTTGATTCATTCAAGAATACTTTTTCCAATACTGCAGCCACGGTATTCGGTTCTGGATGGGCATGGTTATGTTCTTCAAATAAAGGAGAATTATGCATCTGTTCTAGTCCCAATCAAGATAATCCTCTTATGCCGGGAGTTGGTTGCAATTGCACACCGATTTTGGGTCTTGATGTATGGGAACATGCCTATTACCTAAATTATCAGAACCGCCGGCCCGACTATATATCCGCGTTTTTTAACCTTATCAACTGGGATACCGTAGCAAAAAGGAGAGAATCCCTTCTGGAAGATTGACCAAGGCCAATTATTTCACTACGGTAATAAAACAACATCTTCTCTGGATACAGACGGTTAATAAGACCTTTGCGATTTGCCTTCATAGAAGTTTACAAACGCTTGATTGACAACCCTATTTCCCCCCTTTGTTGGATAGTTACCCGTAAAATACCAATCCCCAAGATGATTTGGACAGGATTTATGAAGATTTTCTAGTCTCTGAAAAACAACTTCAATATCTGCTTTGATGTCATCCGCTTTAACCATCGAAGCAATCTTATGAGATATTTGTTCAGAACTGAAGGCTTTGTAAATCTCCTTCACGTAATTTTCTTTGATATGACCTTTTTGAGACAATGATTTTCGACATAAGTTATATACTCGAGTCGTTACGTCAACATATGTACCTCTATCCTTATGGAGACCTAAAGCAGCTTTAAAGGCAATAAATTGGCCAATTTTAGCCATGTCAATTCCATAACAATCTGGATATCGAATCTGTGGAGCACTAGAAAGCACTATGATTTTTTTTGGACTTAATCGGTCAAGCATCATCAATATACTTTTCTGTAATGTAGTACCCCTAACTATGCTATCATCAATGATGACCAAAGTATCAGATGGTTTTAAAATTCCGTAGGTCACATCATAGATATAGGTTACCAACTGATCTCTAGATTGGTCCTCAGCAATAAAAGTTCTGAGCTTGGCATCCTTTATGGCTATCTTTTCGATACGAAGATTGAGTTTTAAGATCGCCTCAATTTCTTCCAAGTTGACTTTTTCACCGGCATTAAGCTTTTCTCTGATAACCGAATTGATGTATTGCTGAGCAGCTTCAATCATGCCATAGAATGATGTTTCAGAGGTATTAGGTATATATGAGAAAACTGTGTTCTCTAAATCACCGTTGATTCTCTTTAGTACCTCCGGAAAAAGAAAGCTTCCGAGCTTTTTCCTCTCCTTGTATATTTGAGCATCTCCACCCCTTGAAAAATAAATTCTTTCAAAAGAACATGAAAGTATCTGACCTGGATCACGAACCCTCTCCATTGAAGTGTCTCCATTTTTTTTAGTCACCAAAACATGACCCGGGAGAACCTCTTTTATCTTTTCGAACGGAATATTAAATGCGGTTTGGATCGCAGGTCTTTCTGAAGCCACAACAGTCATTTCGTCATCAGAAAAATAGAAGGCCGGTCGAATACCATTGGGATCTCTTAAAAGAAAAGAATCTCCATGACCCAATAGACCAGCAATAGCATATCCTCCATCCCAATACTTTGAAGCTTTTCTGAGCAGTTTGGCGATATTTAACCTCTGTGCTATTAACTCCGATGCATTGGATTTTGAAACGCCCTCACTTTTAAGGGTTTTATAAATCTTCTCCACCGCTTCATCAAGAAAATGACCTATATTTTCAAGTACTGTTACTGTATCTGCTCGCTCTTTGGGATGTTGCCCCAGATTGACTAAATTGTCAAAAAGTTGAGTCACATTGGTCATATTGAAATTCCCGGCCAATATGAGATTTCTGTGTTTCCAATTGTTCTGACGTAAAAATGGATGAGTATTTTCAATCTTATTGGACCCATAAGTCCCGTATCGAACATGACCGAGCATAACTTCACCCAAATAAGGAACAGTGGATTTGAGTTTTTCTATATCATACCACAATTCTGGTTGGGTTTGATAGAGTTCCTCAAGTCTCTGATTGATTCGCTTAAAGATATCTGCTATAGGATGCGATTCTATTGAACGAACTCTGCTTATATACCTCTGTCCGGGCCGCATGTCAATCTTTATACTTGCATATCCGGCACCGTCTTGGCCTCGATTGTGCTGTTTTTCCATGAGCAAATACATCTTATTCAACCCATAAGAAACACTCCCGTATTTCAGTTTGTAAAAGGTTAATGGCTTTTTGAGATGAACTAAAGACAGTCCACATTCATGTTTCATAAAATCACTCATTATAGCACAGATTTAGGTGGCTTTGAGGTTTGGATCAATTTCGTTAGATATTGGAATCTTTCCGAGAAATTTTCTTTATTTAACTGACTTAAGTTTTTTAACCCAAAGTCTTCCACTATAAAAGAGGCCATTACTGTTCCATGTTGCATAGCTAGCTTCATGTTATCAAAACTATTTTCTCCGGTCTGGGTCAAATAACCGGCAAAACCACCAAGAAAACAATCCCCAGCCCCCGTAGGATCTTTGGCTACACTAATGGGGTAACAAGGCATATAAAATGAATTGTCTCCCGAATAAATAAAGGATCCATATTCACCTAATTTGATGATCACAAATTTCACCCCCAATTTCAATAGTTCACTAGCAGCATCTTTTGGATGATGCTTCTTTGTGAGATTATAGGCTTCTTGGTTATTGATAGACAATATATCTACTTTTTGAATTATCTCCATTAATGAATCTAATCGGTTTTGAATCCAATAATCCATGGTATCTAATAAAGTGATCTTGGGTTTTAAAGAAAACTTTTCTAAAACCTTTAGTTGAATTACTGGATCAATATTTCCCAAAATAAGGGCATAGGGACTTGACAATTGTTTAGAAATGTCCGGATCAAAATGATTAAATACTCCTATTTTGGTCTCTCTGGTGTGACGATTAATGTTATCCTGGTCGTAAACACCACTCCAGAATAAGGTGTTATCACTACCATCAATTTCTAAATTCTGCAGGTCCACTCCTGATTTTTCCAGAAAAAAACGATCCTGATCGGAAAAATCTCTGCCGGCTTTTGAAACCAAAGAACAAAATATATCATAATAAGAAGCAACTACCCCTATGTAGGATCCACTTCCCCCTAATACTTTACTCACTCTACCATAGGGGGTCTGAATATCATCATAAGCAACCGAACCAAGAACTATTACCCCCCTTTTCACCCAACAAAATTAACAAGTATAGCCATTAGATTACGTTAAATTCCTACTTGGTATAGATTGTTCATTGATTTAGACTCTGATTTTTTATACATTATTTTCAATTGATTATTTCCTACTAACATGAAACAATATCGGTTTCTGATGATGAATAATACCGTAACGAACACTATATTGCTCAATAAGTTTATGTATTTACTCTAGTGCTAAACAACTTAGGCATTAAATTTTCTGTGAGCAACTTTAATGTGTAAATGGTATAACCTACAAGCTTGTCAAACTTAAAAAGTCCTAAAACTTTACCCCCTTCATTAAATTGTGCAATGTGAAATGAAAACTTCAAAAGAGCTTATTCGAATTTAAATGGGAGGGAATCCTTTATCAATTAATAATTCTCCTTTTCTCGCTATTGCAACCAGATGATCACATCTTTCATTTCTCGGATTTGAATCGTGGCCTCTGACCCATTCAATTTTTACCTGATGCTTACGATACACCAGCAAAAATCTTTTCCACAAATCAGCATTTATTCTAGGTTTTCCACCTTTGGCAAAGTACTTTTTCTCCCAATTAAATAGCCATTGTTTTGCTACAGGGTCTACAACATATTTTGAATCTGAGAATATCTGTACTTTTTGATTTTCCTTTTTTATTTTCTCTAAGCCAACAATTACGGCAAGTAATTCCATACGATTGTTTGTGGTCATTTCATATCCCTGATAAAATTCCTTAGAAATTATCTTATTCCCATCGTTATATTCCATGATAATTCCATAACCCCCTATACCAGGGTTTCCTTCACAACCGCCATCAGTATATATCGTTATTTTACCAGTCATAAGGAAGATCTTCAACCAAAGCATGAATCACACTAGGGTAATAATAGTGCTCTAGTTTTAAAACTTTCTGAGCAATTTGTTCGGGTGTTTCCTCCGGATTTATCTCTACCGACTTTTGAAAAATTATGTCTCCAGAATCATACTGGTTATCAACCCAATGTATGGATATCCCGGTTTTGGAATCACCGCTATCTTTTACAGCCTGATGGACATTGATCCCATACATTCCTTTACCTCCGAACTTAGGCAATAAACTGGGATGAATATTAACAATTTTCTGTTTATACTTGGTTACAATATTTTCAGGGATTTTGAGCAAAAACCCCGCTAGTACAATCAGCTTAGGTGAAATTAAATTAAGTTTCCCCATTAGCTCGCCCTCATGGAGTTGTGATCTAGAAAAAATTTCTGCTTTAATACCATATGGTTCAATTACTCGAAGCACTCCAGCCTTAGAATTATTACAAAAAAGACGTTCTATTTTAACCTTGGGGTTATCTTTGAAATACTCACATATTCGAAAAACGTTGCTTCCGTTTCCTGACGCAAAGAGCACGATCTTGGACATGGGGTTCACCTTTTAAAAAATCTTAACATAAATTTGGAGAGGGCAAAATTACAATTTGCATATATCTTACAATAAAGTTTATAAATTTGTCTAAATAATAATTATTATGTCTGACATTACAGAAAGAGTTAAAGCAATAGTAGTCGACAAGCTCGGTGTCGATGAAAGTGAAGTAGTACCAGATGCTTCGTTTACCAACGATCTTGGAGCCGATTCATTAGATATCGTCGAACTAGTAATGGAATTTGAAAAAGAATTCAACATTCAAATTGCCAATGACCAACCTGATAAATTTGCCACAGTAGAACAAGCCATCAATTACATCAAAGAGCAAGCCAAATAATACCATGACCTCAAGAAGAGTTGTTGTCACCGGTTTGGGTGTGCTTTCCCCAATAGGAAATGATTCTTCAAGTCTCTGGGAAGGATTGGAATCTGGGGTAAGTGGAGCAGCTCCCATCACTCTCTTTGATGCCTCAAAGTTCAGGACCCGATTTGCTTGCGAAGTAAAGAATCTGGACGTTCATAATTTCATTGATCGAAAAGATGCTCGAAAGATGGATCGTTTTTGCCAATTGGCAATGATCGCTTCCGATCAGGCCATTAAGGATTCGGGAATTGATCTTAACAAGTTGGATAAAGACAATTGTGGAGTCATTTGGGGTGGAGGAATAGGTGGTTTGGGAACATTTGAAAATGAATTGATCCGATTTACTGAAAACGGAAAGGTTCCGAGGTTCAATCCCTATCTAATCCCAAAAATGATTACTAGTATTGCTCCTGGCCTGATTTCAATAAAATATGGATTTGGGGGACCTAATTTTGCTACCCACTCAGCGTGTGCATCTTCTTCCCATGCCTTAATTGATGCCCTAAACTACATCAGATGGGGCTATTCGGACTTGATTTTATCAGGTGGATCCGAAGCCACGGTGACCTATACCGGTATCGGGGGCTTTAATGCCATGCATGCTCTTTCTACCAGAAACGATGATCCAGCTGGGGCTTCCAAACCTTATGATAAAGAACGGGACGGATTTGTACTGGGTGAAGGTGCTGGGGCATTAATTTTAGAGAGCTATGAGCATGCCAAAGCGAGAGGGGCAAAGATTTACGCAGAATTTGTCGGTGCTGGTCTTTCTTCTGATGCTTATCATATGACCGCTCCCCATCCAGAAGGTTCTGGCGTAATTAGGGTAATTCAAAACGCATTAAAGGACGCTAGACTCAAAACAACTGATATTGATTCGATAAATACTCACGGTACTTCTACTCCACTTGGTGATGTAGCTGAAGCAAATGCTATACTATCAGTTTTCGGAGAACATACCTATTCGATGAATTTGAATTCAACAAAATCGATGACTGGTCATTTACTGGGTGCAGCAGGCGCGGTAGAGTCCATAGCGAGCATTCTGTCGATTCTTCACCAGACCATTCCACCGACAATTAATCACCAGACTATTGACCAGGCCTTTGATTCTCGGATTAACTTCACATTTAACGAAGCACAGAGCAGAAAAGTAAATTATATCATGTCCAACACCTTTGGCTTTGGAGGGCACAATGCTTGCTTGGTATTTAAAAAGCTTGATTGATATTTATGAGGCTTTACCCAAAGAAAAAGTCCCATACAAACAAATCCTTCCCCAAACCTCTTCAAGAAATCTTCTCTGGGTTTCAGCTTGAAATTCCACTAGAAAAACATGGAGATTATCTAAAAGTATTTGATCTGGAAAATCAAAAAAAACTTGATCTAGACTATAAATATCTTATCCATTTGGGGCATGTTACAATCCAAACGATTTGTACCGAGTGGCTTTACGAAGAGTTTCGAAATTTGGACGAGGGAGAATTGAGTCAATTAAAAAACCACCTATGTAGTAATGAACTGATCGATTTTTTTGGAAAAAAGTTGAATTTATTGAAGCTCGCCAGAACAATCAAATGGGGAAAAGTTCAAAAAAAACAAATAAACAGAGTGCTTTTGGAAGGGTTATTGGGTAGGCTTCTTCTAGATTTTGGCTATAATGCGGTACAAACCTTCTCTATCCAGTACATTTTGAACCCCATGGTTGAGAAGCATAAGTTATTGGCCTATATCAAAGACTCAGTATCTGCTGAATAGTCTGTGATTTGCTCATCGTGTTTACCTATCACCAAAAGAATCAATTATGTCCATCTTAAATAGATGAAAGAGATTTTCAACCGTATTTATTTCGTTCGAGTCCCCATTTACCTAAAAAGAAAGGTTCTACTGTTTTCAGTGTAGTTACGGCTAAAGTTCAGTATCCGTAACGGACTTCAAAAAATTTTATTGAACTACCCCGTCTAATGTAAAGAAACATAAAACGAAATATATACATTATTTCTGTGCCAACTTTCTACCTATTTACAAAGATTTTGGGATACTCGCGCATTACCTATGAAATTATTATTGTGTAATTTCGTATGTCAAACGTTAAAATATATGAAAACCTGGGATGATGAAATAATAATTCCAGCTCTTGAGAGGGAAGCTGACTGGGGAGCAAAAAAAACTTTAGCAAATGGAGTTCCAATTTATTACAGAGACTTAGAGTATCCAGGTAAAAAAATTAAGGAGTATCCGAATGGCAAACGTTTTATTGTTATTACCAAAGGAAAAACAGAAACCATGATTAAGGAAATACCACCGAGAAAAGACAGGTAAATGTCTGCACTGACAATAGTCGCTGGACCTAATGGTGTAGGAAAAACTACCCTCATAAAATTTTTAATTTCAAAAAAAAAGTATATTGATCATACCTTGCCAATAATCAATCCCGATGAAATTAAAACAAGGGATGCCCTCACTGATCTGGAAGCATCAAAAACGGCTATTTCTCGACGAAAAGAGCTGTTATTTCAAAAAATGGAATTTGTTATTGAAACTACCCTATCAGGAAATACAGAAAAGAGGTTGATTGATGAAGCCATAAAGATTGGTTACCTCGTACGAATTTATTTTTTGACAGTTCTAAATTCTCAAGATTGTATTGACAGAGTGAAAAAAGGGTTGTTGAAGGTGGACATGATGTCAGAAATGAAGACATAATCCGAAGGTTTAATCGTTCTCATACGAACTTCTTAGAAGTGGTAGATAAAGTGAACAAAGTATTTGTTTTTGACAACAGTTTAATCCAAAGAAGACTAATTTTCGCAAGTTTGAATCAAAACCCGATAATGATTTCAAGAAGTTACTGCTCTCTCTTTTTTAAAAAAATTGTAACTACACTTACCTAACTATTTATTTATCAAATGTTTATTATAAACCCGTACAACAAAATTGAGTATAGTTGTAGAAACAAATTGCATTGCACTTTTTAGCCGACTATCAAATAATTAAAATGCCGATGAGATATAACCATATGGACAAGATCCGTTATAGGTAATTTTAAAATGGCACTTCATATGATTTTTTTTGAATAGATTGTGCTTATCCATGAAGAGGAATAAAGAACTAAACGCTAAAAGGTTTATCAATCAACTAAATAAGGAACTGCATCTCAAGGTAAACTCTAAAACCCTCAACATCTATAAACTGGCTTTTACCCATGGTGTGGCCGGTGTCAAAGATTGTGATGACAATCCCTTAAATTTTGAGCGATTAGAATTTTTGGGCGATGCCATAATCAATCTCATAATCGCCCAAGAAATTTATTTTCGATTTGGGTCCATACCGACAAGTACTGCTTCTGAGTTGAATAATCAAATAAACTGCAGAAAACATCTAAACCATATTGGGGAAAAAATGAACCTGACGGATTTCTTACAAACCGGTAACAACCATATGTGCCTCGGTGAAAACATTCACGGTAATTTAGTTGAATCACTAATTGGGGCAGTATTTGTTGACAGAGGATACCACTATACCCATGATTATTATATCAATGAAGTTCTGGGGAAATACGCATCCGTAGATTTTGTAATCAATCTCTAAAATACTCACGATTTAGTTCAATAACTATCCATAATGTAGTTGTGCCCAAAAAAAAATATACCCAGCAAAGACCTGAACGATTAAGACTTGAGTTTACGGAAGAATTCTGGCTTGTGGCTGTACAAAGTCAACTTGAAATATTTGAATTGGTTTACCACATAAATTATTTAATGCATAGTCATTTCGCCCGTACCGATGACGATATCGTAATGGGAGAAATGAAAAAAGGATGGCCCATTTATCGTTGGCAATTCTCTGAGAATGCACCACCCGAATATATATTCTCTAATCATTTGGATCAAATGCTTAGCCCAGAAGATAATACCCTTGAACTGCTCAAAGACTTGCAAACCCCTTGGTTTAAAAAAGTATATTTACTGACACAATTCAAGCAAGTGGATTTTTTCATTAAACTTCATGATCAAATTAGGGGCAAAATATTCGAATCTGAATTAAAGAAAATACAAGGGGTAACGCTCAGCTTTTTGGTTTCCATGATGCAAATAAAGAATCCACGATTGTTAATATTTGAGTAATGAGCTTTTTTAAAAAAACCAAGATTGTAGCTACTTTGGGTCCCTCAACTAGAGATATAAGTACTCTTGAAGAAATGATTTTGGCCGGGACCAATGTTTTTAGAATCAATTTTTCTCACGTCACATATGAAGTTGCCACCAGGCAAATTGAAATGATTCGTGAATTAGACAAGAAACACCATTGTCATTCGGCTATTTTGGCTGATCTGCAAGGTCCAAAACTTCGAATCGGTCAAATCCAACCTGGGTCAACCTTAAATACTGGTGACTTGGTTGATTTTTATACAGACAAGCCCTTCATTGGAAATTCTAAAAAGGCCTATCTCAATTACCCCTATTTGGCTAAAGATGTAGAAATCGGGGATCGCATCTTGATAAATGATGGAAAACTTATTTTCCATGCAGTCAGTTCAGATCGAATAAAAAAAATAACTGCCAAAACCATACAAGGGGGTGATTTTGAATCGAAAAAAGGTGTTAATCTTCCAAATACACGCATGACAATTGGGGCTTTAACACCAAAGGATATCGAAGATGCCAAGTTTATCTTTACCCAAGATGTTGATTGGATTGCTTTATCCTTTGTTCGAGGAGCAGAAGATCTGCTGGCATTGAAAAAACTGATGAGAGAATATAGCCCACAGGTCTTTCCTATCATTTCAAAAATTGAAAAGCCTCAGGCTATAGAAAATTTGGACGACATAATTAAATTATCTGATGGAATAATGGTCGCTAGAGGAGATTTAGGAGTTGAGATTCCTGCAGAAAAGGTGCCACTTGTACAAAAGAAACTGGTGTTGCTTTCGAAAAAAGCACGTATACCTGTTATTATAGCAACTCAGATGCTTGAAAACATGATTGATAGTTTGACTCCCAGCCGTGCTGAAGTTAATGATGTAGCTAATTCCGTTTTCGATGGCGCAGACGCCGTGATGACTTCGGGAGAAACTTCAGTGGGAAAGCATCCGGTTAAAGTGATCAGTATGATGACTTCCATTCTTACCGCCGTAGAAAATGCAGATTTGATAAATATACCCCTAAAGCAGCCCAAAAGCATCCAAACTACACGTTTTATTACCGATTCTATTTGTTTCCAAGCAGCTAAAATCGCCAATGCAATTAACGCTAAGGCCATTTGCACCCTAACCAACAGCGGCTATACGGCATACCAGATTTCTGCCTGCAGACCCTCATCTTTTGTTTTGGTCTTTACTTCAAATAAAAAATTACTCTCTCAGTTAAATTTACTTTGGGGAGTCAAAACTTTTTACTACGTGGAGGGTACCAAAACCGATTTAGTAGTCGAAGAGGTCAATCAAATTGCTCTAGATAAAGGTTATGTTGAAAAAGGTGATTACCTGGTCAATTTGACCTACATTCCCGTTACCGAAAAGGGAATGGTCAATACCCTAAGAATCACAACCATCTGAATCAATCAAAATTTAGGATAACCCTTAGGACTAAGATGGTAATGTAATGATATGAAAGGAATTTTACTTGCTGGAGGGAAAGGCACTAGATTGTTTCCAATCACTCATGGGGTGTCCAAACAACTATTGCCGATTTATGATAAACCAATGGTGTATTATCCTCTTTCGGTTTTGATGCTAGCAGAGATTCGCAACATATTAATTATCAGCACTCCGGAAGATTTGAGTTTATACAAAAGACTGCTTGGTGATGGCACACAATGGGGTATCTCGCTTCAATATGCTATTCAGAAAAAACCTCAGGGGCTGGCTCAAGGATTCATTTTGGGAAAGGAATTTCTTGGTTCAAGTTCCGTTTGCATGATTTTAGGTGATAATGTCTTTTATGGACCAAATCTTGAAACCCATTTGTTTGAAGCAAAACAAAATGCTACTAGCAATAATTGTGCAACTGTTTTTGGGGTTCGAGTGAATAATCCCTCACAGTATGGAGTAGTCAATTTCGACCAAAATAATCAAGCCATCTCAATAGTTGAAAAACCCCCTACCCCATCTAGCAATATGGCAGTTGCGGGGTTGTATTTTTATCCAAACTCAGTTGTGGATATTGCCTCAAGAATTCCCTTTTCCGATAGGGGTGAATTAGAGATAACATCGGTTAATCAAACCTATTTGATTCAAAAGCAGCTCAAAGTTGTACGTCTTGGAAAAGGGTTTGCATGGTTAGACACAGGAAGTCCTGAATCGTTGCTAGAAGCATCTCAATTTATCAGTACTATTGAAAAAAGACAGGGATTAAAAGTCGCATGTCTCGAAGAGATAGCCTATGAAAAGGGATGGATTACCAAAACTCAGGTCTTGATGCGTGGTAATGCAATGGGCTTGACTCCGTATGGCAGATATCTGACCCAACGTTTTTCTTAATTCTTATGTATGCATATTAATCCGGTTGAAAAGA
Source organism: Flavobacteriaceae bacterium bin25 (assembly GCA_002238525.1). Lineage (GTDB taxonomy): Bacteria > Bacteroidota > Bacteroidia > Flavobacteriales > Flavobacteriaceae > Bin25. Next base: position 23,291 of record MPMN01000043.1, read on the forward strand.
CTGGACTACTATTAATTAATCCAGTCAAGCATGGAGATTCTAGAGGATATCTAAGCGAAACGTTTAGAAAAGAGTACATAGAAAAGTATTTCAAAACCAAATTGCCCGAGTTTTGTCAGGAGAATAAAGTACATTCCAAAAAAGGAGTTCTAAGGGGACTCCATTATCAATTACCGCCCTATGCCCAGTCCAAATTAATTACTGTCCTAAAGGGCAGAGTCTATGATGTGGTTATAGACTTACGAAAATGGTCCGGCACTTTTGGAAGAGTATTTGAATTCCAATTAACCGATTCCAAGGATAGTAGTCTATATATACCTCGTGGGTTTGCACATGGTTTTCTGACCCTGAGCAAAGAATCTGTATTACTTTACAAATTAGATAATTACTATCACCCTACATCAGGGGCATCAATTGCCTTTGATGATATTGAACTTGACATAAATTGGCCCATAGATCCTAAATCGATCATCGCATCTAGGTCAGACAAAACTTCCAAAGGATTTTCCGAAGCACCTTTATTTTATGACCAATCCGCAATCTAGTACAAATTATCTAGTTACTGGTGGAAAAGGACAAGTGGGGCGCTGTCTCAATTCAGTATTTTCAGACCATCCCCAAAAAAAGGTTTATTTTATTGATAAAAGAACTATAGATAGTACTAATTTAGGTCAGCTTGAACGGTTTTTTGCAAAAAATACAATAGACATAGTGATTAATTGTGCTGCTTTCACACATGTTGACCTTTCAGAATCAAATCCTGGTCTTGCCTATCAAACCAACGTCATCGGAGTGCAAAATATCCTCAAAATGTGCCTAAAGTATGATACAAAATTGATTCATCTCTCCACTGATTATGTCTTTGATGGGCAAAAGAAAGAGCCGTATAAAGAAGATGACCCAACAAATCCAATCAATCAATATGGAAAATCAAAAGAGCAAGCCGAAAAGGATATCTTGGCATCAAAGGTCACTGCAATCATCATACGAAGTTCCTGGATATTTAGTCCCTTTGGTCATAATTTTTTAAAATCGATTCTGACCCAATTAAAAACCAAAAAAAAACTTAAAGTAGTCTCTAATCAAAAAGGGTTACCCACCTATGGCATAGATCTTGCTCAATTTATCCTTTATCTTTCAGAGAACATTGATTCACTAAACCATCGGTTATATCATTTTGCCAATTTAGGCCCAACTACTTGGTATAATTTTGCACAAGAAATTATCAATAAAATAAAACCAAAAAATCATTTTTCGCTCATTGTTAATAATGAGACAAATGGCTTAGTCCGCCGCCCTTCTTATAGTGTTTTGGACACGAGAAGGATACGTGAAGAGTTCAATATTAATCCTCGGTTGTGGAAACTAGCTCTGGAGGATTGTATCAAATTAATTCAACAAGATGGATAAAGGGTCCGTTTTGATTACCGGTGGGGCAGGTTTTATTGGTATTCATCTGCTTAAAGAAATGCTTGATTTGTATCCGGATTTTCACTTTTTAAATGTAGATTGTCTAACCCCTATCAGCAATACTTTAGAATTAGTTGAGTTAGATGGATATCCAAATTATACATTCCATCAGTTAGACATTTGTAGTTATCAACAGATGAGCAATCTGTTCAAAGAGCATGAATTATTTGGCATTATACATCTTGCAGCCGAAACTCATGTGGACAGTTCCATTTCCAAACCAAAAAAATTTGTGAGGACTAATGTTTTGGGAACCTTAAATCTACTGGAATTAGCAAGGATACATTGTATCAATAAACCTTGGTTTGGTAAGTTTTATCAAATTTCCACCGATGAGGTATTTGGGCATCTGGATGAATCGGGGTCTTTTAAAGAAGAAGACCCTTACGCTCCAAGATCTCCATATGCCGCTTCGAAGGCTTCTGCAGATCATCTAGTCCGGGCTTATCACCACACCTACGGGTTACCTATGGTAATATCTCATTGCACCAACAACTATGGTCCTTTCCAGCACGAAGAAAAGTTTATCCCCAAAATAATAACTAATGCCTTAAAAAAAGAACCTATTCCAATCTATGGTAGGGGAGATAATATTCGTAATTGGCTTTTTGTAGAAGATCATGTTGATGCAATTCAACTGATTTATAGCAGTGGATTAAATGGTCATACCTACAATATTTCCGGAAAGGATGAATTAACAAACCTTGAACTTGCCGACAGAATCACTGATTTAGTCGATAAATACACTCGTCAACCGAAGGGCACTTCAAGAAATTTAATCACTTTTGTCCCCGATAGACCAGGACATGATTTTCGTTATTCCCTTGAGAGGAAAAAGATTTGGGATCATCTAAGATGGAAGCCTTTCACAAAATTTGAGGATGGATTAAAAAAAACAGTGTATCATTATGTAGAAAAATTTTTACTTTAGTGGTCAAATACTTTTATTATGGTGAAGAATATTATTTCAGGTCTATTTAGTTCGAAGATTGATTTAGGTCTATTGATTTTAAGAGTGGTTTTTTCCATTTCTATGTTGACTCATGGTTGGGGGAAAATCTCTAAAGTTTTCCAGGGAGATTTTTCTTTTGGAAATCCTATTGGGATTGGTGCTCCAGCCACCCTTATTTTAACATCCATTGGAGAATTTATTGCACCTATACTCATTATTTTGGGGGTTTATGTGCGATTGTCTGCTCTTTCAACGGTTTTGGTTATGCTAGGTGCGATTTTTGCGGTACATATAGCGGCCGGAGATCCATTCGGTGATTATGAATTAGCCTTACTTTATGCAACAGGTTTCTTGACTCTCTTTATTTCGGGAGGCGGAAAATATAGTCTTAAAATTTGATTGTTTGACAAGTTCAGCCATTAGTACCTGTCAAAAGTCATTGAGTTGAACATCAGAAAGGAAATTCCTCATCTTTTTCTTCGGTTGGCATTAGTTGAGGGGTCTCGTTTGGATTATCGCTTGGATCCAAGTTGGTGAACTTGTCCAATTGTCTATTTATCTGTCTAGTTCTGACTCCCGACAAATCGTCTAGCTTGTTTAGCCCTTGTTGGATATTCTTTTTGGCTTTGTCCATTAGATCTTCAAATTTTCTAAATTCGGTTTGGACTTGTGTAAGAACATCCCACACTTGATTTGTTCTTTTCTCAATCGCAAGGGTCTTAAAGCCCATTTGTAAACTATTGAGTATTGCTGAGAGTGTTGTTGGGCCTACAATTGTGATCTGATATTTTCGGCGCAAATCTTCAACCAGCTGGGCAGACCTGGTGGCTTCCGCAAATATACCTTCAGTAGGGACATACATCAGTCCGAAATCTGTAGTATAAGGGGGATTCAAGTACTTATTGCTAATGGATTCAGCCATTTTAGCAATCCCAGAACGAAATTCTTTCTGAGCTTTTTCTATGGCTTCTCGTTCTCCTTCATCGTAAGCATTATTGAGTTTCTCGTAATAGTCAAGAGGGAATTTAGCATCGATGGGTAACATCACTGGCTTGTTATTGTCTTTTCCAGGTAAGTTGACAACAAAATCTACTTTTTTACTACTTCCCTCTTTTGTAGTTACATTTTTTGACCATTGTTGGGGTGCGAGCATCTCTTCCAGGAGCATTTCCAGTTGTGTCTCACCAAAAACACCACGCTTTTTGACATGGGTTAGAGTACTCTTAAGGCTACCCACGTCGCTTTGTAAGCTCTTCATTTCTCCAAGGCCTTTTTGAACAGATTCTAGTTGGCTACTGACAGCCTTGAATGATTGACTTAATCGATCATTGAGGGTTTTTTGGAGTTTTTCATCAACAGTTTTTCTCATTTCATTTAGTTGATTGGTATTGTCCTGGCGAATATTTTTTAGTTCTGAACTGATGGCATCTTTCACGGTTGTTATTCTCTTTTCAGCCTCGTCATTCAAGTCTTTTTGCTTGGTCTCAAAACCCTTAAAGTTTCCTACGAGCATCTCATTGAGTTTGGTGATGTTGTTATCAAACCCTTGCTTGAATTCACTGAATGATTTGGTCAATTCACCTCTCAAGTTTGTGGCTCTTTTGTTACTTTCTTCTCTGTTGGATTTTAGATCCCTCCCGATATTATCCTTAACAGCTGCGATTCTCTTTTCAGCATCATCGTTCAATCTTTTCTGTCTATTCTCAAAAACTTTAAAATTACTTTCTAGTATCTCATTAAGTTTATTGATATTGTTGTCAAACCCTTGTTTGAAGTCTCCGAAGGATTTGGTCAATTCACCTCTTAAATCTGTAGCCCTTTTGTTACTTTCTTCTCTATTTGACCTAAACTCTTCCCTCAGAGTTTTATCTATTTTCTCATCAAATTGTTTTTTTATTGGATCAACGATATCATTGATATCAATATCTGATTTTTTTTCTTTTTTGCTAAAGACTAAAACTGTGGTTAAAAGGTTTAAACCAATTAGTATTAATATGACCAACTCTATACTCATCTTAGGTTATTTTTTAGTTTCAAACTTACAATTTTTGAGGCTATCAATGGAACCCAGCGAAGGTTTACTTTGACTATGAAAATGATGTAAAGCCAACGATATCATCGGCTATGAGATCTTTTTGATACCATAAGGATTACAAGTAAAACAGGAAAAAGCGATGTATACTAAGGATTTAGTCCCCATTCTTGAGGTTTGCCGTAAGGCTATTTACAATTGACTAGGTTTAACGAATGGTTCTCTGCTATGCTTCGAACTTCGGGAGCGCCTAGCTCTACGGGTTGGCTTAGGTTATATGAACAAGGCGGTTTAAAAGAATTACTTGCTATCAGACAGCAAGGTGGTATTCGGCCATGGATAACGGAACAAACCAAAGAAGCCATAGCATCTATGCTTGCAAATCCTTCAACAACGATTATTAGTTATGTCAAGTTATTAGATTGGGTGCATAAAAATCACCGATCCAATATAAGTTATCAAGTACTTTATAATCACTGTCGGAAACACCACAATAGTGTGCTGATTATTTCAAGAATATCTCATCATAAAAAAGATGAAGAGGCTACAAGAGAGTTTAAAGAAGAAAATCTTCCGGGTAAACTGTTTGAGATTAAAAACGAAATAGATGAGGCTAAGTTTGATTCCTTCAATCTTTATTTTCAAGATGAATCTCGTTTTGGATTGATGGCCAAACAAAGGCATGTGTTGGTTTCCAAAGGTGTCAAGCCTATTGTAAGTATCAGCACAGCTATCAATCGCTTTGGTTATGGGGTTGCTTTTCACCTATCACAGGGAATACTTCTATCGGGAAACATCATCAGTGTCTAATACTATTTTCGAGGGTTTTCTACAAGAATTGAGCAAGCAAAATCCGAAAGAACTTAAAATCATGATTATAGACAACCGCATAGCGCTAGGCGTTCCATCTAAGTAAAATAATTAAATGTTAGCCAATGCTGGCTTTCATGCTTTTTAGAATATGACCATTCCAGAAAACATCAAGCTCATCAGAATTCCTCCATACCCTAGAGCTTAATCCCGCTGAAAAGGTATGGCAATGGATGAAAGAAAGAGTGGTTATGAAATTCTTTGAAGATGTTGTAGCCCTTCAAACTAAAATAGCTCAAATGATTAATGATCTCAATCCTAAGCTCATAAAATCCATTACGGAATATGAGTTATACACTAAAAACTTATATGAGTAAATATAGTGTTTAAATGGTATAACAAGGGACTCAACTTTGTGTCTTTTCATATGATGAACCACCAGATAAATCTTTCACAGAATAAGGAGACGATATTCGACAATCTGAAGTAGCTCTCTCCCCTCTGAAATCGGCTGTAACAGCCTTCTTTTTTTGATAAAAGATGGAATTTATAAGTCAATGATTTTTATGGAACTATAAAATGAATATAACTAACTGCAAGTTAATAGAATAAACCCAAAGATCCCCCCCCCAATATGAATTATTCGGGTTAAGTCATCTTTTTCTTGATAATGTTTTGTTAAATATTTGTCCATATCACACCCTTATAGGCTTATTTTCTATCTTTATTAGACGCTCTATCCTGGAGAACACCTTAAATTGTATGCTATACGCAAGTTTGTCAGAAGGGCATTTTTTTCTTTCGTAAAAATTTTTTCATTCATTTTATTGAATAATTTACAACTATCAATTCTTTCTATTGTTACATTTATATTCATGAAGAGATTTAAATACCATATATATAATTTTGTTTTGAACGCTTCGTTGTAGTGGATATATTTTGTAGGTTTAGGTATTTTATTATCTTAGCCTCTGCAAATTTTACTATATGCCTATACAAACAAAAATCAATATCCCCAAAATCAAAAATAAAATAAGGCTGCATTCTCCTTTTGTAGACAGGATATCTTGACCAAATAATTTCCCCTAATGAACCGATCAAAACGGTTCAACTAAGAGGGCTTTGTTGTAGTGAATAGATTTATAAGTGGTTGATTATCAATACTAGAATGTCGATTTTGACAAACTTGCGTATAGCCTCTATAATATGCTGGTAATGAACTTCCTCTAAGCCTTTCAACCTGGTGATTTGACAACTATACCACCGATTTAGACCAAATGTCTGTTACTAGATCCAGTGTTTCTTACTAATCTCTTTATTCTAGAATGTGTTTA
>MPMN01000044.1 GCA_002238525.1 Flavobacteriaceae bacterium bin25
AAAAGCCTTGCGTACACCGAACTTCACCTTGTGGAACAAGGTATTGGCTGTAGCTGACTCGGTATGACTACAGATGTTGCACGTCCGGGAAAAATCCTTGCGTACCTGACAAGCTTTGTGTCCACATCGGACACATTTGAAGCCTTTATTCCATTTGATTTCGGAGAGGTATTTCTTGCAATCTAAGTCCGTTTGGAAGCGTTCAGAGAACTCTAAGAGGTTTTGACCTTTAAAAATATTCATAATAGGGTGTATTTATAAGCATCAAAGATACGAAATTATAGGCAAATATCAATAAATCTTATTAGGAAAATAATCAACACGAATGACTTTTTATTTATTTTGTAATCAACTATAATAGAACTTTTTATTTTCTTTTCAATATTTCTACAACAAAGTAATTAGAGCTTATTTTTAATGTATCTACGTCAAAGAACTTCCATATCAATAAAATGTACGACCAAAAAAATCTGGTATAGCGAAAATGATGACCTCAATTAATCGTATTTGTTATGTCAGGGTTATTACCAAGAGGAAATTCGAAAGATGGAATACGATTTTTTAATTTGTCATTTTCAAGTTTTAGTACACCCCTTGGGCATACAGCAGCACAAATACCACAACCTACACAAGAAGAACGGACAATATTTTCACCACGTTGAGCATAAGATCTGACATCTATACCCATTTCACAATAAACAGAACAATTTCCACAAGATATGCATTGACCACCATTGGTGGTGATTCGGAATCTGGAGAAGAGTCTTTGTTGAATTCCTAAAATTGCTGCTGCAGGACAACCAAATCGACACCACACCCTGGACCCCAAAATTGGATAAAATCCAACTCCTAAAACTCCTGAAAAGGCGGCACCGATAAAAAAACCATAAGACTTCTGAAGTTTGGCACTTTCAATAAATAAAATATGTGTCTCGTTAGAGTAAGCCCTTATGGCTATCAAAGAGATGAGAATTACACCAAGACTCACAACAGTGGCTCTTAGATCTTTAGAGAATCCATTTTTTTTGGTAAAATAGATTACCCCAATGGTAGTTAAAGTTATAAACGTAATGATGTAGAAAAATCCTTTCCTATTGATGTATAAATCTGGATTTCGACCCAAAAAAGACCAAATGACAGCAATAGTGGTTATGAAAATAAAAACCAGAACAGCATGAATCATTAATCTTTCAATTTTCCACACATTCAATTTCTTACTTGAAAGTTGCCTGAATGCATCTCCTGCCGTTTCAGCTAATCCACCACAGCCACATACCCAAGAACAATACCACCTCTTTCCATAGAAATAGGTAAGAATGGGTGAAATAATGAAAACTAGGACCAATCCAAAAACCAAAAAAAACATACCCAAACCTCCTCCATATAGCATATTCTTAAGATGCCATTGATCGAAAAAATAATAGTTTAATGGCCATATGTTTTTCAAGTCTTTTGCAAAATATGGTGTGTCTGGATTTAATGCACTCAATATTTCAGGGATGTAATAAGCAAATGCAAATTGAAAAAACATCACCGAAACAGTCCTGATTACCTGATACCTATTATTGCGGTATTTATAGATAAACTTAATGCCAAAAAGAACAATGGCAAAAGTGTATAGACTTCCATACACAAACCACCTGGAAGCAGGTTTTCCGTTCAAGAGATAACTTAAGGGATCAAATAGAGATATTAATCCTGTTGAAGGTCCGCTAGAATTATATCCTAAAGTCTTCGGATACCAGTAGATCAGGACGTAAATGAATGTGATCAACACACCCAGAATCAAACCTAACAACCCTCTGTTTGTCAATGTATTAAAGAATACACCATTGTTTTTTATGCCAGCGAGAGTGTTACTATACTGATTCCAAAAAAATATCACACCTCCAAAGAACATTAAAGCAAGACTTGAAACAAGTATTGCACTAAGTGATTGGTATTCCACTACTGTAGATGACGACATTAAAATCAAGCCCGACAGCCCTACAAGTGCTGATGCTTTCTGAATTGTTTTTTTCATTGTAATGTTCTAAAGATATTCCCTATTGTTATAAGATACGCTTGAGTTCTGACTTTTCTATCTCCTCATAATGCTTATAAAATGTTGGCTTGGCCATCCTTGTATAATTCGCATAAAACTCTGGATCGAAATTAGAATTCTCAAAATGCTCAATCACGGATAAAATTTCTCTTCTTTCATTGAGCCATTGATCAAAAACTTCATGTCTTAACCTTACCCCCATATTTAGTACACCAAGAATTTTATGCGTAATACGGTCATATGCTAATCGGATCGAAATATTTTTTTTGGGATGCTCCCAATAGAGATGAATTTCATTGGGGCTAGGGTTGGCATTGACTCTTCCATAGGTTTGGTATTCGATATCAAAGAATTTTGCTGAGTTAAACCAATGTCCTGGTTGATAAGCCGTTTTAGTGCCCGTGATAGTTCTTGCAACTGTTTCTCCCATCATTCTGCCTGTATACCAAACAGACTCAATTCTACTTCTCTGGTCAAATGGATGGAGATGTTGGGCACAATCGCCAATGGAATAAATATTTTCAATATTTGTTTGAAGAAACCGATTTACAATGATTCCTTTATCCGTTTTAATTCTTGAATTACTCTCTTTCAAAAAGTCGATATTCGGACTAACACCACAAGTTAATCCAACATATTGACAATCAATAAACTCTCCTTTTGACGTATAAACTCCTTTAACTCGATTTTCAGAGTCAGGCTCTATGAGATTTAATTCTGTATTCAATTGGAGGTCTACTCCGTGGTCTAAAATATGCTGGGTGACCATCTTAGACTCTTCATAGGGCAGTACCTTATTCCAGAAGTTACTTTCTCTTACCAAATAATGTACCTGAACTCCTCGTGACTGAAGCATTTCTGCCAATTCGATTCCAATTAAACCACCGCCGACAATAACTCCTTGATTAATCGTAGGAGTTAGTGCTTCTAATCGTTCGAGATCTTGTAAATGATACATTCCAGAAACACCTTCTAATTCTTGACCTGGCCATCCAAATTTATTGGGTTTGGAACCACAAGCGATGATTAAGTATTTATATGAGATCCGATTATTATTGGCTAACTCAACAGAATTTGTTTCCTCGTCAATACCAGTAACTTGATCAAATACCACATTGATTCGGTTCTTTTTCCAAAAAGAGTCCTCGTAGGGTTTGGTGGCCTCGAATTTCATATGTCCCATATAGATGTACATCAGAGCAGTGCGGGAAAAAAAATAGGGCGTTTCATTTGAGATTATAGTAATATCTATATCAGAGTTTTTTCGAATATGTCGAGCAGCCGTAACTCCGGAAATGCCATTTCCAATAATTAGGACCGAATTAATTAAATCATTCATAAATAACTAAAGAAGCGTCTTGATTTTCCAAAAAATGGAAAAATACTCAACCACATAAAAAAAATCACTCAGAATAAATGTAAGGTAAAAAAAATTAATACCCTAATAATTTTTTTGTTTTATAATCTATTGTATAGACGAAGAGTACAATCAAATTTTAAGATTAGACAATTATTATTGGATTATTTGGGGGTTTACTGATTTAAACTCCAATCATAAGGTATATAGGTTAATTTGGCCTGTTGATCTATATCAACCTTGGTATATCTAGACACAAATTCTATTTTTTGAGTTTTATCGCCAAAATCTTCTCCAAACCAATCAAAGATTTTTGAAAGTTGTATTGACTGCTTATTGATAATATTCATTGATGAATCGTTTAGAAATTCATATGTAGATTTTTCTAGTTGCTCATCAAGTTTGCTTGACAAGAAAGCACTTTTTTGGAGTTTTGGACAAGATTTTGAAGCACAATTTATTGCAAAATGTATTCGTGGTTCATCCATTTTTCTAAGAATTCCATGTTCTATTTCATTCAGAGTATAGCCAATCCCACTAGTATAAAAGAGCTTAGTGTCCCAGGGACTATCCAATTCTTGTATGCTTTTGATGGGGTAATTATCCAAAATCAATTGAACAGTGACCGCATTATAAGTGTTTATCCAATAAGCTAACTGAGCATCTTTTGACCATTTTTCTGTTGGTGTGTTTTCTTGAAGAATTTCAATATACGAAGCGATTCCTTGGAGGTCTTTTTCCCAATTTTGGTAATCAACTTTTCCCGTGGTAGATACATATTCTTGAAGTAAGGAATCCCATTTTTGGTGGATATTTTTTTGGGACAATACTGAATAAGATGAGCAGAATAATAACCCTGTGCAGATTACAGATAGAAGTAAATTAAGTTTCATGGGAAACAGATATGCGATTAAGGTACGAATATTTTTTGAACATAATATATCAATAGTTTATATCATTTGCTTAGGATATGATACTATATGAGACGGAATAATTCAGCTAATATTACAGATAGTTTTTCTTCTCCTATTTTGGCCGTAGCAAGAATATCATTTATATCTATTGGTTCAAGATTATCGGGATTACACATGTCAGTGATAACTGAAAATGCCAATACCTCCATTTTTAGTTGTCTTGCTACGATGACCTCGGGTACGGTAGACATTCCAACAGCGTCGCTACCAATGATACGCAAAAACCTATATTCCGCTGCTGTCTCTAGCTGGGGACCAACAACCGCTACATAGACACCTTGAAATAGGGTTATTCCTAAATTTTTAGCAACAGTTAAACTCTTTTCAATAAGCGATGCGGAATAAGGATTGCTCATATCAACAAATCTTTCTCCAAGTTTTTCTATTCCTTTTACAGCCAATGGTGAACCTCCTTGTAAATTGATGTGATCATTAATAATCATTAAACTGCCTTTTTGAAATTTAAGATTGATTGCACCAGCAGCATTAGAGATGATGACTGTTTTGGTCCCCAGTGCATCTAACAAACGAATAGGAAAAGTAATCTGCAAAAAATTGTACCCTTCGTAAAGATGAAACCGGCCCTTAAATGCAAGTACCATTTTCCCAAAAAGGCGACCATAGAAAATTTCGCCGGCGTGAAATTCCACAGTACTAAGAGGAAAATTTGGTATGTTTTTATAAGGAACAATTATTGGATCTTCTATTTGTTCTGATAATTTTCCTAATCCTGTCCCTAAAATTATGCCTATATCTATTTCCCCAACACCTAGATCATTGAGGTACTTCGCAGCATTAAGGACTTCTCTGCTGAAATAGCGAACCATTCCTGTTTGCTTTTCTATTGCTGCTGTTTGTCGTTTTATTTTCGAAGTTTCTTTTTCATTAGAAATAGGTTGATTAGATGAGGATGCCGCAGCGTCCCTTGATGCTAGAATGGCTTTTTTAAGTTCATCTAATTTTTTGGTTGCATTACCTGAACCTATTTTTAATCCTTTCCTGGTCAGTGCCATAACTTAAATTATTATTATCGTAAATTAAAATAAATCTGGTAGTTTTTCGTTCATTTTTACCAAAGCTTCATATGCTTCCCTTCCTTTCAGCCCGTTCAACTCACCGCTTCTTTTTCTGGCTCGGACAAGTTCAGACAGGTTCTTCCCATCAGAGGGTAATGGATACAAATCGCTAGCCTTCTTTATACCTCTGAATATTGGTTTCCCACTGAAACCATGAAAGGTGGTCATGTACATATCAGCCTGTAAAGCTCGTACACGTTCAGCAGTACGAAGTTCCTGCTGGTTATTGATGTTCTGAATCATTATAATGTGTTTTTGTACAAATTATAAAGTTCTTTTTCTTTTTTTAAGTCTTCAAAAGTGTCAATATCATTTTTTGGTTCCAGTAAAAAGACTTTCTTATCTGAAATTTTATTTACCGTTTGGTCAAATACTACTGAAGAACCCCAACAGATATTTTCAAAGAGAGATGTGAAATGTCTTTTTTGTCCTAAGAGATAATACCCGCCATCTAATGAAGGACCAATGACAAAATCATTATGTTCTAGTTGAGTAAAGGCATTTTCGATGAGATTCATTTTTATATCCCAAAGATCGCTTCCGATGATGATTACTTTTTTGTATGATTTATCAAATCCCCATAAAATAGCATTTTCCATTCGCTGACCTAAGGTTTCTCCCTTCTGGGTTTGGATATATCTGGGTTTGTTTTGAATAGGGCTCTGGTTTTTTAGTTTGCTGTCAAAAAAGAAAGCCGTATGGTATTGTTCGCTCAAAATTGTTTCTGAGGTTTTATTCAGTAGTTTTTGATAAATCCACAATGCGGCTTGATTACCAATGGATTTGGCTAGTCTTGTTTTTACGCACCCAGATATAGGTGTCCTTGCAAACACAACAAGAAGATTATTTGAATTCATTATGTCGTTCGGAAAGTTAAAGAAATCCTGTACAAATGGATTGCTTATTAACGAGGGGATAACATCTGCATACTAGCAAATTTAATCACCAATGAATTTGATATATTTGTTTAGCGGCAAATCAATGGTTTGGAGTTATCCGAATTGTAATTGACATATGATAAATAAAAACAACTGATGAGTAAAAGTTATTATCAACCTGAAGACCTTCTTAAATTTGGAAGTATCAATGAATGGAATCCAGAATTGGGAAAGAAATTTTTTGATTACTATCAAAGTGTTTTTAAAAAGGGGACACTTTCAGAAAGAGAAAAGTCTTTGATTGCTCTGGCTGTGGCTCATACAATCCAGTGTCCTTATTGTATTGACGCCTATACTACAGATGGTCTTGAGCGAGGAATTGAAAAAGAAGAGATGATGGAAGCCATTCATGTAGCAGGTGCTATAAGAGGTGGAGCTTCCTTAGTCCATACGGTTCAAGCCATGAATATTTACAACAAGCTCAGTATGTGATGTCTACAAAGAAGTCTCTAAAGGCACAAAATAATGTCTTATCCGATGCTAAAAAGCAATTACAACTCTTGTCCAATAGTATATTTCTGTCTGGACAATTACCTACTTTTTCTCAAAAACTTCAATCACATAAGCTTCCTTCAATAAAGCCCAAGCAACTAGAAATCCTTCAATTGAATATTGGGTATATGTGCAATCAAGTATGTGCTCATTGTCATGTAGACGCTGGACCTGATAGAAAAGAAAAAATGAGTAAACCTACCATGTCCCAATGTTTACAAGTTGCACATAAGCACAAGATAAAGACTTTAGACATAACTGGAGGAGCTCCTGAAATGCATCCTGATTTTCGTTGGTTTATTAAGGAGGCTAAAGCAGCAGAAATCCCTGAAATTATCATTCGCTCAAACCTAACCATACTGAGGGCAAACAAAAAATACTATGACCTTCCAGATTTTTTTAAAGAGCATCAACTACATATTATTTCTTCTCTTCCATTTTACCGCCGGGGAAAAACAGATCGGCAACGTGGGGATGGAGTATTTAATAAATCAATAGAGGCACTTCAAAAACTCAACGAGGTAGGGTATGGATTACAGGGAACAGGCCTTGAAATTGATTTGGTTTATAATCCATTGGGTGCTTATCTACCACGAGGTCAAGAGGAGTTAGAAGAGGAATACAAACACGCATTGAGGGAAGACTTCGGCATAGAGTTCAACAATTTGTATTGCATTACTAATCTGCCGATTAGCCGATTTCTTGATTTTTTAGTGGCCTCAGGAAATTTTGAGGGATATATGACTAAGCTAGTTAACGCTTTTAACCCCTCCACAGTTGGTAATCTGATGTGTACAAACACTATCTCGGTCAGCTACGATGGATATTTATATGATTGTGATTTTAATCAGATGCTGGAGTTAAATGTTTCCAGCAAGTCCAACCACATCTCCAATTTTGAAATGGATGCTCTACAAAATAGAAATGTCTGTATTTCACAACATTGTTATGGTTGTACAGCTGGGGCAGGAAGTAGTTGTCAAGGGACTGTTGTATGATTGCATTAAATTCAATTATATAAATAGTAATAAACAAGCATCTTACATGGACACTTATTTCACCAAAATACATTCAAAATATATCGTCTATATATCTAATATACAAGCATTTAGGTGAAATATATATCACTCAAAAAAGAGTGAAAGTCAGGGTTAATAAATAAGTGATAAACATTTATTAAATCGTAGGTATTCACTCAATCTTAAAAATGTCATTTTGGAGATTAAAAAATCCAAATTTGTTCATTAATCTCAGTGCTTTTTATTTCTCAAGCCTGATAATGGCTTTCTGGACAAAAGTTTAGGGTTCTGAATGGAGATTTCAGCCGGTGTCTGACCTCAGAAAATAGGACTTCTTATCAAGCTAACTCAATTTTGCAAGTTTGTCATTTTCAACACACAGTACTAGATTAGTGATATATGTAGTTTCTACTTTTTTTATATGATTTGCAATAAACCAGTTATACCTATTGTCAATTAATAAAGCAAGTAAAGGTTTTATCCGCTCGTTTATTCCTACATGAATATCTCACCTGTTTACGACCGGTCATCATATCTCTAACTGATCTATGCCAATGATATGTGCTATAAAATAATTCCCCATAGTCTTTATCCTTATCAGTTTCGCCTGGAGGTAGTTGGCAGTCGTAATCATGTCTTCCTGACATTATTTGTCCGGACTGACATAGATGAATCAAGCCCAAAATTGTATGCCCAAATTCATGCCACATGACAAATAATAAGACAGTAAAATGATAGTCGTCAGTTTGTGCCCTTTTCCAGAGAATACTATCTATTGTAACCCCAATTGTATCATCACAAATTTTATGGGCAAGCCCTGCTCCTCGAATAATGCCGACACTAAATTCATAGTTCTTTGTGTTGATATGAGAGAGATCAAGACCGTGTCTTTTTGCATCTGCGATAAAGGCTTTGATGTATGATTCAAAATTATTTCTCTTGATATCGGCATATATTGGATCTTCCAATATAGGTTTTCCTTTACTGATGTCAAAATGTCCTTTTGTTGAGACTTTTGTTTCATATAACATGAGACTATCTCGTTTGACTTTCGTCAAGTCCCAGGAACTCAAATTTTGGTCAAAGGATTCAGCAAAAGCAAACATTCGACTCATTTCAGTTACATTGCTAACATCCCAACTACTTATATCTTGGTTAAACGAAAATGCATTTTCAAACATTGATTTCATGCTTCTGACATTACCAACATCCCACGAGCTGATATCTTGATTAAACGTCGTTGCACCCAAGAACATAGAAGCCATGTTGGTTACATTGCTGGTGTTCCAAGAGCCAATATTTTGATTAAAAGAAGGTTGATTACTTTGTATTCCAACAGATTGATCAAAAACTGAAGCATTGGCAAACATACCACCCATATTTTTGATACTTCCGACATCCCATGAACTGATGTCTTGATTGAACTCAGCCGCATCGTAAAACATCTGACTCATATCAGTCACATTACCGACATTCCAATTACCAATATCTTGGTTAAATGAAATAGCGCCCTTAAACATCTGACTCATATTTCTAACATGACCAACATCCCAATTTCCGATGTCTTGATTGAACTCAGTTACATTGTAAAACATTTGACTCATGTCGGTCACATTACTGACATCCCAGGAGCTGATGTCTTGATTGAATCTACTTGCAGTATAAAACATAGCCCCCATATTCTTTACATTGCTGACATCCCAGGAGCTGATGTCTTGATTGAATCTACTTGCAGTATAAAACATAGCCCCCATATTCTTTACATTACTGACATCCCAGGAGCTGATGTCTTGATTGAATGAATCTGCATACTGAAACATTCTACTCATATCGGTCACATTACTCACGTCCCAGGAGCTGATGTCTTGATTGAATGATCCTGCTTCTGAAAACATTAAACTCATATCGGTCACACTACCCACGTCCCAGGAACTGATATCTTGATTGAATCTTTTTGCCTTAAAAAACATCAATTTCATATTTTGAACATTACTCACGTCCCATGAGTTGATGTTTTGATTGAATGAGGAAACATTGTTAAACAATTCACTCATATTTGTTACAAATGTGGTGACTACATTCTCTACATTCTTGCCAGTAAGAATCATTTTTCGTAGCATCAGCTCATCTACAACAAGAAATTTAACATTTCCTTTTGCACTCCCAAAGTTGACTCTAAATGTCTTGCCAATTAAGTCTTGATCTTCAGGTTTAATCATTACGGTTACTCCATTTTTGTCTAAATACAACGGAGTATCTTTGAGTGCTTCGGAGAGTTTTATTTTAAATTGTGCTTCTATATTACAATTGCCTTCCACAGGGAATTCCAAAACTGGATCCGTAATTGGCGTTAGCACTTGGCAGTCAATATCTGTTTTCCATCTGTAAAATTCATATTTCTCGTTAGGCATTGCAGTTAAAAAGATAGTTTCTCCAAATCCACGGATAAAATCTTTGGGGTTATCTACCATTCCACCTTCTCCTGAACTTACGCTGATGGTATATGGTATCTTTTCAAACACAGCGGTAACAGTACAATTATTAGATGCTGTAAATTCTATTGTGAGATTGTCTTTGCTAAAGCTACCACAGTCGCCTTGCCATTCCTTTAACTGATAATGTTGATCAGCATTGGCGGTGATTAGAACCTCATCACCTTGTTCTACAATTAGTGTTTCTGTGATTTCACCACCATCACTAGCTGAAGTAGTAATAGTCCTTGGCGATTTAATGAATACTGCTTCCAAACTACAATTGCCTTTGACGGCAAAAGTGATGGTTCTTTCTGTACGGTCTGATACAGATGGGCAGCCCGGACCGTCTAATTTCCATTCACCAAGCTGATAATTTTTATCAGGCTCAGCAGTAATTGTCAAACTTTCATCATAAGTTTTACTGGTTTCTCCAGGGTCTGACACTGTTCCACCTTCTTCTGAGTTCACACTGATGGTGTAAAGAATCTTTTCGAATACAGCTGTAACAGAACAATTTTTAGATGCTGTAAATTCTATGGTAAGATTATTCTTGCTAAAGCTTCCGCAGTCGCTTTTCCACTCAACTAATTGATAGTGCTCAGAAGCTGTAGCGGTAATTTTTACCGGCTGACCTCTATCTACATTGTCTTGATTGCCGGTTATCTTTCCACTTCCTTGGGAAGAAGTGGCTATGGTATAAGCAGGCGGCTTTGGAATAGCGATAGGGGGTGGTTTGGGTTCAAGTAAGTCCAATTTACACGAAAATATAATTGACACCATCAAAGCGAATAACACTACTAAACCAAAAGATGATTTTAAATACATTGGTGCAGTGATATTAGAATTGCCTTGTTTTAGAAACCTTCTGACCTCTAAGTATTTGAAATAATACGGTTGGGCAAATTTAGAAAAAATACCATTGATGGTTCGTACAGCCAATTATGATGGGCAATCTCTTTTTTTGGATGTAATAAAACGACATAAGTAATTGAGTGGAATGGGTTCAAAGTACAAGTCCCAATAAAAACTATTGAAGATTCAAAAAAATAAATTAAAGAATCAGATTGAATACTCAATTTACACTTACATAACTGGTAATGTCAAACTTTTGCTACATCGTTTTATCAACACCTCCCTTAATAAGCATATTTTCAATATCAAGTACCCAAATTTTGGAGACTGCTCCTTTGTAAAATCCACATACTAACCATTAGTTACCTAAATTTCAGGTTATTACCAAGTATTATTCTTTGATTGATTTGATGAATTTTCCTATGTCCTCAATGGAATTATTATCTAAAAAATTTATAAATGCAGATCCGATAATGACTCCATCTGCAAATTTCAAAGCAGTCCTGTAAGTTTGGTTATTGCTTATGCCAAAACCAATTAACTTCGGAGATGTTATAGGTTGTGATTTTACTCGCTTGAAATAGGATAGAACTTTATCCTCAACCCGATTTTTAGATCCGGTTACACTATTTGAACTGACCATATATATAAAACTCTTTGATTTTTGATCTATCTTTTGAATTCGCCCTTCAGAAGTCTGGGGTGTAATTAAAAAAATATTATGCAAGTTGTATTTCTCAAAGTACAATTCATAAGATTGCTCATAAACTTGTAAAGGCAGATCGGGTATGATTAATCCATCGATGCCTATTTGAGCACACTCTTCACAGAATTTTTCTACTCCGTATTGTAAGATTGGATTAAAATATCCCATAATGATAAGCGGGAGATGAATATCCATTCGAATATTTTGAAGCTGCTCGAACAAAATTTTTGTGCTCATTCCATTTTTTAGAGCGACTGTTGAACTACTTTGAATGGTTGGTCCATCAGCTAGCGGGTCCGAAAATGGCATTCCTATTTCTACCAGATCAACATTACTCTTTTGAAGTCCCCTCAAAATAGTTGCCGTGTCATTAATTCTTGGATAACCAGCAGTGAAATAGATGGACAGAATTTTTTTATTTGGCTTAAAAAGACCATCAAGTCGGTTATTCATAATTCAAAGTAATTGATGTATGTATCCAAATCTTTATCACCTCTTCCAGAACAACCAAAGACAATAATATCGTCTTTATTGAATTTTTCGGATTCTAATACCCCAAGTGCATGACTTGTTTCGATGGCCGGTATAATACCGTCCATCTTTGACAGTTCAAGGCCCCATAACATGGCATCTCGATCACTAACAGCTCTAAAATGTGCTCTTTTGGTATCCTTTAAATGAGCAAAAAGCGGGCCCACTCCAGGATAGTCCAAACCTGCAGAGATAGAATGAGGCTCCTGAATTTGGCCGTCGGCATTTTGCATCAATAGAGTTTTGCTTCCATGGATAATTCC
Organism: Flavobacteriaceae bacterium bin25; assembly: GCA_002238525.1. Lineage (GTDB taxonomy): Bacteria > Bacteroidota > Bacteroidia > Flavobacteriales > Flavobacteriaceae > Bin25. Next base: position 12,727 of record MPMN01000044.1, read on the forward strand.
TGGCCTACCCAGTTGGGTTGTGGCAGCACTTTTACCTGAATTTACTCCGTGACCTGCTGCTTCAACACAAAATATGGTGACTTTAGGATTATCCAAAAAATGGTAAAATAAACCCGCAGCATTACTCCCTCCTCCAACACAAGCAACGAGATAATCGGGAAAAGATCTTCCTTCTAAGAACTCAAGTTGATGGGTCAATTCTTGACTGATTACTGACTGAAAACGTGAAACCATATCTGGATAGGGATGAGGACCTACAACTGACCCGATGATGTAATGAGTTTTTTCTGGGTTATTGATCCAATCCCGAATGGCTTCATTTGTGGCATCTTTGAGCGTCTTACTCCCAGAAGTTGCTGCTCTTACTTCAGCACCGAGCATCTTCATTCGGGCAACATTTGGGGATTGTCTTTTTATATCAACTGAGCCCATATAAACTATACATTTTACCCCCATCAGGGCACATACAGACGCTGTGGCTACTCCATGCTGTCCAGCGCCAGTTTCGGCGATGATCCGATCTTTTCCCATATACTTTGCAAGTAAGATTTGTCCGATGGTATTGTTGATCTTATGTGCACCAGTATGGCATAAATCCTCTCGCTTAAAATATATTTTGGTGCCATACTTTTTAGATAACCGATGAGAAAAGTATAAAGGTGTCGGCCTACCGACATAATACTTAAGCAATTGCTGGAATTCATTTTGAAATGCTGAACTGCCAATAATTTGAAGATAACTCTGTTTTAACTGTTGGATGTTCGGATAGAGCATTTCAGGAATAAATGCACCTCCATATTGTCCATAGTATCCGTTTGAATCAACTTTAAAGGTCATGGAGAAGGGTTTTGAATTCTGCAATTTTTGTGATGTTTTTTATCCCTGGTTCTATTTCGAATTTACTATTGATATCCACACCATGGAGAAAAGGGTTTTTTGCTGACAACTTTTTGATTTCTGATATGTGAATACTATCTATACCTCCACTGATAAAAAAGGGCTTTTCAAAAGGATAGAAATGTAGTATTGACCAGTCAAATCGCTTTCCAGTCCCTCCATGTTTTCTGCTTTTGGTGTCGAAAAGAAAATAATCGCATGACTTGAGATAGGTAGTCATCAATTCAATATCAAGAGTGGTATCTATTCCAAAAGCTTTGATAATCTCTACTGACTGGGATCTTATTCCATTACAAAGATCGACCGATTCATCACCATGCAATTGGACTGCATCTAAGCTGTGTGATTTTATTTTGTTTTTTATAAATTCAAAATTCGCATTAACAAAAACTCCCGTTTTTTTAGCCCCTTGAGGAACATTAAATTTTCTGTTACCAATAAACCTAGGTGATTTTTCATAGAAAATATATCCAATGTAATCTGGGTTTTGACCAAGCACCATTTTCAAATTGTCTGGGTCTTTCAATCCACATACTTTTAGTTTCATCATTCGAGCTCTTGTATCAACCGATGGACTATTTCAGCGGGGTTATTTCCCTTCATAAATTGCTCTCCAATTAGAAATCCATCATAACCATAGGATTTTAGTTTTCTTATCTCATTGGCAGAACGGATACCACTTTCGGCAATTTTAGTGAATCTGTCTGGAATCTTATTGGATAGGGAGATACTCAAAGCGGGATCAACTCGAAAGGAATTTAAATTCCTATTATTTATTCCAATCAGATCAATTTCTGAAAAAACATGGGTATGAAATTCTGATTCATCATGGATTTCGAGCAATACCTCAAGTCCAATAGAGTGGGCCAATAGAGTTAATTCTTTAACTTTTTGTGGTTTGAGTATTCTAGCAATCAGGAGAACTAGGTCACTACCAAAGGCTTTGGATTCAATTATCTGGTAAGGGTCAAAGATGAAGTCTTTTCGTAGAATTGGAATTTTGGTACAGCCTCTAGCAATTGTTAAATCTTCGACTGACCCACCAAAAAATGAAACATCGGTTAGGACCGAAATTCCACTAACGCCTGCTTTTTCATATCCAGTGAGTGTGTCTACAATTTCAGAACAATAGTTGATTTCCCCTTTTGAGGGGGAACGTCTCTTGAATTCAGCAATAATGCCATTGGTCGAATTTTTTACTGAATCAACAAGGCTATAGCATGGTCTGGAAAAAAGGAGGGATTGTTCAAGGTAATTTTGGGGAAAACCCCGTTTTCTTAAATCTAAAGATTTTTTTTTGGATTGAACAATTTTTTCTAAGATTCCCATTCTTTACTCAGATTATGAAGAGCTTGAAAAGACTTGAATGCTCGTTTGTTTTTTATTGCTTCTTTGGCTCTTTCATAACCCTCTATAAAAGAGGTGCTTAATGCTGTGGATATAGCCAAACCAGCATTTGCACATACAACATTTTCCTGAGCTCTGGTCCCATTTCCTTTTAAAACGGCAACCAAGATTTCAGATGCTTCCTCAACTGTGCCTCCATTGTCAAGTTCTATGGGGGTAACTTGAGGTGCTTTAAATGTATGAGCATCTATTAAAAACTCGCCCTTGTCACTTAATAATTTAGACGATCCAACTAATGAAACCTCATCATATTGTTCAAGATCATAGACGATGGTATAATGTTCGGTAATATCTTGGAACAGATAATGGTACAATCGAGCTACTTCTAAACTAAATACACCTGTCAATTGTTTTTCTGGTGAAGCTGGATTTACAATGGGCCCAAGAATATTGAAGATTGTTTTGATACCTAGATTTTTTCTAATGGGTGCTACGCTTTTCATCGCTGGATGGAATAACGGAGCATGAAGAATACACAATCCGGCTTCTTCCATACATCGTTCTAAAAATTCTTTGTCTGTAGTAAAAAGAATACCTAAATGCTCTAATACATTACTTGAACCGCATTTAGAAGAAACTCCATAATTACCGTGTTTAGCCACTTTAATACCTGCACCTGCAACTACAAAGGCCGATGCTGTGGAGATATTGAATGTATTTTTTCCATCACCCCCGGTGCCACACAAATCTATTGGGTGAAATTCGCTAAGATCGACTTTAAGGCATTTGTCCAAAAGAGCATCTCGAAACCCTTTAAGTTCTTCGATGGTGACTCCACGCTGTCTGAATATGGTTAGAAAACTAGCGATTTGAGCTGAGTTATATTTGTTTTCAGTAATGAACTTTAAAACATTTTTGGCCTCATAGTAACTCAATCGATCATTGTCGAGTAAACGTTCTAATATCAGTTTCATATCTTAGGTATTCAACCAATTTTCTAAGATCTTTTTCCCCAGGGGTGTAAGGATTGATTCAGGGTGAAATTGCACACTTCTCACTTGATAAGATTCGTGACGAAGAGACATAATTTGTCCTTCAGAATCAAAAGAGGTGGGAATCAAACAGCTGGGTAATGATGTTTTGACAACCCATGAGTGATATCTACCTGCTTTAAAGACACTGGGCAAACCGATGAATAGGTCATCATGTTTTGTGATGTGTATATCGGTCGCAACTCCGTGATAAACTTGATTTAAATTAAGAAGAGATCCGCCAAAGCTCTCAGCGATGGCTTGTTGTCCGAGACAAACCCCCAAGATATTTTTTGTAGGGGCATATTTTTTAATTGCTTCAAGTAAAAATCCAGATTCTTCTGGCAGGCCCGGTCCGGGTGATATCAATATATAGTCATAACGTTTTAATTCACCCAAATTGAATCCATCGTTTCTCTTTATGGTTAGTTCACAACCCAAATCTTTTAAATCATGAACTAGGTTATAGGTAAAAGAATCGTAATTATCAATGACAAAGACCTTTGGTTTGCTCATATTTTTTCTGCTTCACTAATGGCTTTTTCAAGAGCCTTTAATTTATTTTCGACTTCGTTTAGTTCACTTTTTGGATTTGAGTCAACCACTAGTCCAGCACCGCCTTGGTAAATCAATTTTTGGGACATACTTAGGAATGAACGAATAATAATGGCATGATCAAATTTTCCATGAAAATCGAAATAGCCTATTGCTCCTCCATAGATATTCCTGCGTGAACGTTCGTATCTATCAATTAGTTCTAAAGCCCGGTGTTTTGGTGCTCCGCTCAAAGTTCCTGCTGGAAATGTATCTGCAACTAGCTGAAAGATTGAAACATCCGGATCTAGTTCGGCCGTTACTTTTGAAACCAAGTGAATGACATGAGAAAAAAACTGAACCTCTCTGTTTTTTATCACTTTAACATGAGTTCCGTTTCTGCTGAGATCATTTCTAGCCAAATCCACTAGCATTACATGTTCACTATTTTCTTTAGAATTTTCAATCAAATCTTTAGCAGCTTTCAAATCTTCTTTGTGGTTTCCTGTTCTTTTAGAAGTTCCTGCTATTGGATGAATTTCTGCTTTTCCATTTTTTACCACCAAATGTGCTTCGGGTGAGGAGCCGAAAATTTTGAAATTCCCGTAGTCAAAAAAATACTGATATGGGGAAGGATTGATGCTCCTCAAAGCACGATAAACATTGAATTCATCTCCTTTAAAAAATCGTGTATACCTTCGGGAAAGAACTAATTGAAACACATCACCTCTTTTACAATGCCACTTGGCTTTTTTCACTAGACTCATATACTCATCATCGCCCATATTGGCATGAGGTTCATCCAGTGCTTTAAAAGGGTATTCCAAAACTCTAGATTCAGTAATAAAATCCGAAATTTTTTTGATATTGTGTTTTAGTTCTTCAGTGACATGAGAATAGATGTGGGCCTCATGACTAAACAGACTGATGGCAATGATGTTTTGGTATACAGCATAATATATATCTGGTATGTCGAACCCGGGTTTTGATTGGTTGAGTTTAATATCTTCGAAATACCCAACAGCTTCGTGGGATATAAAACCAAACATTCCCTGAGTAATAAATTCTTTATTCTGTTTTTCAAAAGTGAAGTGTCTTGAAAAGTTATGCATGACTTCAGCTACATGGTCTTTTGAAGAAATCTTCTTGCTATAAGTTCTTCCGTTAGGATATTGATATTTAGCGGTGGAATCTTTTATGGTAATCGATGCGATAGGATTACAACATATGTAGGAATAACTTTTATTCTGGCCACCATAATCACTGCTTTCCAAAAGAAGACTATTGGGAAAGTGGTCTCTCAATTTCAAATAGACTTCTACTGGTGTCAACAAATCTGCTGTTATTCTAATGGATTTTGTGTCGAATCGAAATTTTATCATTTTCTGATTATTCCTACTTGCGGGATTATTTTTCTATTGCTTGAAACGATTTGAGTGTAGATGAACCTATAAATGAATTAATCCCGTTAAAGTATTTGTCCAATTGAAAAATTAAAAAATCAAAAGTAAAATAATAATTGCCAAATTATCAGGATTTTAGCATTATAAAGTAAATAGGTAGCCATTTTTTCGTGATTAGTATTATGAGAGGTTATTTATCTCCAAGGGTTTATTTTTGGCATTTAAAAATTAGCCGGTGGATTTAGAATTATCAGAATGGAAACAGCAAATAGATTTGTTACCTAATAGCCAAATTATTGATGTTAGGACCAAAACTGAATTTCAAAAAGGACATATTTTGGGGTCTACAATAATAGATATCAAGCAATTAGATCTATTTATACAGAGAATTAACCAGTTAGATAAATCAAAGGTATATTTTGTTTATTGCAAAGCGGGTGTAAGGGGCGCTCAAGCATGTCGCATGATGTCCAGACTGCAGAATCTAAGATGTTATAATTTAAAAGGTGGCCTAAAACAGTGGACTGGTCCAATTCATTGTTTGAAAAAAGAGGTGGGAAATTGATTTCAAAAATTAGAGTTTTTTTAGAGCAGAATGGTTTTTCAGTTTGTACTAGGATTGCAAGAATGCTGGGCATGAGAGTCAACAGTGTGCGAGTTTTCTTTGTTTACACCACATTTGTTACGATTTTGGGAGGACCCATTTTGTACTTTATTGCTGCGATTTTACAGACATTTATTGACATGGTTTATCGTAAACGACCTTCTGTTTTTGATTTATAAAAATTTATTTTTTTGATCAATTAGTTCGCCAATAATTATTTTAATGAATTAAACCATTATTGGTCATATCAGGATATCATAAATTCATAATTTTCAAATACAAGTCAGTAATGATATCAAATGATTATTTTTGGGATTATAACTTTTACCTATCATCTCAATTATTTATTCGCATAAATATGGGTTCATCCCTAGTGTAGTAGGCTTGTTTACTATTGGTATTTTTACCAATGTCAATTTATTATCAAACACCATCAACCATATAGAAATATGAAGACAATTAATTTTAAGAGAAGTTTTATTGTATGGATTCTTTTGCCCGGAGCGATGCTCTTTTCTCAAGAGAGTCAGCAAGAGATTGATGAACCAATCCAAACTGCCCAGGCAGAAGTAAAGGGGCTTGATGATAAGATAAATGAGGCACTTGAACCAGTTGCCACGGGATGGGAAAGCATAGTTTTTACACAGGTAAGGATTACTAGCGAACATCAACTGCCAGTTGTGGTAATTCTTCTTGGTTTGGGGGCTTTGTTTTTCACTCTGATTTTCTTTTTTCCAAACATTACTTGGTTTCGTCTTGCTATTGATACTGTCCGAGGAAAATACGATTCAATTGATAAAAACGATGCGAAGTCAACAACTAAAAATGGTGAGGTAAGTCATTTTCAGGCTCTTACTACAGCAGTATCAGGAACTGTAGGGCTTGGAAATATAGCTGGAGTAGCGGTAGCGATTGCAGTCGGTGGACCTGGAGCGACATTTTGGATGATTGTTTGTGGATTTTTAGGGATGTCCACCAAGTTTGTCGAATGTACTCTTGGGGTAAAGTATCGAGACATTGATAAAGATGGAGTTGTGCATGGTGGTCCGATGTATTATTTATCAAGAGGACTGGCTGATTTCAAGTTGAAGAATATCAAGTTTGGAAAATTTTTAGGAACATTCCTAGCTACTGTTTTTGCGATATTTTGTGTTGGAGGAGCCTTAGGAGGGGGGAATATGTTTCAATCCAATCAAGCTACTGAGCAAGTAACTTCTCTTTTAAACATTCAAGGGGGAGCTTCAGGCTTTGTTACTGGATTAATTTTTGCCGTACTAGTTGGATTTGTCATCATAGGAGGGATAAAAAGGATAGCCACTTTTACATCTAAAATTGTACCCTTTATGGCAGGAATTTACATTTTAGCTACGCTGATAATTATATTGGTCCATTTCAGATATATAGATGATGCTTTTGGATTGATTATTAATAGTGCATTTAATCCGATGGCAGGTTTGGGCGGATTTATAGGTGTTTTGATCGTGGGATTCCGAAGAGCATGCTTTTCAAATGAAGCCGGTGCTGGTTCGGCAGCAATTGCTCATTCAGCTGTAATAACGAAGTATCCCGCTTCTGAGGGAGTTGTTGCCCTTTTAGAACCATTTATTGATACGGTAGTGATTTGTACTATGACTGCTCTTGTGATCATCTTTTTTAACTTTAGTGATGGAAATTTTGAGAGTGAATTCAGCTATGGAAATGTTCAAGATAGTAGTGTCGTACTCAATGAGACCGGTGAAGAATTGGGTGGAGTTGATTTGACTTCAAGGGCTTTTGATTCTGTTCTCCCAAATTTCTCTTATATCTTGACCATCGCAATCATATTGTTTGCTTTCTCCACGATGATATCCTGGTCGTATTATGGAATTCAGTCGTGGAAATTTTTATTTGGGAGAAGTAGACTTTCGGATTTAAGTTTCAAAATACTGTTTTTGGTTTTTTTGGTTATTGGAGCTTCAATCACCCTTGATTCGGTAGTGAAGTTTGCTGATGCCATGATTTTAGCATTGGTATTTCCAAATATGATTGGACTCTTCATTTTGTTTCCGAAAGTGAAAAAGGAATTGAGTAAATACTTAACGGCAATAGGAATACGCAAACTCAATCCGTCAAAGAATGTTTGATGGTAAGTTGAGAATTATTCTCTACTAATTTGGATGTCGAATTATATTACAAAATTATCGTTATTTCAAAACGAACAACATACAATCCAAAGCATAGGTTTGAGGTATTTATTGAGACGATTGGAGATGGGTATAGACTAAAGGAGGCATTTTATTCTTTGAATCTCATTCTAACAATTATTGTCAGATTAAAGTCAGAGTTGTTAGTAAATGGTTCAGGTATTTTTGTTCAAAAAGCAGTTAAAATCAACTCATGAATAGAACCCCGAAGATTAGTATTTGAGAATCAATGATTTAAATAACAAAAAGATTGTATTTTAAAAATGAGGATTTTGAATGGTGGTTCTGTATTTAATATCAGATGATTGTAAATGACTTTTATCTTTTGATTTGTTGGTTTTATGAAATGTTAAAAATAGTTGTTAAGAAAAAGGGGACTAAGTCAATCAAAATCTGCTTATCAAGATTTTATGACAAGGTCGAATTACCGTGGTAATTACAAACACAAAATAAAAATACTGAGAATGGGTTTTCATGTCAAAAAAGTAGTTTATAAACCAAGCGATTGGGTTTTGGACCGTTGTGTCGGTATTAGGAAACAGATGTAATCAATGATTGTTTTTGAGCATATGTAATAGAAGTTATATTTTATTTCAAGCTTTCTAGCACTAATGTAGCATGAGTCTGTGTATATTGAACCGTCTTTTGAGTTAATTGATTTCAAGATGAAATGTATACTTTGAGTTTTACAACCATGAAGCCAGGTTCAAAAGGTTTGGGCAAAAATTTTGTTGAGATGCAATCAATCTTAGTTGAAGAAAGTATATGAACGAAGGAAGCTTTTATTGGGACTCATTGCTCAATCTTGCTATGGAGTTAAACATTTAGGTCAGTATTAAATCTCTTAGAATCCACTAATTATATTTGCATTCAATTTATTCAGCATTCACGATTATCTATGATTGAAGGAAATTCAAAACCAACTTTGGCAGAACCACTAGTTTCAGATTATAGATTAATCGCTAGGAGATTTGCAGGAAAGTATTTACAACCTCACACAAAACAGTGGGATCGAGACCAGTTCTTTCCGATTGACACGATGAGACTGGCAGGAAGATACGGCTTGATGGGTGTACTAGTCCCTGAAAAATTTGGTGGGGTAGGCTTGGACTATCACTCTTATGTTTCGATTATAGAAGAAATTTCCATGGTTGATCCTGCAGTAGGACTTTCAATAGCTGCTCATAATTCTTTATGCACTAATCACATCTATTTATTTGGTGATAGTCATCAGCACCAGCGTTGGTTGAGAAAATTAGCTGAAGGAACTTGGTTGGGAGCATGGGGACTCACGGAAATTGATGCCGGATCTGATGCTCGAGGCATGAAGACTCAAGCAGTTTATCAGGGTGATAAGTGGGTTTTGAATGGTAAAAAGAATTTTATCACTCATGGGGCTTCTTCTGACATAGCCGTGGTTTTGGCTAATGCTGTAGTAGGGGGAGTCAATAAAGGGATTACGACATTTGCTGTTGAGCGTGGTACTAAGGGGTTTTTGGCTGGCAAAAAAGACGATAAATTAGGAATGCGAGCTTCGGAAACTGCTGAAATGATTTTCCAGAAGTGTGTGATTGGCGAGAATCAGATTTTAGGAAAAGTTGGTCAGGGGTATAAACAAGCCATGAAAGTTTTAGAGGGCGGTCGGGTATCTATTGCAGCACTATCACTTGGTATTGCCAGAGGTGCTTATCAGGCTGCTTTAAATCATGCCAAAAAAAGAGAGCAATTTGGTCAGCCGGTGATTGATTTTCAGGCTATAGCGTTTAAGATTGCTGAGATGGCAACAGATATTGAAGCTTCTCGGCTACTCATTAAAAGTGCAGCCCAGGCTGTTAACCAGAATGATAATCCAGTAGTGCCTGTGTGTATGGCTAAATTGTTTGCATCTGAAACTTGTGTAAAGGTAAGTTCTGAGTCGATACAAATTATGGCAGGGTATGGCTATTTAAAGGATTATCCAGTGGAGAAATTTTACAGAGACTCAAAATTGTGTACCATTGGAGAAGGAACATCGGAGATCCAAAAATTGATACTTTCTCGAAAGCTTTCCAAAATTGTATAGTTTTCTTTCACAATCTTTTCTTTAAAAATTGGATATTCAACAGATTAATAAACAATCTGATGCTTAAAATAAACACAGCGTTGATTCAATTGTTGGTGCTTCAGAGGTAATAAAAACCCAAATATATTCCAACTCATTATTCACAATCATTAATGTCTTTTCATTACATATATGTAGAATTTGGACGTAATGTTAAGCGTACAGATATATAATGCCAATCTGAAAAAGTCTGTATGATTAGAGTTTCAAACGGTGAATATACGGGTACAAAACTGAGAATGCGATTTTATTAGTTTGAAATATTGATTAGACTGGTTCCACTACACTTTATGTTGAACTAGTTATTTTGAATATGGCTATTTTTGGGATTAATTTGGTTTGCCATGAACATAAATAGTAAAGAAAGATGGATTTGATCTTTCTTTTAATCTTTTCAAGTGGTAAAGCAGTATTTCCTTGAAAACCAATGGAAACAATCAGTTTCCTTGAAAAATATAGAATCTAAAAGTCAATGATTCTAAGGGAATTTGAAAATGTTTCTAAAAGCATATAATTGTCTATAGAAAAAAATAATTAGCGATTTTTGTGAATCATCAAGATTAAACATTAAAATATTTGTAATTTTGCAGTCCAAAATACCTGGTTTATATGCTAATTATACCGATAAAAGAGGGTGAAAACATTGACAGAGCCCTAAAGCGATTCAAAAGAAAGTTTGACAAAACTGGAAAAATGAAGCAACTTCGCAAGCGTAAACAATTCACAAAACCTTCTGTAAAGCATCGTCAGAAAGTTCTTAGGGCAGCCTATACGCAAAAACGTATCGAAGCCGAGGTCAATTAATACATTACCCCATTTTGGGTATTGCCGTTTATTATTAGTGGTTAAACTAGCTTGGTGTGGGTCTTATTATATTCGAAATCTATTAGAGAGGTTATTATATTGATTAAATAACCATGACTTTAAACGGTGTATCATCGTATGAAGATCTACTAATTTGTCACAAAGGGATTTTTGTACTCCCGAAAAAATTTTGTTCATCATTTCATTCTCAGCCCTAACGGCACAATTTTTTGAAGCGGTAATCGTTATTTCTAAATCATTTTTGTCAAAGTTTCCGCATTCTCCGGTCCATTCCTTTAATTGAAAGTATTCCTTAGCAGTGGCGGTGATTATTACCTGCTGACCATTAGCTACATTTTGAATGTCTGTTCTTGAACCACCTACTCCAGCTGATGTGACAATTTTAATCTTGGATAGAGCTGGAATCTGATAAGGTGCCGGGTTTAAAACCAAAGCTGTATCATCACTCAAAGAACATGAATACAAGGTGATGAAAAAACACCAAGGTACACACCACAGAGCCCCATCTTTATAGATAATCTGAATGTCGATCTCCAATTTTTCATGACTACAAGGGAATTAACGTGTGATTAGAGACGAAATTTTATTTTATAATCATCTTCCATATGTAAACTATATGGGTCAGTTATTTATAATTGATATTCAACAGATTAATAAACAATCCGATGCTTAAAATAAACACAGCGTTGATTCAATTGTTGGTTCTTACAAGGTAATAAAAACCCAAATATTATTCACAATTATTAATATCTTTTCTTTACATATATGTAGATGTTGGATGTAATGTTAAGCGCATAGGTATGTATAATGCCATTCTGAAAAAGTCTGTATGTTTAGAGTTTCAAACGGTGGGATAATCCTAATGATTAAATTATCAGTTAGTGTAGTTCATTTGAAAATGTTCCATTATATTGGCACAGTTTTTTTGTATATTGTTCTAACATAAAGTGTGAATTTGATTAATCGATTTATTGATTATATTAATGTTGAGAAAGGATATTCTCATCATACCATGGTTGCATACAATAAGAATCTTGAAGAGTTCAAAGAGTTTATTTCAGGCTTTACAAGTTGTGCTGAGCTATACAAAGTAGAACATCATCATATTCGGGACTGGATTATTCATCTGAGAACTAAGAAAGGTAATTCACAAGGTACAATCAATCGAAAGGTTTCAGCTTTAAGGTCGTTTTATAAATTTTTACAGAAAACTAAGTTGATTGAGACCTACCCATTAACAAAAATTCATCAGCTAAAGGCTTCTAAAAAAATACAAGTACCCTTCTCCAAGGAAGAGATGAACCAAATTTTAGACCCATCACTTTTTAATAAAGATTCTCTCGGTGTACTAAAATATACTATTATCGCCCTATTATATTTTACCGGTATCAGAAGAACTGAATTAATTTCACTCCAATTAACAGACTTGCATATAGAATCGAAATATATAAAAGTGAAAGGAAAAAGAAATAGAGAGAGAATCGTGCCACTTGTGGAATCAGCAATCCATATCATCAAAGAATATCTCATCTGGAGAAATTCCTTAGAGCCATTACACTCTAATATTTTTATAAATGCTAATGGTCAAAAGATTTCACAATCATTTGTTTATAGAACTGTATGTAACTATTTTAGTCTGGTGTCAACCAAACAAAATCGAAGTCCACACATAATCAGACACAGCTTTGCGAGTCATCTATTGGGTGCTGGAGCAGATCTCAATGCCATAAAAGATTTATTGGGTCACCAAAGTATTGCTACTACCCAGCTATATACCCATAGTAGTATAGATAGTCTTAAAAAAGTATATCAATCAGCACATCCAAGAGAACAATGAATTAAATGCTACATTATGAATATTAAATTTAGAGCAGTAAACTATTCTGCACATGATGATCTAATCGATTTTACCAACAAAAGGGTTGGAAAGATTGGAAACTTTTACAATAGAATGATTGGAATAGAGGTTACCATAAAACTCACCAATTCTAGTGACCCTGTGAATAAGGTAGCCGAACTGAGATGTCTCATTCCAGGTGACGATGTGATAGTTAGAAAAAAAGGGAAATCTTTTCAAGAAGCCATTGCTAATGCGTCAAATGCTGCTGAACGCACTCTGAAGAAAAGAAAAAGTCAAATAAGCAATAGAGCCACGTAGATAAAACAGGTTCTATATTAGATGGGAGCAGACTATTTGGTCAGAGAAGGCATTTCCCCCTCCTTTATTAGTCTAAAGCCGGTATGCTGAAGTCCTGTATCGGGTGAAGATCTCATTCGTGCAGACACTCTATATCCAGAACAATAGGTGTCATTGCAAAGAAAAGATCCTCCTCTTAGCACCCGCTGTTTTAGGTAAGGCATATTAGGATCATAACTTGAATCTGGTCCTTGAGGGTTTTCGGTAGTTTGTTTTTTTAGATCTGAATAATAGTCATAACTATACCAATCAGAACACCATTCCCAAACATTTCCGGCCATATCGTATAAACCATATCCATTGGGCTGATAAGACATTACCGAGGCAGTGAAAAAAAAATTATCTCGCTCGGTATTTAAGTAGGGAAATTGTCCATCCCAAGAATTCGCCTTAGGTTTTCCTTGGTCAATGCCTATATTTCCCCAAGGATATGTTGCATCTTGCTGACCACCTTTGGCTGCCCACTCCCACTGTGCCTCTGTGGGAAGTTTTTTTCCAGCCCAACGAGCATATGCATTGGCATCATCCCAAGAGATATGTACAACTGGATGGTCCATTTTATCATTGATAGAACTCCCGAAACCCATGGGTTTTCGCCAGCTAGCCTGGGGTGTCCAATGCCACCACTGATTGAAATCATTTAGATTAACTGGACCTTCAGTAGGGCGAAAAGTCAATGAAGATGGTTGAAATAATGAATCAGGGGGTTTTGGAGTGCCTTCTGGTAAAGATTGTTTTATTTCTTCCCAAACCGGCGCTTTTTCAGCAGTGGTGATGTACCCTGTTTCATCTACAAATGTTTTAAACTGAGCATTCGTGACTTCTGTTTTATCCATCCAAAAACCAGATATTTTTACCCTATGCACGGGTTGTTCATCCCCACGGGCATCAAAATGATTACTCCCTCTTAAAAAAGTGCCCTCTGGAATCCAAACCATTCCATTTCTCTCCAAAATGGTAAATTGCTTTTTGTTCTCTTTACAAGAGAACAAAAAAATCAAAAAGAATATAAAAAACGTTCTAACTTTAAGGATGTATCTCAATATGAATTTTCAGAATTATAATAGATTGCCCCAATTTATGACAAATAAATTCGCCAATTTAAGTTATTTGAGGATTAACATGAATGCGAATTTCACACGCTAAACAAAGATGCGTTCTTTATAGGAATAAAGGTCATTTCAAATTATGGGAAATCTTTTTATCATCCAAAAGGAGGATAGGGGAAGATGGGCAATAAAGTATGAAAAAGAATACAGCAAGTGATTTGATCTTTTGTATATAACCTATCACAATAAAAGCATTAGTGCTAAATCTTCTAATCAGATAAAATCCTTATGTCCATACCGACGCATGGTATGTTCGAAAAAGCGAAAATTTGAAGACCTGATGGGATTTTTAAGTGAGAAAATTAGGAAGATTTTTGACTTGCTCACATCCCAATTGAGTCATAACTTGGTGCAATTGTGATTTAAACATATTAATGGTATGATTGCCCCCCTTTTTTCCAAGAGCACCGGCACCGTACATAAATGGTCTTCCCATAAATACAAATGATGCCCCAGAGGCTATTACTCTAGCGATATCAACTCCCGAACGAATACCACCATCCATCATGATTGTAATTTTCTCTTTATAGCCTTCTGCTAGTCTGAGCAATGAATGAAAACTTGATTCACCTGCATCAATTTGCCTTCCACCATGATTCGAAACAATTATTCCATCTATGCCTAATTGAAGACATTTCTCAATATCGTGTATAGAAGACACACCTTTAACAATGAGGTTTCCTTTCCATTGATCCCTGATTTTTTTTATTTTTTCAGGAGTTAATTTTCCATCAAAAGTCTCATTCATGTATTGTCCAAGCCGTCTTAAGGAGAGTTGTGGTGGGATGTACGGTTTTAGGAGCGCAAAATATGGTTTACCAGCGATAAGTGTTTCGAGAGTCCAGCTTGGGTGAGATAAAATTTGCATGATACTCCTGAGGGATAATTTTGGACGCATAGAAAGCCCGTTTTTAATATCTACATATCTTAGTCCAAAAGAAGGTACATCACTCAACAATACTAAAGTCTTTATACCAACGCTTTGGGTTCTTTTCAATATATCATCAGTTACCTCCTGTTTTGCAGGATGATACAATTGCAACCAAGCTTTTCCACAAGTTATATTTGAGATTGTTTCAATATCAGCGGTGCTTACTGTACTGAGAATAAATGGTACATTATTCGTATGTGCAGCTTTGGCAAGAAATTCACACGAACCAGGCCAGATTAATCCCTGTAATCCTATCGGTGATAAGCCGAAAGGAGCATCATAAGTTTCTCCGAATAATTCTGTTTGTAGGGAAATAGTATTTTTTCTGGTGATATATTTTGGTAGAAATTCTACTTTTTGTATATCACTGATATTTTTTCTAAGATTAATTTCCTCGTTGCAGCCAGCTTCAAGATATTCAAAAGCAAATCTTGGTATTCTCTTTTTGGCTTTTTCTTGAAGGTATTGGGAGGATGGATATTTGGTATCGAAACTATGTTCCATGATTCGATGGTAAAGGTAATCAAAAATCAGATTCAAAGGACGACAATAGAATTCATCTCCAAAAGCCCAGATCTATATACAATTAAATCCCCCACAACCTCTAAATTTTAAGGTCAATTTTGTCTCAATCATAATTCAACTTGAATGCTAAATCTTTGTTTTCTTAATCGTCTTATACCATTTAGTCACTATACTTACTCAATAAGTTTATATGTTTACTCTACGGCTAAACAGCTTAGGCATTCAATTTTCTATGAGTAATTTTATTGTTTAAACGGTATTACACCAAATATAGATTAACATTTCGCCTTAATGGACGTATAATCAATTTTTTTAATCACTAATTTGCTTTACATATCCCAATCCTAAATATAGATTGCAGATTCAAATGTTGTGCTATGACCTCCAAACCATATTGATGAATTTATTCTTACCCTTTCAATCCATTGCACGATATCCAGATAAGTGATACAACCTTGAAAAGGTTTATTTATACTCTGCCATCGCTTCATGATATGTTTACTCTTTTTCTGTTTGATGAAAGTTAATTTCTACATATCTTTTCAAAATTTTTCTTCAGACAAACTTCTATAGTTTACAAATGCAGATGGAGATCATTTGATCATAAATAGTTGTACTTGTTAATTAGTCATTGCTTTTTATATTTCGAAAAATGAAATTGTTTCAAATCAGTAAAATCACCAGAACAGTCTGATAATGCAAGAAGTTTGTATGATTGGCAGACAAATTAGCAGATGCAACAAATAACATTTGAGACTCGTTCTATTGGTATGGGGTTGGTAGTTTTTTTAGGTATTGAACATAGGGATGATAATAGGGATGTTGAGTGGCTATTGAGAAAATTATTACAGATGCGAATTTTTAGCGATGTAGAAAACAAAATGAATCTTTCATTATTGGATGTTGGAGGGGATTTATTGATCATTAGTCAATTCACTCTCATGGCTTCAACTAAAAAAGGGAACAGGCCTTCTT
>MPMN01000118.1 GCA_002238525.1 Flavobacteriaceae bacterium bin25
GTGGCCTTTGAAAAGGTGTCTTATACCATCACTACAAATGCGGGTGATGGAGGTTCTATTACTGAAAATCAATTAGTAGAGCATGAAGAATCGGTGAGCATCGTTGCCACGCCAATTACGGGTTATCGAGTACAATCATGGTCGGGGAGTTGTGGCACCTTTTCCACATCCGCCAATCCAGTATCTTTCACTGCTACCAAAGATTGCTCTATCAGTGTAGCCTTTGAAAAGGTATCCTATACCATTACTACAAATTCAGGTGCTGGAGGTACGATTACTGAAAATCAATCCGTAAAACATGGTGAATCTGTGGGTATCACTGCCACACCAAATACGGGTTATCAAATCGCATCCTGGTCAGGAAGTTGTGGCATCTTTTCCACATCCTCCGATACAGTATCTTTCACTGCTACCAAAGATTGCTCCATCCGTGTAGCCTTTGAGAAGGTATCCTATACCATCACTACAAATTCAGGTCTTGGAGGTTCTATTACTGAAAATCAATCAGTAGGGCATGAAGAATCGGTAAGTATCACTGCAACTCCTGATACGGGTTATCGAGTACAATCGTGGTCAGGGAGTTGTGGCACCTTTTCCACATCCACCAATCCCGCTACCTTCACTGCTGCCAGAGATTGTTCTATATCTGTGGCCTTTGAAAAGGTATCTTATACCATCACTACAAATGCAGGTGCTGGAGGTTCTATTACTGGAATTCAATCGGTGAAACACGGTGAATCTGTGGGGATCACTGCCACTCCTGATACGGGTTATCAAGTACAATCATGGTCAGGGAGTTGTGGCACCTTTGACAAATCCGCCAATCCAGTATCCATCGTTGGCTCAGCAGATTGCTCTATATCTGTATCCTTTGAAAAGGTATCTTATACCATCACTACAAATTCAGGTGCTGGTGGAACGGTTACTGGAATTCAGTCGGTGAAACATGGCGAATCCGTGGGGATCACTGCTACTCCTGATACGGGTTATCAAATACAATCCTGGTCAGGAAGTTGTGGCACTTTTTCCAAATCCACCAATCCAGTGTCCATCGTTGGCTCAGCAGATTGTTCTATCCGTGTAGCCTTTGAAAAGGTATCTTATACCATCACTACAAGTGCAGGTACTGGTGGAACGGTTACCGGAAATCAGTCAGTAAAACAAGGAGAATCGGTAAGCATCACTGCGACACCCAGTACGGGCTATGAGTTACAATCCTGGGGAGGGTCTTGTGGCACCTTTACCAAATCTACCAATCCCGCTACTTTCACAGCAACCGAAGATTGCTCTATCCGTGTAGCCTTTGAAAAAGTATCCTATACCATCGTTAGTAGTGTAACAACGGGTGGACAGATTACAGAGACACAAACTATTGGATCTGGAGCAACAGCAACCATAGCGGTAACCTTAAACG
>MPMN01000045.1 GCA_002238525.1 Flavobacteriaceae bacterium bin25
ACTCTTCGATTGGTTTCCAGTCAATGATGGTGTTGATTTGTTTGAAAAATTGGCTTGATGAAGAGGCACTCCTAGTTTGGTGTGGTTCGAAAAAACTCATTTGTTTAGAATGATATGATTTGAAACGTATAGCGACAGCCAAAATACAACCATGAGTTGAATTATACAAGTATTTTAAGTCAATGTCAAATAATTTTCTAAACTCAATTAATTCACATATTCTAATGCTATTACTAAAATTTAGTGCAAAGGTCTCCAAACACTAATGGTGTCCTTCAAATATCTTCTGACAAAAACCCTTGAGGTATTTGGTGCTACGCTCAATGGCTTCAAGCAATATGATTGCACCATCTGAAGTAGTTCTCTTACCTTTGTAATCGGGGATAACAACTTTCTTTTTTTGAAAAATAGTGAACTCATAAGTCAATGATTTTAATGAAACTTTAAAATAAATATAATTGATTGCATTTTAATAAGATAAACCCTAATATGCTTTACGAAATCATCGTTCAAAAAGTTTCTTTATTTTTCTAACAAAATCCAGTATGATTTTCAGTAAAACATCCACAAAAGATTCCAGTGCAAATTCAATAATCCTTAAAAAAGCATCTTTTTTTTGATAAGGTTGCTTGATACAAAAAGCTATTATATTTGTTGTGATGAACGCATCGGCGATTAGAAATACCCCCCCCTTACCAGATTATTCTGGTTATCAATCACTTATGCTGAACCACAGCCCACTTTTTACACATCACTTTTCTTTTTTGAGTCTCTTAGCATAGGCTTTTGCTCTGCTTTCGGCTTCCCTAAGAGGTGTGCATCTTCCATTTCAACTAAACAATTTTATATATGAAAAAGTTTTTACTTACCACCATTGCATTATTTGCAATCCATTTTTCCGTTGCACAAATTGGACCAAATTTCAAGTATATTTCAGGGGCAGAATTTAACTCACTATCTTTTGGGGCAGTCTATAAAT
The DNA here is from genome assembly GCA_002238525.1 of Flavobacteriaceae bacterium bin25. GTDB lineage: Bacteria > Bacteroidota > Bacteroidia > Flavobacteriales > Flavobacteriaceae > Bin25. The sequence goes on from MPMN01000045.1 coordinate 980, forward strand.
TTGATGTTGAATGGGATGGTTTTGAATTGCAAGCTGAGGCAAATTACAGCGCTCATAAATATAAGGGAGATGGACTTAGAGCTACAAGTGTAGGCGTTAATATATTTAGTGGTACATTCTCTATCAGAGATGTTGTCTATGAATCGGCTCCCTCAATTGATGCAAGAGGTGTGCTTCACTTTTTCCCCATCGAAAACAATGATGCTTTTTTCTTAAGAGGCGGCGCTGGGATGTATTTCTTCTTAGCCGATTGGTTTTATGGAGTCGGATCGGGGTATAATTTTGGAGTGGGCTATAATGTCACCGATGACTTTTCATTCATCGCTGAGTATACTAGAATTGGATTTTGGGGTGTTTCACTCGGCATTCAATATATCTTTTAAATGCAACTAAATCTAAGTTTATTTTACACTTTGTTCCAGAAGTTTAAACTTTTGATGCTTGTGGTCTTTTTATTTTCCTGTAGTGATGATGGTATGCCTGAACCACCGGAACCAACCCCAACTGAGAAGTACACCATCTCCACCTCAGCAGGAACAGGAGGTACAATCACCGGAAATCAAACGATTGAAAGTGGTCAGTCGGTGAGCATTACTGCCACAGCCCTAGATCACTATCAGTTAAAAGAATGGACCGGCGATTGTGGAACATTTGATAAAGACAATCTAAAAATATCCTTTACCGCATCCAAGAATTGTCAGGTATCCGCTGTGTTTGAAAAAATATCGCCAATAACTAGGGATGAAAATGGTATCATCAAGATGGAAGACGGAAACAAAGATCTGATTGGGGAAACGATAATATTCAATGAGGTTGAATACGTTGTGGTGGATGATGAGTTGCTTCGAAGTAAAGTAAACAATGGGGAAAACATTGAGAATGTAGTGACCACTTATGTGGAAGACATGAGTGGATTATTTATGGGCGATGACGAGATTGATCAAGACATCAGTTCCTGGGATGTCAGTAATGTGACCGATATGAGTAGAATGTTTGAGGGGAACACTAATTTCAACCAAGATATCGGCCATTGGGATGTCGGTAAGGTAACCAATATGGAACGGATGTTTGCCGCTGGTGAATCATCAACAAGTACAGGTAATAGATATCAAATTGAAGTCAGTAAGGCAACAGAAACTCCATCAGCATTTAATCAAGACATAGGTAGATGGGATGTCGGTAGTGTAACCAACATGAAAGAAATGTTTGCCGGGCTGCCGAATTTAATCAGGATATTGGAGAGTGGGATGTAAGCAAGGTTACCAACATGAGAAGAATGTTTGCAAGGGCTACTAAATTCAATCAGGATATAGGAAAGTGGGATGTAAGCAAAGTGACAAATATGGGAGAAATGTTTGCCGAAGCGAGTTCCTTCAATCAGGATATTAGCCGATGGGATATCAGTAGCGTATCCAATATGTATCGCATGTTTTATAAAGCTGAAAAATTTCAAGCAGATTTAAGCTCCTGGGAAAAATATGTGACTTCTGAAACAACCGATAGTACAGAAATGTTCGAAAAGTCAGGAACCCAATGTCCCTTTTCTCAAACATTTACTATTTCAACTTCATCAAAAGAAGGAGGAAAGATAACCGAATCCCAACCCACAATCTGTGGCCAAGAAGTAATGATTACTGCCACACCAGATGAAGGCTATCAACTAAAAACATGGTCAGGAGATTGTGGAGACTTTCCTCCCGACAATCCCGTAACGTTCACTTCAACAAAAGATTGCTCTATCAACGCAGAGTTTGAAAAGGTTCATGCCATCACTGTATCATCTACTGATGGTGGAACTATAAGCCATGATGAATTATTTTCCATCTTCTATGAAACTGATGACGATGAAGTGAAGGTTACAGCTACTGACAATGAAGATAGTGCCTTCAAAAGTTGGGCTGGAGATTGCGGTGAATTCAGTAATGATGAATCAACCGTAACGTTTACAGTGGAGGCTGATGCTGATTGCATACTAAAGGTAGTCTTTGAAAAGGTATCTTATACCATTACGGTATCATCTTCCGATGACGGAACTATAAGCCATAAGGTATCCGTCGTCCAAGGACAAAGAACTAGTTTGACAGCAACGCCAGATACAGGCTATCAATTAAAAGGATGGACAGGAACCTGTGGAAATTTTGAAAAATCCGTCGATACAGCATCCTTCACAGCAACAAAAGATTGCGAAATCGGTGTAGAGTTTGAAGAGAAGGTAATTTACATTACCCTTATACCCCTTACAATTATTGACTGGATACTACCCGAAACTAGAAGATCTTACAGACCTGGCGATACAGTAGAAGTTTCAGTCAAATATGAAGAAGGCGATCAATTAATAGGATGGAAAGGAACTTGTGGAAACTTTCCCCCGGTCAATCCCGTAACGTTCCCTGCTACAAAAGATTGCTCTATCGGTCCAATCTTTGAAAAAAAATTCTACACCATTACCACTAATGCAGGTGATGGAGGAACGATCACCGAAACTCAATCTGTCGAACATGGGGAATCGGTAAGTATTACCGCTACACCAAGTACAGGTTATCAAATAGAATCCTGGTCAGGAAGTTGTGGAACCTTTAGTCAATCCGGCAACTTTCACCGCTTCGAAGAGTTGTTCTATCAGTGTAGCCTTTGAAAAGATATCCTATACCATTACCACTAGTGAAAGTGATGGAGGAACGATTACCGAAACTCAATCTGTCGAACATGGGGAATCGGTAAGTATTACCGCTACACCAAGTACAGGTTATCAAATAGAATCCTGGTCAGGAAGTTGTGGCACCTTTAGTCAATCCACCAATCCGGCAACTTTCACCGCTTCGAAGAGTTGTTCTATCAGTGTAGCCTTTGAAAAGATATCCTATACCATTACCACAACGGCAGGTAAAGGTGGATTTATCACTGGAAATCAATCTGTAAAACATGGGGAATCGGTAAGTATTACTGCAATACCTGAAACAGGCTATCAATTAAAAGAGTGGACAGGAACCTGTGGAACTTTTGGAAAATCCGACAATACTGCCACTTTCACTGTAACAAAAAGTTGTGCGATCGATGCATCATTTGCCCAGGAATCTGACACATGCCAAAAGCCGTTGTATGAACAAAATGGCATCATTAAAGCAAGGGATTGTGCTAGATCATTTATTGGTCAAAAGTTTAGATTAGAACCTTCTGATAACACATCTCAAGAGTATCTTATTGCAGATGAACAAATATTAAGAGGGTTAGGAAATAATGTTCAATATGTAAATACCACATTTGTTACTGATATGAGTGATATGTTTTCCTGGACAGATTCTTTCAACCAACCGCTAAATGATTGGGATACTAGTAACGTTACCAATATGGATAGTATGTTTGAAAGTGCATATTCTTTCAACCAACCGCTAAATGATTGGGATGTAAGCAATGTAACCAATATGAGTGATATGTTTTCCGGTGCAATTTCTTTCAACCAACCGCTAAATGATTGGGATGTAAGCAATGTAACCAATATGAGTGATATGTTTTACTTTGCAGATTCTTTCAACCAACCGCTAAATGATTGGGATGTAAGCAATGTAACCGAAATGAGTGGGATGTTTGACGGTGCAGATTCTTTCAATCAACCGCTAAATGATTGGGATGTAAGCAATGTAACCGAAATGAATGGTATGTTTGACGGTGCAGATTCTTTCAATCAACCGCTAAATGATTGGGATGTAAGCAATGTAACCTCTATGAGTTGGATGTTTGCAACTGGTAATTCTAGTCCGACTCCCGCTTTTAACCAAGATCTTAGTGGATGGAAGGTGCCAATTGTGAGATGGTGTTATGATTTCGCCTATAATGCAGATCCCAATTGGACTATAGATAAACACCCACCATTTAGTAGGTGTACGTATTAAAATATAGGACCCATTGGTATAGAACAGAAGTATTGTCCATATAGTTTGGCAAAAGTTCACTATTTTACCAAAATGTAATAGCACATAGGTTATGAAACCCTCGTATAATTAAAAACCAATTATACGAGGGTTTTTTGTTGTGGATGCCCACACGTGAAAAAATGATTTAATGGATACTTTGCTTCTATGATGTTAATTGGATACCTCTATCCTATACTCATTCCATTTTTGCAATTAGAAACCTATCTCCTCATACCATATGGATTTCATAGCCAATTGAAAAATACAATCCCGCCAGTCCTCTACATGAATATTGACAAGAATGACATGTAAATAACACAACACTAAAACTTAAACAGAGAGAATAGATTTGATTTGTATCGTTCAGAAAAACCAATTTCTAACAAAGTAACGATTTGTTATGGCTCTTTCATTAAATCTGACAAGGTCTAATTGGACATCATATAGTCATCATCGCCACAATTATCATTGAGAAGATTGTATGAACCCCGAAATATGCCATCATCACCGGGCTCTATATGCCTTTATAAATAAAAGAAACCTGCTTTCCTTTTTAAACCAAAGAAATTTATAATCAGGGTGGACACTCTCCTCTTTCCTCTTCTATTGATAACTTTCTTCCATGCTTATCTCTTCTTGAGAGCGAATAACTTCTTTTCGATATCTACTACCTAGAAATAAAGCCTTTTCCTATGGTGGAGAGGTACCTGATTTAAGAATATCATTTGTCTAAAAAAAGAAAACGATCTAACCAATTAGACCGTTTTAAGTGTTTTCACAACGGAAGAAATCCTTATTGTGAATCGGTTTCAAAGCACAAAGATAAGCAAGTTTGATAAAAAATGACCCCAGAACATCACCTCATGTTGAATAACATCAAATGTTTCTCTTTCAAGTAGTATTCGAATCAAAATGAAGAATCTGTTCCACATATTCACGTGAATTTGAAAGTCGTGGCACCTTGTGCTGACCACCCAATTTGTTTTTACTAGCCAACCAATCATAAAATAAATTCTCCCTGACAATATGAACCACAGGCATTTCCATAGTAATGTCCTTGTACCTCTTGGCCTGGTAATCTGAGTTGAGATTTTGAAGAGATAAATCCAAATCACGCATAAATTCATTGATGTCTTCCGGCGGAGATTTAAACTCAATAACCCATTCGTGACTCCCCTTTTTCCCATTGCCCATAAAAATTGGAGCAACAGTATAATCCGATATCTGACTTTGATGCTTTTGGTTAACCCGCTCTAAAGCCTTTTCAGCATTATCAACAATCAACTCCTCCCCAAATGCATTGATGTGGCTCTTGGTTCGACCAGTTACCCGAATCCTATATGGGCTCAAACTAGTAAAGACCACCGTATCCCCTATTCGATAACGCCAAAGACCAGCATTGGTTGTCAAAACAATTTCATACTGAGGACCGATTTCTACGCCATCTAATGCCACTATCTTGTCCTCAGCCGCCTTTTCTCCACTACCCAAAGGAATGAACTCATAAAATATTCCATAATCCAACATAAGCAATAAATCATGTTCAAAATTTCGATCCTGAATAGCCAAAAACCCCTCAGAAGCATTATATATCTCGTAGTATTTGAAATCAGACTGCGGAATTAATCGTTCAAACTGACTACGGTATGGCTTAAAACTTACCCCACCATGGAAATAAACCTCAAGAGTCGGCCATACTTGCTTGATATTGTCTTTTGAAGTGCTTCTTAAGATTTCGTTTAATAAAGACAACATCCAAGAAGGAACACCAGCCATTCCAGTAACTCTTTGCTTTACCGTTTTTTTAACAATAGCCCTCATCTTGGATTCCCATTCGCCCATCAAAGAAACAGCTTGATTTGGTGTGCTACTAAGTTCAGCCCAAAAAGGAAGATTATCAATGATTATAGCGGAAAGATCACCATAATAACTATTGTATTTGTGGTGTAACTCATGACTACCACCTAGGCGCAAGTTTTTACCCGCCAGCAATTTCGATTTTGGATTATTATTATAGTAAAGGCAAAGCATATCTTTCCCAGCCTTATAATGACAACTTTCCAAAGCCTGAGTACTCACCGGAATAAATTTACTCCTATCATTGGTAGTTCCACTTGATTTGGCAAACCACTTGATTTGTGAAGGCCAAAAAATATTCTGCTCCCCCTTTCGACAACGGTCTATTTGTCCAGCTATCTGCTCGTACTCCACCAGTGGAATACGCTCCCGAAACTCCTGATAATTATTGATTGAAGAAAAATCATATTTTTTGCCTACTTCAGTATTAGATGCAACTCCCAGCAAATCCAGCATCAGTTCCAACTGAACTTCAATAGGGTATTTAATAAACAACTCCATCTGATGAATCCGCTTTTTAAGCAACCAAGAAGCAATAAAATTAAACCATGGATGAGGCACAGAGTTGGATTATATTTGGGGGTTAAAATTAGTAATAATACCTACCCATATGATTGAAGGTGTCCTAACGAAAATGACTTCAGACAGTAAATCGCAAAATCAGATTGATTATTTCTTGTGCTTTGATAATTCCTTTCTTCATGTAAACCAATTTCTGGATAAAAAAATTTCGATATCCCCCCAAGGGTGTCAGTGCCTAGGTTGCCAAAAAAAAATTGATTCTACCCATTTTAAGGTTTTCTTTAGCCGAGGTCTCTGTAGAAAATGTTTTAATCTAAGACCAGAAGCCGGAGACTGGATCATCTCCCCCGAATTGAGTAAAGCTCATTTGGACATTGAAGATCGAGATTTGGAGTTTGAAAAAAAATATCAATTACAACCTCACATTGTCTATCTGGCTTCTACCAATAAAATCAAAGTGGGAGTTACTCGAAAGGAACAAATGATTACCCGTTGGATAGACCAAGGTGCTCACCAGGCAATTAAACTCATCGAAGTGCCCAATCGCTATTTGGCTGGAATTACCGAAGTTGCCCTAAAAAAACATTATGCCAGTGCTACCTCTTGGCAAAAAATGCTTCAAGGAAGCTATATAGATGTTGATTGGGAAAAAGAAAAAACCACGGCCCTAGATTTTATACCCCCTGAGACAAAAAAGTATATCAACTCGGAACCCCCAAACCCAGTTCAATTAGAATATCCAGTAAAAAAATATCCCTCCAAGCCAAAAACATCCCGGATTGATTATCAAAACCTACAAAACGAACCAATAGTAGGAACCCTAAAAGGAATAAGAGGGCAGTATCTAATTTTTGATGACGATAGAGTTTTTAATGTTAGAAGACATGAAGGTCATATGGTAACAATTTCAGTAAACAAACCGGAAAGCATACTAATCTTTTAATTCCCCCCTATTCAAAATTATAATCTAACAAAAACAGACCAAAGTTTTGGTTCAAAACCCTGAGCATAAACCAATCAATTATTCAAAAAATGGATTGACCTCTTGGGGAGTAAGTTTCCTGAACTTCCCTACCGGAAGATCTAATTGGATATGCATAATCCGCACCCGTTGAAGAAACTTGACCCGATACCCAAGATAATTGCACATCCTTCGAATCTGACGATTTAAACCCTGTTTTAATATAATGCGAAATTCAATAGTGGATTTCTGAACAACCTGACATTTCTTAGTCTTGGTATTTAAAATGGGAAGTCCACCAGCCATCTTTCTGATAAATTCTGCTGTAATGGGCTTGTTTACCCTGACAACATACTCCTTCTCCACCTGATGTTGAGCCCTGAGAATTTTATTAACCAATCCACCATCATCAGTCAAAAGAATTAACCCCTGACTGTTCTTATCAAGACGTCCAATAGGAAAAATTCTTTTGGGATAATTTATATAATCAATGATGTTGTTCTTCTCTTTGCTGGTATCTGTGGTGCATACAATCCCAAGAGGTTTATTGAACGCTAAATAAACAGGCTTCCTCTTATTCTGCTTTATTAGAACGCTATCAAGATAAACTAAGTCAGAAGGAAATATTTTTTGTCCAATTTCAGCGGGTTTACCATTGACTACTACCCTCCGCTGAGCAATTATTCTATCGGCTTCTCTTCGAGAACAGTGTCCCTGCTTGCTCAGAAATTTATTGAGCCGTAAACCTTGCTCTTTTGTTTGCACACCCCCACCTAAAATTCAATGATTTGTTGATTACCCAAACTATATCTCCTTCGATACGAAAAAACAATAAGATAAATAATCGGTGTATCAACAATGGCTACAATAACCTTGAATAAGAATCCAGACATTATAAAACCCAAGACCAATGACCAGTCTTCAAGAATTCCAAAAGCGGCAAATAAAACCATTATTACACTGGTATCCACAAATTGGGAAATAATCGTCGAAGTGTTGTTTCTTAACCAGAGGTAACGACCTTTGGTGATTCTCTTTAAGAAATGATACAGATTGATATCCAAAGTTTGTGCTAAAAAATAGGCCGTCATTGACCCAACAATAGCTAGTGGCGAGGCCGCAAATACCTTTGAAAAAAGCTCATTGCTGATCGGAGATTCCGGTAGTATAGGCATTTCTAAAGAAACGAAAATAATAACAAGAGAGAATATGGAAGCAAATATTCCCGCCAAAATCATCTCCGAAGCCTTCTTTTTACCATATATCTCAGAAACCACATCTGTAACTAAAAAAGTAATCGGATAAGGCAAAATGCCTACAGATAATTCAAACAATCGGACTCCAGCAATGTTAATCTCAGATGGAAAAGGATACCAATAAAAAAATTTCTGGATGATTAAGTTGGATACCACCAGCGAGCTAATAAACAGCCCTGTAAATAAAAGATAGAGTCGGAAATGACGACTCCGATTGATTTTCCTCATCTACCGAATCCTGATATGATAGGGTAAAATAGTTTGAGGACCATCCTGAACCAACTTAAGATTGTCAATTTCGTTGAACATTCGGTCAGAAATCTCGTTGTCGAATTTTACGGACTTAGAAACTTTGTTTTTGTACACTCCTCCAAAAGCATTGAGATAACTCTCCCAACTGCTTTTGAATCTGGGATATTCTGAAACAGAATAATCAGTAACATCCGCCAATTCTGCTGCCTTATTTATTGCCACTTCTAAATCCCCAAATCCGTCAATCAAACCATTTTCAAAAGCCTGTTGTCCCGACCAAATTCTGCCACGAGCAAGCCTTTCAACCTCATCACTAGACAACTCTCTGCCCTGGGCTACTCGATCCTTAAATATGGTATATATCTTATCAATTTCTTTCAGTTGCACATTTCTAAAGCCAGGCTGTATTCCTTCAAAAAGACTGTAATCTAAGGCGTTTTTGTGTGTAGTTACCTGTTGAGCATCTATTCCAATGTCCTTGAAAAAATCTTTGGCATTTAACATCCCAAATACCACTCCTATAGATCCGGTTATTGTCTTGGGGTCCGCCACAATCTGATCAGCTCCTGCTGCTATATAGTAGCCACCCGATGCCGCAACATCGCCCATAGATACAACCACTGGTTTTTTTTCTTTTAAGTTTTCTATACACTGCCAAATCATTTCAGAAGCAATAGCAGAACCGCCGGGAGAATTTATGCGCAAGACAACGGCTTTAATCGAACTTTTTTGGCCAACAGATTTTAAAGTTTTACATAGTGATACATTGCCGATGACTCCTTCGAATCCCTTACCATATACTATGGGACCCTGAGCATAAACCACTCCAATCCTATCTGCTGCACCTTTAGATCGTACCGATTTTAGCCCATCAGCTTCATAAATGGATACTTTTTCAAATGATTTATCTTCGGAGACACCTAACTTTTGTTTGACCAAATCGTTGAATTGTTCTTTGTTTAAAAGAGTATCTATAAGACCAACACGAAGTGCATCTTCAACTAGTGCAGCTTCTAGATCATCTGCAATATCATCAACACGACTCTCAGTTAAGTCTCTAGAAAGAGCAATATCTTGGCGAAAATCATTCCATATAGAAAATAGCATCTGACTAATTTGTAATCTATTTTCTGGACTCATCCGATTTGTTATGTAAGGCTCACCGGCACTCTTAAAATCACCACTACGAATTATATCCATTCGTATTCCATATTTATCTTGAATGTCTTTATAGTAGAGTACTTCAGATACTAATCCCTTGAAAGAAAGCATTCCCATTGGATGAACGACTACAGTATCGGCTACAGAAGAAAGATAATAGCCTTTCTGGGTATAAAAGTCATCATAAGCATAAATAAACTTTCCAGAAGATTTAAATTTTACTAAGGCATCTCGAATTGTTGCAATTTGTGTCCAGCCAGCGATTGGATAGCCACCTTGAAGAATAATACCCTCTATCCGATTATCATTTTGAGATCTCTGAATGATGTCAGTCACTTCGTTGAGACCTATTTGTCCATAATCCAAACCTAAAATGTCTTCCAACTCCTGTTCAATAGGTGAGGTCCGATCCTTAACTACCTTGTTTAAGTTTAGTTCTAGAACACTGTTGTTTTCAATTCCACCTATGGTATCATCATAGGAAAGGGAAAAAAAAGCTGACAATGCACCCAAAAGAAGAAGAAAAATGACAAACAGAAATAAAAAAGCTGTTATAACTCCTAAAAAAGAGGCTGCAAAAACCCTAAAGAAATTCATCGGTGTCAATTGAGTTGCCAAATATAGGGTATGCAATTATAATTGACGAACTTGATGTTGAATTGCACTTCCGGTGTTCTGCTATTGATCTTCTATGTGATTCGATTCAAAAGAATGGGGAAATGGAGATGATTTTTTGTAAGTAAGATAATAATGAATATTCATTTTACTGAATCAACTTTTTGAAAAAAATCCCATATGAAGATGGCCGCTGAATTTGAAACATTAAAAGAATGTTTTGTTCCAAATTGAGGTATTTCTATTGCTTTATCTACTCTGTTTATGGTTTCCTGAGCAATCCCATTGATTTCATTACCGACAATCAAAGCATAATCAAGATCAGCACTAGGATGAAATTTCATTAACGAAATAGACTGATCAGTTTGTTCCAAAGCAATTATCTTGTAGTATTGTTCAGCCAACTGATCAATCAGTGGGAGACTACTTTTCTGATACTCCCAATCTATGCTGCGGGTTGCTCCCAAAGCCGTTTTTTGGATGTTTCGGTGTGGAGGTTTCCCACTTAAACCAGTTAAATAGACTTTTTTAATTAAAAAGCAATCAGCAGTACGAAAAATTGACCCTATATTGGATAAACTCCTGATATTTTCCAAGATTAACGTCAAGTTTAATTTAGGCGCGGATTTAAATTGATCAATAGAAAGTCGCTTGATTTCAGTGGTGCTGAGTTTTCTCATTTGATTTAGTTTATTCTGAACAAACACATTACGATACAAGTTTAGGTTAAGAGGTGTATATTACCATAATTAGAAGGCAAAATTATCTGTGAATTTATTAACTTGCCTCATAGTGCTTCTACTGTAAAGTCAATTGAGTAAAATTAAATCAAGGAAAAAAGCCAAAAACTTCATTGAAACCCCCCTGATGAAGCAATATCGAGAAATAAAGTCTCGGTACCCAGATGCTATATTGCTTTTCCGTGTTGGGGATTTTTACGAAACTTTTGGTCCAGATGCCGTTGTCATTTCTAAGATCCTCGGAATTGTCCTTACCAAAAGAAATATAGGTCATGCTTCAGAAATGGAATTGGCAGGATTCCCATACCATTCCTTAGACTCTTATTTACCCCGGCTAGTCAAGACCAATTGTAGGATAGCTATTTGTGAGCAACTAGAAGATCCAAAAAAAACAAAAAAAATAGTTAAGCGAGGGGTGGTGGAATTGGTTACCCCCGGAGTTCAGCTTAATGATAGTACGCTTAAACAAAAAGAATATAATTTTCTGAGTGCTGTTTTTTTAGGAAAACAGGTTGGTATTGCCTTATTAGATGCTTCAACAGGCGGATTCTGGATTTCAGAGGGAACTATTTTGGAAATGACCCAGCTGGTTAAAAAATTATCTCCTTCGGAAATTTTAGTTTCGAAAACACAAAAAAATGAATTCATTCAGTCCTTTGGTAGCGGTCATCATTGCCAGTATCTCATGGATTGGGCTTTTGATTCAGATACCAGTTCTAATCGATTAAAGACCCATTTTCAAATTCAAACACTCCAGAGTTTTGGTATCCACCAAATGAACGAAGCCATACGAGCCGCTGGAGCAGTCCTTTACTATTTGGGAGAAACCCACCATCACCATCTTGACCATATTACCGACATCAAGAAAATCGTACACCAAGAGTATGTGGGTTTGGATATCTTTACACTTAGAAACTTAGAAATTTTTTCATCGACCTCACCCGAAGGTCAATCCCTCATTGATATCATTGATCAAACCCGAACCCCAATGGGCGGAAGACAATTGAGGTCATGGGTGAGATTTCCATTAAAGGAAAAAGCACAGATTCAAGAGCGTCATAAGATTGTTGAATCTTTTTTAAATTCTCCAGATTTTCTTGAAGACACCAGAAATCATTTAGGGAACATTGCAGATTTGGAACGTATGGCTTCAAAAATTGCTACTGCAAAAATTACCCCTAGACAACTAGTATTTCTAAGCAAGTCTTTAAAAAAAGCTCAAGAAATTATACAATCTATAGAAAAATCTTCTTTTGAAATTTTAAAGAAATTGGTTTGTGAGGTTAAAAACCCAAAAAATGTGATTGAATTAATCAACTCCACCTTACTTGATCAACCTGCTCAATCTATTGCTAAAGGAAAGGTGATTGCCGATGGGTTCAGCCGAGAGCTTGATGAGTTGCGATTGATCCAATCATCCGCAAAATCACAACTTAATCAAATGTTGAAATCAGAAATTCAACATACAGGTATTTCAAGTTTAAAAATCTCACAGAATAATGTCTTCGGCTTTTACTTTGAAGTTCGAAACACCCATAAAGGTAAGGTTCCTGAGAACTGGGTAAGAAAGCAAACTTTGGTAAATGGAGAGCGTTACATCAATGATGAATTGAAAGAATTTGAAAGCAAAATTCTAAATGCCCGAGAAAACATCCATCAAATTGAGACCTCCATATTTAACCAATTGATTGATACATTAAAATCCGAAATTGCAATTTTACATAGTATCGCTACAGCAATTGCTCAGTTGGATTGCTTAAGCAATTTCGCGGTTTTGGCATCAAAAAATAATTATGTTCAGCCCGTATCAACAACGGGTACTATTATTGATATTAAGGGAGCTAGGCATCCCGTAATTGAGGCACAACTTGATATGGGAAACCCCTTTATCTGCAACGATATTTTTCTTGACAAGGAACGACAACAAATAATCATGATTACCGGACCGAATATGTCAGGAAAAAGTGTTATTCTGAGACAAACTGCTTTAATCTTCTTATTGGGTCAGATTGGGTCTTATGTACCAGCGGATGCTGCTACATTGCCGGTTGTTGATAAAATTTTTACTCGAGTAGGAGCTAGTGATAATATTTCTATGGGGGAATCCACTTTTATGGTGGAAATGAATGAAACAGCAAACATTTTGAATACCATGACTAGCGAAAGCATCATTTTGTTAGATGAAATAGGGCGCGGAACCAGCACCTATGACGGTATATCAATCGCTTGGGCCATCACTCAATACCTCCACCAGCACCCCTACAAACCGTGGGTCTTGTTTGCCACACATTATCATGAACTGAATGAGCTGACTAATAGTTTGAAAAGGGTGAAAAATTTCAATGTATCGGTCAAAGAATCCAAAGATAAGGTAACCTTTTTGAGAAAATTGGTACCTGGTGGCAGTGCTCATAGCTTTGGGATTCATGTCGCTAAAATGGCTGGTCTCCCCAAATATGTAATCCAACTTGCTAAGCAAAAACTACTTTCTTTAGAAGAAACGCATAAAGAATCAACATCTCATATAGGTCAAGGGATGCGTCTAACTTTATTTGATCAAATTAATCCTTTGGATACCGAATTGATCGAAAAAATAGCCCAATTAAAAATCGACCAACTCACTCCTTTAGAAGCTTTAATGAAGTTAAATGACATTCAAAAAGAAATCCAAAAGAGATCTGGAACTTTAGGTAAACAACAAAAAAAATGATTTCAGAGATTCTTTTCAAATTGAGAAACATATTATTTTTACTTTTGTTCGCCTTTTGCGAAAGTAGCTCAGCTGGCCAGAGCATCACCTTGCCATGGTGAGGGTCGCGGGTTCGAATCCCGTCTTTCGCTCATTAACTAATGCTCGGGTGGTGGAATTGGTAGACACGTTGGACTTAAAATCCAATGACTATTGCAGTCGTGCGGGTTCAAGTCCCGCCCCGAGTACAATAGATTTCTTGATTAGCAATTAAAATAAATTTCAATTTGTTTACCTTCGATTTATAATTGAAAATCTAACCCTAAAGTTGTATTAATGGGTTTATTCTAGGGATTCTAGGTGTGTAAATGGCATTACTTCAAACGAAGAAGAGAAATACCGTCATCATTGTTCGTTATCAATAGATTTGTAATTCCATCAATATCAATAAAACTACTATCTCGATGATCTCTATTAATGTTTAAACCACTGATATAGCCGGTTAAAGGTTCAAAAATTCCAGAGCCTCTCCCCAAAAGAAGCATACCCCTTCCTGCGTCGTAACGAATGGTCTCAACTTCAGTAGGATAATGATTCCCAAATACTATTAAGTCCTTGTACCCATCCCCATTGAAATCTCTAACCAAAGATGATTTAATCGGAGAAATTTGAGCTGATTCAGGAAGATCTACCCTATCAAAACCACTGTCCTGGTTGAGCAGTACAATGCTACTGAAAATGTTTACTTCTCTCTTTAAACTGCTTTCAAATGTATTCTCTGGAAGAATCTCGCTCAATGTAGAAGATGCATAGGAATGATAGTCTGCAAACTTTTCTTTAATGAAAGGCATCTGTTGACTAGAACATTCCTTTCCCCTTAATGGAAAAAAACTTCCCTGATAAACCTGCGTTAAAACAACGTCATGAGTTCCATTGTTGTCAAAGTCATTGGCGTATAAAGTAAAAGGGTTTTCATCACTAGTTTTGAACTTGTTATTCTCTCCTAAGTTTCCAACAATCAAATCCAAATCACCATCACTATCTAAATCTGATACAGAAACAGACCACCACAAACCTCGAAGATTATCAAGTTCGGGATACATTTCATCCTTAACAAATCCAATATCGCCCATATTCTTGAGAATGGTTATGGGCATCCATTCTCCTACAATAATTAGATCAGAATCGTTATCGTTATCGATATCGGCAAAAACCCCATCGGTAACCAAACCTAACTGTTTTAAATCCGGAGCTAGCTCCCTTGTCTTATCTGAAAAAAAACCATTTTCGTTAATTAATAAGTAACTATCAGATGGAAAAGGATATTTACCATTTATTAGCCGGCCACCTACAAATAAGTCAAAATCACCATCATTATCTACATCAGCGAAACGTACTACCTGGGTATGTTCAGTTATGGCTGGAATCCTTTCATCAGCTAACACAAAATTTCCCAATCCATAGTTTAAATAAAAATGATCTCGTTGCAAGATGTCATCATCAGAAAACTCATTACTTCCGCTACAGACATACAAGTCCAAGTCTCCATCCCCATCAGCATCAAAAAAAGTACTGCCCATATCTTCACCAGATGCATTTTTTTGCCACGGTTGATGTAATGCTTTCCTGAATTTTTTATTTTCTTGTAAATATAAAATCCCATCTTGCTTAGCAGCACCGCCAACAAAAAAATCATCAAGACCATCTGCGTTAATATCTCCTACACTAACAAAGGGTCCATTTTGGGACTGCTTGTATGGAAGAAGTAATTGATCTCTAAAGTCATCAAAAGGTTCTTCTTGATGAACAAAATCAATTCCATAATCAACTGGCGCAACTTCCTCAAAATAAACCTCAGAATCCTTTCTATTAGTAGAATTGTTTCTCAATGTTGAATCTTGATAGCTCACTTCTAAAGTTTGATTAACCTTAATAGATTTTAATAATTGCACTCTTCCATCAGACCAATTTATTTTTATACTATCCACCAATCTATCAATACCTAATCCAAAGAGAAGACTAGGCTCAACAGAAGACAAATAACCTCTAGAATGTATCTGTTCAAGTAACTGCATCTTTCCATTATGAAATACTTTTACCTTCGTTCCAATACCCCATGGATTGTTTTTAGGTCCATTGAATGCTATCTTTAGATAATTGCCATTAGCCCGATTTTCATAGATAAACGCTGGGCTATTCATGTTATTCATTACAAGGTCCAGATCTCCATCCTGATCCAAATCACCGTAGGAAACACCTATTGAAAAAGCAGGATCATCCAACATCCAATCGGAACCAACTTCTGTAAACTTTAAACTTTCAGTGTTCTTGAAAATATAGTTTGATATGGGGGTGGAAGGAGCTTCTCTTGCCATTTCGAGATAGTTATTTGCTCCCCTTTTAAGGGATTTGTTCACCATCTCCACGTAATCGTTATTTCGAATATCTCGCTTAATTCCATTAGAGATAAAGATATCTTTCCATCCATCATTATTGAGATCCACTATTAGGGGCGTCCAGCTCCAATCCGTACTGTGAATACCAGCTAATTGTGCTATTTCGGAAAAAGTGCCAGTTCCATTGTTGAGCTGAAGAGCATTAAACATATATTGGTAATGCCCACCTGATTGAACGATTTCCCAAAACTCTTCGGGGTCCATTGAACCCATATTGGTTTTTGACCGATAGTGATCAGCAGCAGACATATCAACTACCACTAAATCTGAATATCCATCATTATTAAAGTCCCCCGCATCAGAACCCATAGAGAACCGAGACATGTGATTCAGGGATATATCAGCTATATCTGTGAAAGTACCATCTTGATTGTTTCGGTAGTAATAGTCCGGTGCATCATAATCATTAGCTACATAGATATCCATATATCCATCATTGTCAAAGTCCGAAACAATTAAACCTAGTCCATATGCCAGACGATTAACTCCAGCAGCTTTAGAAACTTCCGTAAATAGACCATCATCGTTTTTGTATAACCGATCTTTGTAGAACTTAATCTTCTCATCTTCTATTCCAAACTGGTCTGCAATGCGGGGATCCGGAGGCTGACTCATTTGAAAGAAATCTAAATCATTATCGTTATCCATATCAAAAAATACGCCTTGGGTTGAACAACCAAAATTTTGAATACCATATTCCCGAGAAGATTCAGAAAAACTCAAGTCACCATTATTGATATAGAGCATATTCTGACTATCCTTCAAATTTGTCGAAAAACCACAACGGCTCACATAAATGTCAAGAAAACCATCAGCGTTTACATCAGCCATAGTGACTCCTGTTGACCAACCATTTATTTGATTAATCCCCGATTCTTGACTGATATCCTCAAATCTAAACTTACCCTTATTCAAATAGAGTCTGTCGAACTCTTGATTGCCGGCAAAAAACAAATCCGGAAGATTGTCATTGTTGATATCTCCTATAGCTACTCCAGCACCATTGTAAATCTGCATCTGTAGCAGATGGTTTAAACTATTGGACTCCACTATGTGATTACTGAAAGTAACACCAGTTGATTTTGGTTCGTGCTTGATAAAACCTGAAATCAATTCGTTATTAGAACTAACCCTTTTACCTGAACAACTCTGTGCAATAGAAATGATAGTGAGGAAGAAACAAAACGATAATGAGGAACTTATAATACGTTTCACATATTTCATCGTTCGAGCAAAATTAGCAAATAAACTCTCAAAATTACACATCACCGCATTATTCATACTGGTCACAGTGTAACAAAGACTTTGCAAACAGAACCTATAAATTAACTAACTTTACGTACGAATAGTGTCTCACATATACTCAGAAATAATGCAAAATGAAATAAAAAAAATCTGTATGCTATTTGATTTTTCATTATCTTTGAGGTGGGATCTATCAACCAGATATTTCCTGCTTACGTGGTTTTTGGCGCTATGTGGATTTCGACAGTGTGACAATGACTTTGCAAACGGAACCTATAAATTAACTAACTTTACATATGAATAACGCCTCTTATATTACGATGCAAAACCAGAAAATCCCCCCCCCTTTAAGAGATGCAAATCGGCTTTAGGAGCATTATTGCTGATTGTCGTTTTTGCTTTCACCAAGGATAATGTCTACGGCTTCACTTTATTTGAAAATTACTCTAGCGATCAAAGAGTAATTAATGGAACTGTCAATGATGCTGATGGTATCCCCATCATAGGTGTTAATATAATTATTCAAGGGACCCAGACCGGGACCCAGACCGATTTTGATGGCAACTATGTTATTGCGGCTAATGTTGGTGATGTGTTGATATTTTCTTATATCGGCATGACCACACAAAGCATCACAGTTGGTGATCAAGATCGGATTGATATCACTATGCAACAAGATGACGAAGCATTAGAAGAAGTGGTAGTAGTCAGTTTTGGAACGCAGAAAAAATCTAATGTGATATCATCGGTAAGTTCTATCCAGCCTGAGGAGTTACTCATACCGTCTAGTAATTTGACCACGATGTTATCTGGGAGATTGCCAGGTCTAATTTCTTATCAGCGAAGCGGAGAGCCGGGAGCTGACAATGCTGAATTTTTTGTTCGTGGGATCACCTCGTTTGGTGCTGGTGGCAACAACCCGCTTATTCTGATAGACGGTGCTGAGCTGAGCGTAAATGATTTATCAAGAATACATCCGGATGATATTGCTTCTTTTTCTATTCTGAAAGACGCTTCTGCGACTGCTCTTTATGGTGCTCGAGGTGCAAATGGAGTTGTCTATGTAACGACTAAAGAGGGGTTTGAAGGTCCATTGCAGGTTTCTGTTCGTGCAGAAGTGTCTATGTCTAGGCCCACTGATGAGGTTGAAATTGCTGATCCGGTGATCTACATGGAAATGTTTAACGAAGCCATACGCACCAGGGATCCGCTGGAGCCTGTTCCATTCAGTCAAGAAAAAATTGATCAGACTAGGTTAGGGACAAATCCTCTGTTGTATCCGGCAGTAGACTGGCAAGAAGCGCTTTTTAAAAATCAGACTATCAATAGCCGTGTCAATGTAAGTTTTAGAGGTGGTGGTCCTATTGCGAGGTATTATGTTTCAGGAGCCTTGTCCCGTGATAATGGGATTCTTGAAGTTCCCAGGGTCAGTAATTTCAATAACAATATAGACCTTAGGAAAGCTCAGTTGCGCTCTAACATTAACATCAATTTGACCGAGACGACTGAATTGAAGTTAGGGTTCAATACGGTATTTGATGATTACACTGGGCCTCGTCTGAGTGGGTCAGAAATGTACGTAAGGTCACTAAAGACGAGTCCTGTCTTGTTTCCTCCTTTCTATGAGCCAGATGAGGATAACCAGTTTACTCAACACATTCTTTTTGGGAATAACAGATTTAGGGAAGAGGCCAATGCTTTTTATTTCAACCCTTATGCGGAATTAGTTAGTGGCTATCAAGAGCGAACTGAATCTAGGATGATTGCCCAATTAGAGCTTTCGCAAGACCTTTCTATGATTACATCGGGTTTGTCTGGAAAACTGGTTGCTAATCTCAATAGGAACGCATTTTATAGCATTTCTCGTCAATACATTCCTTTCTGGTATAGATCGAGCTTAAATCCCCGAACTAATGAAATCTTTTTGGAGGCTCTAAATCCGGATCAGGGGCGTGAAACTTTACAAGATGTATCATCAGGAGATACATCGACATCTACAGAGTCAAAAACATATTTTGAGGCTAGATTAAGCTACATCAGGGAGTTTGAGGAAAAGCATAGTGTAACGGGTTTGTTGGTTTTTACACAGAATGAGCGGGTAACCTCGCTGCTTGAAGGGACTAGTATTGAGGCTTCGCTGCCATTTCGAAATAGAGGATTGGCGGGACGATTTTCTTATGGTTATGAGGATACCTACTTTACTGAATTCAACTTTGGTTATAACGGTTCAGAGCGTTTTGCCAGGCGTGAAAGATGGGGATTTTTTCCTTCGGTAGCGATTGGATGGGTAGTGACTAATGAGTCTTTTTGGCGGGATAATAGTTTTGTCAATAATCTAAAGCTTAAAGCGAGTTATGGATCTGTTGGTAATGACAATATAGGTAGTAGCGCCGACAGATTCTTTTATTTGTCGAGGGTTAATGCTGTTGATGTTTCAAGAGGATTCCTAACGGGTAATGAGTATGACAATTTTGTTAGCGGTATTTCGGTCAATAGATACGATAATGATCAGATAACTTGGGAGACTGGTGATAAGCTTAATCTTGGTATTGAGTTGGGATTATTCAATACTGTTACAATAGAGCTTGATGTATTTTCTGAAACCCGAAAAAATATTCTTGCTTCGCGGATCATACCTGCTAATTTAGGATTAGAATCTCCGGTAAGTGCCAACATTGGGAAGGCTAAAGGGCAAGGCATAGACGGTACACTATCATACCAAAAGAGTTTTAATGCTGATACGTTTATTGAGTTGAGAGGTAATTTCACTTTTGCTAGAAATGAGATTACAAAAGTGGAGGAGCCGGACTATTCTAATACACCTTGGAGGTCAAGGGTTGGACAGTCTATAGATCAGCAGTTTGGCTATGTTGCGGAGCGCTTGTTCGTTGACCTTGAAGAGGTGCTCAATTCTCCACAGCAATTCGGGGAGTATTCGGGTGGTGATATTAAATATAAAGACATAGATGACAGTGGTATCATTAACAGTTTGGATCAAGTTCCTATCGGGAATCCTGTTACGCCGGAAATCAATTATGGTTTCGGGTTTTCGATGGGTTACAAGTTATTTGATTTTTCTTTATTTTTCCAGGGTTCAGCGAACTCGACATTCTGGATAAATTCAAATCAAAGTGCACCATTTATTGATGATCCGGATGTTCCTGGAATTTCACAAAATCAAGTACTCTTGGCATGGGCTAATGATTATTGGAATGAACAGAACAGGAACATTTATGCTCGGTGGCCGAGGCTTGGTGCCTATCAGAATTTTCTAAACAACAATACCCAGCGCAACACCTGGTTCATGGAGAATGGATCTTTTTTACGTCTCAAGAGTGTAGAGCTTGGATACAACTTTCCGGATAAGTTAGTGACTAAGGTTGGGATGAATCGTTTTAGAGTGTACCTAAGCGGAATTAATGTATTGACTTTCAGTAGTTTCGACCTTTGGGATCCGGAATTAGCGGGGAATGGTCTAGGCTACCCGATACAGCAGGTGTTCAACTTGGGTCTTGACATAAGTATATAAATATAAGCCATGAGAAAATATAACATCGTATTTATTAACCTATTGTTTTTGCTACCGTTCACCTCGTGCGAGGAATACCTAGACGTGGTACCGGATAACGTAACTACAATTGGGGATTTATTCAATAACAGAGCTTCTGCGGAGAGGTATCTTTCGACAAGTTATTCCTACTTGCCGAACGCGGGTCATAGGGTTACTGATCCTGCGATTTTGTCGGGGGACGAGATTTTACAACCGCTTGCCTGGAATGATCAGCCTGGGATAAGGATTCAAAAAGGTTTTCAAAACACTCAGAATCCGCATTTTGATAGATGGAGCGGCGGTCAATCTTTTTACAATGCTATTAGACATTGTAATGAATTTCTATCTAATATTTCCTTAGTTCAGGATATCGAAGAGTTTGAGCGTGAGCAGTGGATTGGCGAGGTTACGTTTCTAAAAGCCTATTACCATTTTTTACTTCTTCAGATGTATGGTCCTGTAGTTATTAACAATGAGAACAAATTAGTGTCAGCTGACACGGATCAGATTGTACCTTACAGGGATTTGGTGGATGAGGCCTTTGACTATGTCGTGATGTTGCTAGATGAGGCTATTGAGTTGCTTCCTGAGATGATTGATCCGGATTTATACGGGAGGGTTTCCAAGCCTATTGCTGCTGCGATAAAAGCGAAGGTGCTTGTGACCGCAGCGAGTCCTCTTTTTAACGGAAATTCCATCTTTGTTGAATTTGTGAACGATGACGGGATACACTATTTTAATCAGACTTATGATCAAGCAAAATGGGAAAAGGCAGCTCAAGCGGCTCAAGAAGCTATTGAGTTGTGTGAGACTCTGGGCATTCGTTTGTATGATATAGCTAATTATAAGCCACGTCAGCCGCAGTCTGATATAACCTTGTTGAAAGCAGGACTCAGGGGTAGGGTTACCGATGAGTGGAATGAAGAGTTGATATGGGGAGCAACTTCTAATGTGAGTTCTGGCAACGAAATTCAGAGGGAATCTATGCCGAAATTATTTTACCATACTCGTAATCCCGTGCTTTCGAATCGTGGAGTTTCCCTAAGGATAGCGGAGTTATTTTACACTAAAAACGGAGTTCCTATTGATGAAGATCTTAATTGGGATTATGCCAATAGATTTGCTCTCAGGCTTGCCACCGAAGAGGATAAGTATTTTGTTCAGCCGGGTCAGTCTACCGTCAACCTGCATTATGATAGAGAACCGAGGTTCTATGCCGATCTTGCTTTTGACCGAGGTACATGGTATGGGAATGGCAAGGAAAATACGGACGATGCTTGGTATGTAAACGGTCGCTTTAATGAATACGGAACAAGGACTGAAGCCTATGCGTATTCACTTTCCGGGTATTTTCCTAAAAAGTTAGTGAACATTAAATCAACTGTGAACTCCAATGGAACAAGCTTTGCTGCGTCGAGGTATCCTTTTCCTATCATACGTTTGTCTGATCTTTACTTGCTTTATGCAGAGGCATTGAATGAATCAAAGGCATCGCCGGATAGTGAAGTATATGAATATGTTGATCGAATAAGAAATAGGGCTGGTTTAGAAGGAGTTGTGGAAAGTTGGCAGAATTATTCTGTAAATAATGATAAGCCAAAGTCTAAGGAAGGGATGAGAGAAATTATTCGCCAGGAGCGATTAATTGAACTTGCCTTTGAAGGGCATCGTTTTTGGGATATTAGAAGATGGCTTTTGGCTAAGGATATGATGAATAAGCCCATAAGAGGATGGAATATTGAAGCCACCAGTGCAGCACCGGAGGCTTACTATCAGATTAAAATTCTTAGTATTGATAGATTATCTCGATTTGAAGAAAAAGATTACCTCTGGCCAATTTCACTGAATGAAATTATTAACACGCCAACCCTGAAACAAAATCCAGGTTGGAGATGATTTTTACAATTTAAAAAATAAACTATGTTTTTGATATCTAATAGTCAACCAAAAGTAGCAAAAAGGCCGGATTCCGAATCAACACTAATTTGTAAAGAATAAACAGATGAAAATAATACTGAATACATTTGGGATAGTCCTAATGGTTCTATTCTTAGGATGTGATGAGAAACGAATTATCCTTGAATCGGATAAAATTCCTCCTCCACCTGTTTCTAACGTGCGTTTTACGCCTATAAATGGTGGTTTTGATATTCTATACGATCTTCCAAGTGAAACGGATGTTCTGTATGTATTAGCCGAGTATACCAACAATAATGGTGAACCTGCAGAGCAAAGAACCTCAACTTTTAATAACAGGATTACCATAATAGGTTTTGGTGATATAAGTCAAAAAACTATCGACATTTATACGGTTGATCGTTCAAAAAATAAATCTACCCCGGTATCAATCACTGGTGTCCCATTAGCTCCGGTAGTTGATATTGTGGCAGAATCCTTAAAAATTCAGCCAAGTTTTGGCGGTGTTAAAATATCTTGGCTAAACGAAAAAGAAGTTCCCATTGTGATAGATATTTTCGCAGAAAACGAAGATGGAGAACTTGAAGATATCGAAACAGTTTATAGTGAGCAACTGGAGCAAACAGTTTCCGTCAGAGATCGCGAGAGTGTGCCACAGCAGTTTAAAGTATCTGTAAGTGATCGGTATGGGAATCAATCTTCAGATGTATTTCCTAATACCCCTGATAAGTTGTTGACACCATTTAAAGAAACTTATTTAGACAAAAGCTTATTTCAGCAAGTTACTTTAGATAATGATGATACATGGGATGCTTGGGGGTCTTCTTTCGGTCGTATGTATAACGACAATTACGGTGCTGAAGATTGGGCACATACATTAGGTAATAAACCTAGACCCACTATCCTTACTATTGATTTGGGAACGACAGTTGAGTTAAATAGATTTAAGTTGTTTCACAGAGGTGGTAACTGGGGGTTTGCTCATGCAAATCCCAAGACATACACGCTCTTTGGGAGTCTAGAAATTCCAGGTCAAGATGGTCATCTGGACGATTGGATAAAAATCAGGGAATGTGAATCCATCAAACCCTCCGGGTTGCCAGTTGGTACCCTTTCCAATGAGGATAGACAAGCCATACTTGATGGGGAAGAATTTGAAATTGACAATTTGGTTAAAATTAGATATGTCAGAATAGCGGTTTATACGGCTTGGGGTGGAAACAATGCCACTCATATTGTCGAACTAGATTTTTGGGGGAGAGTTGAAGAAGAAATACAAAATGAAGAGAATTGATCAATGATGTCATTAAATAATTTACATATTAAACTTTTGAGTCTTGTGGCGCTGCTATGTGTTTTGTCATGCGAGAAAACCAATGATAACCACGCTCCATACTTGATAGAGGGCGAAATCAGATACACTACAAAACCCCATGAAGTAAAGAGTTTTGCAGGTAGGGGACGTGCTCAATTACGTGCATTTGTAAGAAATGCATATTCTGTTTCTGAATTTGTCGTTCAGTGGAATGAAGATAATAAGGTTAATAGTAAATCTTATCCTTTTACAAAGGGATCTCAAGAAGTGGATAGTATCGATTTAATCATCGATCAACTATCTGAAAAATCCTATTTTTTCGACACATTTACTCGAGACAAGGAAGGAAACCAGTCGGTTAAAGTAACCTCATTCGCTAGTTCTTTTGGAGAATCCTATCGCTCTAATTTAATTCCTAGAAGAATAGCATCCATAGTTCACACCGGGACCGATGGGATCGTCTCTTGGGTTGAATCCGATGAATTAGAAAGAGGTAGTGAAATCAAATTTATGAATACCAACGGAGAAGAAGTTATGGTTGAGGTAAATCAGGGGGTATCAGAAGTTACTTTAGAAAATCTTGCTATTGATTCCAAAATACAGTTTAGATCCTATTACGTTCCACTACCTCCTAATGAGTTTGAGCAGGAATCATCCATTGACCAATTTGAATCGGATTGGAATGAGACTTCCATACCTCCAGAGTTGATTGGTATACTTGAGTCGATTGAGGTTAAACCAATTGTAGAAGGAATTAATCTTGGTTGGTCTAATTTGAATAAACTTTCGGTTGAAGTTGGAATTGAATACAAGGTTAATGAGGATGTAAGGTCTCAAAAGTTCAATTCAAGTGAAGAGTCTGACGCATATAATTTTGTAGGTCTAGAAAATGGCACTCAAGATGTTACCGTCAGTATAAAGTCTGTTTCAGGTGCTCAAGTAGCCAAGGTGATATCTGTTGCTCCTGATCCTATTACTCAGTTAAATCAGGAAGATCTTGCGATTGTTGGACTTGAAACTGATGAAGTTGGTCTTGGTTCATTCCCTCCATCTCAATTGATCGACGGGAATACGGATACTTTTTTTCATACCAACATTAGTTCGTACGATGATTTTCCACATCACTTAACTATAGATTTGGGGGAAGAGTTTGGTCTAGCAAAGTTTAGAATGTACCCTAGACATGATTGCTGTAGAGATAGAAATGTTAATCGATTTCAACTTTGGGGGATTAATGATTTGACAGGTGCTGAGACGAAATTAGCTTCTAAAGATTCTGGTTGGGAAGACGAGTCTATATCTTTGGGCTGGACTCTTATCGTTGATGAATCTCCAGGTGATGATTGGAATGGATCCAGTGATCCCTATACGGTAAATATTTCAAAAAATGATAAAAAGTATCGTTATATCCGATTGAGGTCATTATCAAATTATTCACAGAATCAAAATACAGCATATGGGGAAGCTGAATTTTGGAGATTTGGAGATGCGACTTCCGAAGAACCCGATGATACATCGAATTAATATATTCTGCATCCTCAACCAGTAAAATTTCAGCATTTCTATAAATTAATTGCGTTAATGGCTTGATTCTATGATGGTTACCGAAGTGATATGGTATTTTTTTAAGATGCTTTAATCACCCAACTACAATAGCAGCATCTCATCTGTGTTGTGGTTATGGACTAAACGTATGATATCATTTTCAGTGATACTATCCGGCAGATCAGCTGTAGTATCTTCCGATAACAACCATTTCTTCGCTAAATTATTTACTTCATTTTCTTTTCGAAGATCTTGTTCATGTTCTTCCAAACTTTCCAGAAAAACTCCTTTCTTTCCGTGCAGTATTATATGCCCAACTTCGTGAAAAAAACTAAAAATGATCATCAGATTTGTATCAGTCTATTGTTAATTGGATGAAAGGAATACCACTAACCCATCTTGCTACAACGCTAATTGTAGCTTTGGGAACAATTGCTGAATAAATAACTGCGACTCTTGCACAATACTGCCGTAAATGTAAAGAAAAATCTTCAGGATGATTCCTAACTAATATTCGAATTTTTTTTTAAAATCTTCTTTTCTAAATGAACCTAAAGTAAGGTTTCCCAATTCTATTTCCCCATTTTTTTCGGAAGTTTATCATTTGGGTGAAAATCTCCTTATTTTTTATCCAAAAGTTGTTTTTATACCATTTAAACATTATATTTACTCAAATTAAATTTTTAGGATTTTGTTTGCTAAACTCTCTCAGAAACTCTTGAAGATAGGATGATACTACTATATTTATATTATACCATATATTATACCATTAACTTATAAATTTTCTACATGGCTAAAAAATTGACATACAAGTACAAGAAAGCGAGCATGAACTGAAAAAGTTCATGCCCAAGCAAAAGAACCTCCCCAATAGAAGTAAGGTTAAGATGCTTCTGTTGATAAAACAAGGGAAAGTGATTTATACTAAGGATTTAGCCCCCAAGCTTAAGGTTTGCCGTAAGACTATTTACAATTGGCTTAGGTTATATGAACAAGGCGGTTTAGAGGAATTGCTCGCTATCAGAAAGCGAGGAGGTATTCCGCCCTGGATAACCGAACAAACCAAACGAGCCATAGCATCTATGCTTGGAGATCCTAAAACAACGATAACTAGTTATGTTGAGTTATTAGCATGGGTGCATAAAAATCACCTAAAGAAGAGAAACTTCCAAGTAAACTGCGTGAAATTAAAAGCAGTACAGCTTAAGAATAAGCATAAGTTTGACTCGGTGAATCTTTATTTTCAAGATGAATCTCGTTTCGGATTAATGACCAAACAAAAGCGGGTGTTGGTTTCCAAAGGTGTCAAGCCTATTGGTAAGTATCAGCACAGCTATCAATCGTTTTGGTTATGGGGAT
>MPMN01000119.1 GCA_002238525.1 Flavobacteriaceae bacterium bin25
TTTTTTTATCAAAAGGAAGCCTCGCAAACATGAAATCACGTAAATCTCGCCTGATTTGAGCATAGATATCCCATTAAGAAAGGCCTTCTTTTTTTTTGAAAAGGATATGTGGTAGGTTACTTTACATCTATAATCGAATTAATGAAACAATAACTCTTCCAGTAACTTCTGGTAAACAAAACTCTTTCCTTGATAAAATATAGAGTTCATAAGTCAATGATTTTTATGGATTAAAAAATGTGTCTAAATGCATATAAACGGCTGTAAGATAATAAAATAAATCTAATTATAAGCCTTTAGTATGAATTATTCGGGTTAAGTATGAATTGAGTAATTATAAAGTAAAAAAAAGAACCCAAAAATTGGGTTAAGCCAGAAAACCCAATTATGCAAAGGTCTCATATGCTTAAATTCATCTATTTCTCAAATTTTTTTAGACAAAAAAGTCAAATTCTCAATCTTCTAAATTTTTAAAAAACATTATATTGCATTATTAAAAATAATAAGAATGAAATTTAATTCTAAAAGAAACATAATAGAAATAAATGAAGTAGATAATATACATATACCTACTGCTATTTTACATATCCATGGTTTAACAGTGATAATTATAGCGATTTTATCATCATTTAGAGTTATTCATTATGAATGGTTTCTATGGATAATCTTCTTTTTTACTTTCCATATAGCAAATCATACTACAGATAAAATAATAAGGCAATACAGAATAAACAGTACTTTTGCTTATTATTATCGTTTAGGATATATTCTGTTCCTAGTATTAATAAAGATTGTTTTTTCATTTATTTAAAAATATATTTTAATTCATTCATTAAGATTAATCATTCGAACAATAATATTTTTAAAAAATCATTTGAACTCCAACTTCGGCAACCTCTCCAACAAATCCAATGTTTTTATTGACAAATGAATAACCGACAACAACAAATCCAAAATATATCTCGGATTTCTTACTTCCCTTGACCAATCATTCGGATTGTTGGTAATTCCGGATTTGCTATCGGTTTTTACTTGATATCTATCAATGACCCATTCTATTGCCGATTTACTATTGACTACATAATCATAGGCTCTTACGCAAGTTTGTCAAAGAAGCATTTTTTTCTTTCGTAAAAAATTTTTTTCGTCTTTTTATTGAATTATTTATAACAATCAATCCTTTTCATTGTCATATTTATAATTATAGAGTAATTTAAATGTTCTATTGATTATTTTTTTTCAAAACCCCCGTTGTAGTGGATAGATGTTAGTATTGTTTGGGATTTTTACTATCTTTGCACACCA
>MPMN01000120.1 GCA_002238525.1 Flavobacteriaceae bacterium bin25
CCCCTTTTCTATGTCTAACCGAAATGGCATTCACCAATCTATCAAGTGCTAGTTTTCCTTCTTCACTTGTTTTTTCAATTAATATTTCCGTTGCCGCTTGCCCTAACTCAATGATGTCTTGGGAAGCTAAAATTTCAACAATAAAATCAATTTCCCTTTCGTAAGTATCGAGAATTTCAGGATGCTTTCCTATTATAATTTTTCCCCACTCAGTGGTGACATAACAGGGGTAGGAATTGATCAGTTTAATGGCTAACAACTTGTCCGCACGCAAGTAGTTTAATTCGTAAAGTAGAGGATATGAAAATGGGCTGTTCATGTAAAGGAAGAACTCAAATTCCAAAGGAACATCCATCATATATTGCATAAAATAAGCATATCTTTCAATATGTGTTTCACTGGTCATTCTATTGCTATCCAAAAGCCTATTAATCAAACCCAATAACATTACTCTTTGCATTTTACTTTCCATTGGTCTATACCCTCTTTGGTATGTTTACAAAAATTGATCACGATTATGTTCCAACCATTTCTTTGACTGTTCGAATTTTTCTCTTTTACAAAATACGTAATCAACTGAAACAACCGGAATTGAATTTAACACTTCTGATTTGTCAAGCGATGAAACAACATCCCCGTTTCTTAACAGAACGGGAAAGTTTGGCAAACTATCCTGTTGTCGGTATCTATCATGTCTATAATTATTCTTGCCAAATTTGTCTGATAAAGCCTTATAGACAGATTCTCCAGTTTCAGAATTAAGGGCAGAATCTTTAGTATTACTCTCATACAACAACTTGAAATGTTTCCTGTTAATTATATAGTCGGCATGTGAATGGCCCAACTCTTTATCATTCTCAGCGGCAACTAATAGAGCAGCGGATACTTCGTTGTCTGTTATTTTAAGATGTTCAGATACCATTGTAGAAAATTGACTCTTGTCCAGCCAGTCCTTAAGAAAATCCATAAGGTGTCTGTCGTATATTCGCCGTACGGGATGAAAATACACTTGGGTATACATAAAATAGCGGGCGAGTAATAAAGCTTCGGCCGTATGTAGACCTCCCACTTCGATCCCCAACTTTGGTTCACTGGAAATCGGGTCAGGAAGTATCCTTAGGGTATCAATCAGTCGATAATGGTCGAACCGGCCATAAGCTACACCAGTGTGGTACGAATCACGTAGAAGATAGTCTATTCGGTCTACTCCAAAGACATTTCCCGTGATGATCTTTGAAAGAATTAACTCCCAAGAATTAAAAACAGGTGGTTTTGCCTTTTGTTTG
>MPMN01000121.1 GCA_002238525.1 Flavobacteriaceae bacterium bin25
TCTTGAACCTAATAATCCTGATAAAACTCTAAATATTCTGAAATCTTTAAAGGAAGAACTATTCAATCAAGACTCACTTAAAATAATTGCGATCTATACTGGAAATCAAGATTTTGATGATATCAGGGAGAAAATTAAACGCAGTCTAAATTTGCATACTACTGATGAAGCCGCAATTAAGCCTGATATTATATTTAATAACGGTAGGGTGAATCTATATGCCAAACCAGGGGTAAATTTAAAAGAAGAATACGAAAACCGAAGTATAGAGGAGGAAGAACTCCCAATGCAATTGGTTAAAGACTTCGCGTCTATGACTGCAGGATTGCTCCCGGGAATCGCATTGACTTCTTTGGCAGCAGTACGAGAGAATTCATTTAGAGTCTTAAACAAATTTAGTTCAGAATTAGACCCCGCATTTTTAACTCAAAGAGTTCTAATTTCAAATCCTGATGAAGCGGAACAGCAAATGGTGACTCATATTGGTGAAGAACTGCTCTGCCTAATGGGGGATGCAGTTTATGAAGAGAAACCTGCTGGATTAGCCGAAATAGTAAAGTGGCTGGATAATCAGAACCAAGATATATTCAATTTTGGGCCTAAAAAAAATCTCAATTTGGAAGAAACCATAGAGATGATAGAAATAGGATTGGACCAGAGTAAATTAAAAAATCATAAACGTTCACCAACAGAGGGTTTTTCTAAAGAAGACTCTCAAATTCTTGATAAGAAATTAGCTTGGATCATGAATTCAAGGGCAGTTTACAATAATCAACATCCAAAGTTAGACCAAGGTACCATTATTTCTTATATAGAATCTGATGAAGAAAAGTATTTGCTTTGTATTCGACCGAGCTGTGACTGTGTTCGGATTAAATTGAAAACAGATTTTTATTTTCTTCGTTTATCTCAAAGCGAGGAAAAAAATAAGCGATCCAAAATTGTAGTAAGTATTAATGGTCAGGTTAGTTTATTTGAAATTGACTTTAAAAAATCATATTGGGATTCATTCACATTTAGTCCTGATCAAACTCTTCAATATGTAAAAGCAGAATCAGTAAAAGCAGAATCAGATAATATTTCTTACTATTTCAAAG
This sequence comes from Flavobacteriaceae bacterium bin25, assembly GCA_002238525.1. Lineage (GTDB taxonomy): Bacteria > Bacteroidota > Bacteroidia > Flavobacteriales > Flavobacteriaceae > Bin25. Next base: position 1,098 of record MPMN01000121.1, read on the forward strand.
ATACTAAAGGTAAAAGGTTTTCTTGGATAGGACAACTTAAGTCAGAATACACCCATAGAGTTTCTCAACATTTAGCCTCTACTCTAAGCCGTATAGGAGCGGACGAGTCTGAATGGCTACGTCGACAATTATTTGTCCAATAAGAACA
>MPMN01000122.1 GCA_002238525.1 Flavobacteriaceae bacterium bin25
TAGTTGCCAAGATAGAGAGCACAGGCAAAGGCTTAGACACTCGTTTTGTAGTAACGAACTTGGAAGGCACCGCCAAAGATATTTACTATGATTTTTATGTCAAACGAGGGGATGCTAGTGAAAACAGGATCAAAGAGGTGAAAAACATGTGTTTTGCTGATCGGCTATCGGATCATCGTTTCTGGGCGAATTATCTTCGGTTGTTCATCAGTTCCATAGCCTTTAATTTAGGATTGAGGATCAGACAGGGGATTCAAGAAACCGGTCATGAAAAAGCCCATAACTGGCAAGTCAGTTCCATTCGGACCTATTTACTGAAAGTGGCTGCAACGGTTAAGATAACAAAGACCCGAGTTCATTATCGATTTTTAAAGAGTTTTGTTCACCAGAAGTTGCTGGAAGAGTTATTGTTTCATTAATTCGATTATAGATGTAAAGTAACCTACCACATATCCTTTTCAAAAAAAAAAAGAAGGCCTTTCTTAATGGGATATCTATGCTCAAATCAGGCGAGATGTAGATGATTTCATGTTTACGAGGCTTCCTTTTGATAAAAAAAACGATCCGTACAAATTAAAATAGTATAAACCTGAAAAACTCTCTTCCTTGAAAACGCAAAAGGGAAATATTTAGACCAAAATGTCTAATCTGAGACTAGTATGAATAATGCGGGTTGAATGTATTTGCAGCATATTTTATAATTCCATGTCATATTACATCGAAGTCGTACCCAATAGACATTACAGACCAACCACGCTACTCCGTAAAGTCTGGAGAGAAGGAAAGAAAGTCAAAAGAAAAACCATAGCCAATTTGAGCGACTTTCCTCCCTCTGTTATAGAGGGCTTTAAAGCAGCTATTAAAGGAGTGAGACCTTTGCACTAAATTTTAGTAATAGCATTAGAATATGTGAATTAATTGAGTTTAGAAAATTATTTAACATTGACTTAAAATACTTGTATAATTCAACTTATTGTTGTATCTTGGCTGTCGCTATGCGTTTCAAATCATATAATTCTAAACAAATGAGTTTTTTCGAACCACACCAAACTAGGAGTGCCTCTTCAACGAGCCAATTTTTCAAACAAATCAACACCATCATTGACTGGAAACCAATCGAAGAGTATCTAGTCAACCATTATAAGCCCGGTAAAAAGCAAAGAGGTCAAAAAGCCTATCATCCGATGATCCTATTTAAAATGCAGTTGATTTCGG
>MPMN01000046.1 GCA_002238525.1 Flavobacteriaceae bacterium bin25
CAAAGGTTACACTAATAGAACAATCTTTGGAAGCAGTGAAAGATGCTGAATTTCCACTTTTGGTAAGGGTTCCACAGGTTCCACCCCATGATTCTATTTGATAACCCGTATCAGGAGTTGCAGTGATACTCACCGATTCTCCCTGCTCTACGGATTGATTTTCAGTAATAGAACCGTTAGCCCCAGCACTTGTAGTGATGGTGTGGGATACCTTTTCAAAGGTTACACTAATAGAACAATCTTTGGAAGCAGTGAAAGATGCTGAATTTCCACTTTTGGTAAGGGTTCCACAGGTTCCACCCCATGATTCTATTTGATAACCCGTATCAGGAGTTGCAGTGATGGTGAGTGTTGATCCATGTTCCAATCGCTGGTCCGGACTTATACCTCCCCCAATACCCGAAGAAGTGGTTATTGTTCGTGATGCCTTCGAAAAGACCGCTTCCAAACTGCAATCACCATCCACTGTAAAGGTCACCTTGTTCTTGACCTCTGTAAGGTCAGGACAATCACTACCTTCAACTACCGTCCATCCACTGAACTGATACCCTTCTTCAGGCTCTGCAGTAAAAGAGGCTATCTGCCCGTGTTCTCTTTGTAATTCTCCATCACTTATACCCCCCCCTTTTTCTGTGATGGCTGTGATGGTGTATTTAATTTTTTCAAACTCAGCGCGAACCGCACAATTCTTCGAAGCAATAAACGTTATTTCTAAATCATCTTTGGCAAAGGTTCCGCAGTCTCCGGTCCATTGCTTTAATTGAAAGTGTTTATCGGCGGTGGCAGTAATTTTTACCGTCTGACCACTATCTACATTTTGACTGCCGGATACAGTTCCACCCGCATCAGATGATGTGTCAATAGTGAACTTATCAGGTAATGATGGCTTAACCGGCGGTGGATTCAAAACCACTCCCAAATTATCACGCAAAGAACATGAATATAAGACGAAGAAAAAACCAAATGGTATAACCGATAGGGATCTCATCCTTGTAGGTAATCTGAATACTCCTCTCATTTCAGGACTATAGGGGAATTAATATGAAATTGGAGACGAAGTTTTGGTTTAAAACAATCGTTCATATATCATTTATATTTACATAGGCCAGATTTAAATGGTATAGGATAAAATGTTTAGAGTAAAGAGTCTATCCCGAAAAATCAGCACAGACGATACCTCTAACAAATAACTATACTTGATTATTCTATGTTAATTTAGACTTCCATTCACAAAAAGTACAACTGTATAAGTAATCTTAAGCTTTTATAAAGGGAACTGCTATGTGTACATGACCCCAAGCTATGTGTAAGTGAGCTCCATTTTGTACTTTCTCAAAGGCCATGGAAAACACCTCAACTGAAGATTTAGGTTTTTTTACTGGCACAGTAATACGAGCCACATCCAAATCTTGGTTATAACCATAAGCTCCCCATACATTAGTTGCAGAATTGATGATTACTGTCCAATTTTCTTCACCTGGAATTGTGTATAGTGCATAGGTTCCTTTAGGTACGGTAGTCTCACCCAAAACATAATCTTTGTAAAGTGTGATTTCGGTTGCCTCATTGGCTCCGGTTCTCCAAACTTCACCAGCAGGAGCTAAGCTACTCAATTCGCGTCCCTTAAGCTGGGGACGACTATAAACAACCTTTATTGACTTATCTGAATTCCTGTAACTTGAAGGAAAAGATGCAATATCCAATGGACTAACGTCCAAATCACTAAAATTTTGTGCTACAGCATTCGGGATAAGAAAAAGGCTGAGAAATACAGCGATATAAAAAAGCTTCATAATGAAATAATTTTAGCAAAAATATATTAAATAATATTAGAATTTACCTTATTGCTTATCCAATTGCAGAAAAACCCACTGATGCAACTTGAGGAGGAGAGCAGATGTAACTTATATTTTATCATAAAAGAGGAGGAATTCCCAATATCTTTCATATCTAATTAGCCAAGTACATTGTTGTTTATTTGATAAATACAAAAGGGGAATATTATATGAATTATTTTTACATTTACCGAGAATTGTCGTGACAAATAAAAAAACCAAATCATTACAGGATATTTCCAAATCCATACCGATCAATTTGATTGATAGTGACACGGTATTTGAAGGGTCAATTAAATGTGGGGGTGATATTAGAATTGATGGAAAGTATAAGGGCGATCTGAATGTAAAAGGAGATATTGTTATTGGTAAAACGGGGTTCATTGAAGGGAATATCAATGCAAAAAATGCTTACATATATGGCAACTTTTCTGGAAAAATTAATATCAAAGAAGATGTTGAAATTGGACCTATCGGAAAGGTCAAAGGAGATTTGCTTGCTAAAAAGATTGAAATCAAACGAGGAGCACAAGTAGAAGCAACAATTGAGACTATCAAAGAAACAACCACCGATAAAAAATAAAGATATTATTAGATTCGCAACCTTCTATATTAGTTCAGGATATACCTCCTTAAAGCATCACATCTCCGAATCCACGCACCCAACGAACTAGTAGCCTTTTTATCAATAGGAACTTCTCATCCTGAATACAAGTTTGTCATTTTAGGGATAAATGAAGAGATAATCAGTTAATTGCAATTATATCTACTAGGTTTAAATTAAAATGGTTCCAGCTAATACATCACATCTATCAAAATTCAACCTTTTTCGATATTACCATCAAATCAAGCAACAGAATGTAGCGCTCGCGAGTTGATTCTAGGCAGCATGAAAGGAAATTTTACAACATTCGTCTTTTTTCTACTAAGTCAAATTGCTTTCGGGCAATCTAAACTTGGAGAAAATGCCACGATGCAGAAAGATACTACAGATCAGCGACCCGAAAAGGACAATCTTAATTTGAAGCAGAAAATATCTCCCATTTCCAACGATAATATATTTGACACAGAAGGTTATTTTAATTGGGGAACGTCTTTAATTAAAGGAGACGATGGTAGATACCATCTATTTTATTCTCGATGGAAAAATGAGCTTAATTTCACGGGTTGGCTAACCCACTCCGAAATAGCATATGCTATCTCTGAAAAACCTACGGGTCCTTGGGAATATATGGGAACAGCCCTAAAGGGAAGAGGAGGCAAACATTGGGATGCAATAACTGCACATAATCCGAAGATCAAGTTTTTTGATGGAAATTACTACTTATACTATATTTCAACCAATATGGGAGATAAAACCATTACTGAAACAGAGCTTATCAAAACTGCACAAGTTGGTTACAACCATCCTAACTGGACAATCTTACGTTCCAACCAGAGAACCGGTGTGGCCGTTTCAAATTCTATTGATGGACCTTGGAAACGCTTTAATCAGCCCTTGATTCAGCCCTCAGGTCCGATTACTACATTAACCGTGAATCCTGCCATTGCCAAAAATAAAGATGGTAAGTATTATCTGGTGGTAAAAGGAGACAAACCAAACGACACAAACCGTACCCGAAATCAGGCAATTTCTATTTCTAAATCGCCATTAGGCCCTTTTAAAATGAAACCGAATGCTGTAATTGATTATATGGACACAGAAGACATGTCAATTTGGTTTGACGAAAAGAGAGATAGGTTTTATGGCATTTTTCACGCACATACTTATATTGGCTTAGTTACTTCTGCTGATGGAGTTAACTGGGAAAAGGCAAATGCATACAAGGTTATGGACAAACTGATTGCCCGTAAAGATGGCGAATCCATAAAACCTGATAGGATGGAAAGACCTTTCGTTTACCTTGAAGATGGAAAACCTTCAGTTTTGAGCTTGGGTGTTAAAAAAGGAAATAGATCATACAGTGTTTTTATTCCTTTGGATAAAAACTAGTGGGTCTAATAATTTTGTCTAATAATTTTGTCTAATAATTTTGATATGGTTTTGATTGAAATTAAACGATCCGTAGCTCAGTAGATAGTTTCATAATTTAGGGGTCAATAGATATCAGATTAATATGGATATTTTCGAGCGACAAAACCTCTTAGAGTTTCCTGAGCGCTTCAAAATGGACTCGGATTGCAAGGAATACCTCTCTGAGATCAAATGGAAAGGTAACTTTATCCGAGATTGCGAGCTGGATGTCTCCATAGTTCCACAGGAACAACAATTTGACGTTGACTTCTGCTTACCTTCGGTTATCGAAGGTGCTCATGGGACTTGCCAGGTAAACAAGGAGTTTTCCAGGATGTGCCACATCTATAGTCATAGGGAGACATCTACAGCCAATACCTTGTTCCACACGGATAAGTTCGGTGGAGGCAAATCCTTTTTCATCTGCTTTGAGATGACTAGCAGTACCAAGAGTTTTCCCGCAAGTTATACGGGCACTGACTATGGAGAGACCGAAAAGACTGCCCGTCTGTTCATGCACAAGGTCAGGTAGTCTATGGAATCCAGAGGCAAGTACGCTATGGATGGGGTACTGTATATGAGGACAAGTTCATCCTTTACGGGGTTGAAGAAGAAAAGATAGGTCGTAACTATGATGACAAGAAAAAGAAAGCGGTAATAGCGGTATAGTTGAAAAAGGATGGAAAGGTCAGGCATATGTATGCCATGCGTGTAGAGGATTTCTCGGGACTGTCTCTTTGGCACATCTGCCCAAATAATCACCGAAAAGTGGAAAGGATATAGACCAATAGCCAAAGCATCTAACATCGTCCAAATCGAAAGTGTCAAAGCACTCAACTTCATGGCTTTTCATGTTATGAAACACCGGATAAAGTCTTGGGTTCGCATCATCTATTCATGTATGAGCGACTTTTATCTGGATAGATATCTCAATGAGTTTTGCTTCAGAACAAATTGTTCACAGGGTAAAGCGACGATATTCCACAATGTGATAACAAACATGGTCAAAAAAGGAAAGATTACATCAAAAAAATCTCACATGCATTTAACTGATGAACTCAAAGAATTTTCATGAAATTTGTGGATGAGAAAGGTGCATAAAGTCAATATCGTTGGTGTCAGCATATTGTATGGAAAATATATAGTGATTAATTGATTCCGTCTTGAAGTTTTATTCCTGGTCAATTTGTTCTAATTGTGTGCTTTTGGTTATTTGTCTAATGAATTGGGATTGCCAAAACAGAAAACCGTTGTTCATTGAAAAAAGTGAAAAGTCAGGAATTTTCTTTGAAAATACGCTAACCTATACCAATGATTTTAATCCATACACATATCGAAATTTTTATAATGGTGGAGGGATAGCTCTAGGCGATATAAATAATGATGGATGGATAGACATATATTTCACTGGCAATCAAACCAACAATAAACTCTATCTTAACAAAGGAAATTGGGAATTCCAGGACATCACCCAACAAGCAGGTGTCGCATGTGAAGGAGTTTGGACTACTGGAGCAACATTCGCAGATATCAACGCAGATGGTCTACTAGACCTCTATGTGTGCAAAGCTGGAAAACCTGGCGGTGAGAATCGACACAATGAGTTATTTATCAATAATGGTGATTTAACTTTTACGGAAAAGTCAAGAGAATATGGCTTGGACATAGAAGGACTTTCTGTGCATGCAGCCTTTTTTGATTTTGACCTTGATGGCGATTTAGATTGCTATGTTCTCAATAATTCCACCCAGTCGGTCGGAGGCTATGATTTAATTAAAAATCAGAGAACAATCCCTGATCCTGATGGACTAGGTAACAAGCTATTTCAACAAGAAAATAATCGATTCATAGATGTCACCGAAAAACAAAATATTTACAATTCCGCTATCGGATTCGGACTAGGAATTACTCTGAGTGATTTTAATGCTGATAGAAGACCTGATTTATTTATATCCAATGATTTTTTTGAAAAAGACTACCTCTACTACAATTATTCCAATGGATTTAAAGAAGTACTAGAACAACAAATGTCCTCGATTTCAATGGGCTCAATGGGAGCTGATGCCGCCGATTTAGATAATGATCTAAGACCAGATTTGATGGTAACAGAAATGTTCCCATCTTCCCTTGAACGCCAAAAAACCAAAGCCCTCTATGAAGGTTGGGATAAATATAGCCTGGCCGTATCACAAGGGTATTATCATCAGTTTCCAAGAAATACCCTGCATCGAAATGTAGGAAACCCGGGATTTTTTGAAATTGGCCGGTATGCAGATGTAATGGCCACAGACTGGAGCTGGGCTTCACTGATATTTGATGCCGACAATGACGGGTTGAAAGATATTTTCGTGGCTAACGGAATCTACCAAGATTTGCTGGATAGGGATTATTTGGATTTTACTGCCAATGAGAAAATTATGAGCCAAATGCTCGAAAATCGAGAATCAGGATTGAAAGAATTAATTGATCTAATTCCTTCAAAAGCCATTCCCAATGTAATGTATCATAATACTGGAAATTTCGAATTCGAAGAAATAGGTGCTCTTTGGGGTCTGGATACTCCTAGTTTCAGCAATGGGAACGCATATGGAGATTTGGATAATGATGGTGATCTTGACCTTGTAGTAAACAATGTAAATCAACCTAGTTTTGTCTATGAAAACACAACTGATTCATCCGTATCAAAATACCTTAGTATTGATTTGGTATCTTCCTCTTTTAACACCAAAGCTATCGGTGCCAAAGTGATTATTAAGTACGGAGAAGAGAAGCAGCAATTTATCGAACAATTTCCATCAAGGGGTTTCCAATCATCCATATCCAATCGGCTTCACTTCGGGGTGGGTTCTCATCAGTACATTGACTCCTTAATCGTACTCTGGCCTAATCAGAAAACTTCTCTTTATCTCAAAATACAGACCAATCAACACATCACCATAGAAGAACCTACTTATTCCAATTTTGACTACAAAGAGCCAGAATACACAAATCATTTTCCACAGGTAAATCCTCTTTTTGAATTCACTCATCAGGAAAATAATTGGAATGACTTCAATCGACAGAGGCTTTTAGATCAAATGCATTGCAATTACGGTCCGGGCTTAGCCAAAAGTGATCTCAATGAAGACGGCATTGAAGATTTTTTTGTCGGGGGAGCTAAAAATCAACAAAGCAGCCTATTCGTATCCAAAGGAAAAGGTTTTGAAAAGATTGAAGATCCCTTTAAACCCAATAGAACAGCTGAAGATGTAGTGGCTGAATTTATTGATCTAAATCAAGACGGATTACCAGATCTTTATGTTGGAACCTCCGGAAGTGCTATCCAAAGCTTTGATGATAATCTAAAAGATCGCATTTATATCAATAAAGGAAATGGACAACTAGAATTAAAATCAGATGCCCTACCACCTAATTTTTTTATTCGCACCTCTGGGGTAACTAGTGCTGATTTTGATAAAGATGGAATAGTCGATCTATTTGTCACGCAGCATTACGACGGGCAATTTTATGGGAATCCAGGTAATGGGAAATTTTTGATGGGAATAGGGGATGCAACATTTGAAGAAAAGTCTAATTCCATATTTGAAAATTTGGGTATGATAACCTCTGTAAAGGCAATGGATATTAACGGAGATTCATGGATAGATATAGTATTGACTGGTCAATGGATGGGCATCCATGTTTTTTTGAATAACAAAGGTGTTTTTTCTGACGCCTCTAAAGAATTTGGACTAAACAATACAAGAGGGCTATGGAATAGTCTAGCTGTAGATGATATAGATCAAGATGGTGATGTGGATCTTTTTGCTGGTAATCATGGTACCAATACATTACTCAAGCCCCAATCAATTATGCTCGTTAATGATTTTGACTCAAACGGAACTGACGAACAGATTATATGTGCTTATCTTAAAGACAGTTATTACCCTATTTCCGACAAAAAAGACTTGATAGGGCAATTGCCTGGACTAAAAAAGAAAATTCCCAGTCACCAAATATATTCTGAGTCTTCAATAGATGAACTGTTTTCTGAGGAATTAATAAAGAGTTCAATCAAATATGAAATAGAAGAATTAGAAAGTTGTTATTTTGAAAATCAAAATGGAGTATTTGTTAAACAGAGTTTGCCTTCTGAAGTACAATATGCTCCGATTTTTGCTGTGGAAGTGATAGATGCCAATAAAGACGGATTTAAAGATATCATTTTAGGTGGAAATCAGTACCTGGTCAAGCCGAAGTTGGGCAGATATGATGCTTCCAAAGGTCTCATCGTTTACGGATCGAAAAATCAAAAAGAATACAGCTTAGACAAAGTGAGCTATTTGGGAGTTTCTGGACAGATAAGGAATTTTAAAACAACAAAAGATGGAGATAAAACCATTTTAGTTAGCGCTATAAATAATGAGTCTGTTACATTTTCTGAATTGCCATAAACCAACTTGTCTCCTATTAGTAGTCTTTTTGACTGTAAATTGTCAAGACTCTATTTACAAAAAGACGTACCTTAAAGAAATGCGTAAAACCCAAAGGTTGGATTCGCTTTTATTCGATATTTCTTTTGGGAATAAAAAAGATGATTATTTAGATAAGCTTTGGATGCTCAACAAAGAAAAAAAAATAAAACCAGCATCAGAAACTTATGGTTGGGTTAGCTATGATTTAAAAGTACAGCCAGAATCGGTTAGTCCCTCGGATATTGAATTTAGATTTATTGGAAATTTTAATCAAACCAGTAACTTAAACCGCATTAATATGAAGTTTACTTTTAAAGGATGGGCACCCTGGAACCAGCAATACCAGAGTCATGTTTTGATAGATCAGATTTTAGATTCTATCCTCAACTGGTATGGTGGAAATTCTTTTTTTAGATTTGATCAAGTAAATGATACCCTTCCAGCATATTTTAAAATAGATGCCAATCGTCAATTCAAAATATTTATTGACGATGATCAATTTGTAGGTGGAGAAATCACTGATTTAAAATCCAAAACACCCCAATGAAAGTTAATAATAACTCTACTTGTAATTCAATTTTTGCTCAGGTGCTTGGACATCATATACATGAAATATGGATGCTTTTATTTATGTGGGTAACCGGGGCATTTCTGGTTTATGGTCAAAAAACTTTTCAACTGATTTCACATTTAGAATCGGGAGTAGATTTTCAAAATACCATAGTAGATACCAAAGACCACAATATCTTGTTGTACGCCAACTATTATGGAGGTGCCGGTGTTGGCCTAGGAGATTTCAACAACGATGGTTTAATTGATATGTATATGGCGGGTAATTTAGTGCCCGATCAGATATATATCAACAAGGGTAATCTAAAATTCGAGAACTTCACCATTAAGAGTGGAATTTCTCAAGACGATACATGGACTTCTGGTGTAACGTTGGCAGATGTCAATGCTGATGGATACTTGGATATTTATCTAACCAAAGAGCTATATGATTTTGAACCTGAAAAAAGAAAAAATCGACTCTATATTAACCAGGGAGACTTGACATTCAAAGAAGAATCTCAGACTTGGGGAGTTGCGGATAACCAAAGAAGCCGTGGTGCGGTTTTTTTTGATTATGACAAGGATAGCGATTTGGATCTATTTGTCCTAAATCAACCACCAAATCCTGGTTCTTATTCGCTTTTTTTTGATACCGAATTACTCTTGGATGAATATACTTCCCGTCTGTACCAAAATATTGATAACAAAACTTTTGCCGATGTTACATTGAAATCTGGAGTTCTTAGGGCAGGTTTTCCCAACAGCGTTGTAGCTGCTGATTTTAATGGTGATGGATGGACTGACCTCTATGTTGCTAATGATTTTGAGGCACCAGATTTTTTATACATAAACAATCAAGATGGCACTTTTAATTACCAGACGGAAAAGCAATTAAAACATATTTCTTTTTTTAGTATGGGAGTTGATGCTGCGGATATCAATAACGATTTATTGACCGATTTGATGGTATTGGATATGGTAGCTGAAGATAATTATCGACTCAAAGCCAACATGAGTGCAATGGATGTAGATACCTTTTGGAAGGTTGTCAATGAGGGGGGACATTACCAGTATATGTTCAACACTGTTCAACTAAATAATGGAGTAGATTCCTTCAGTGATATAGCTCAGTTGACAAAGATGGCAGCAACAGATTGGAGTTGGGCTAATTTAATCGCTGATTTCAATAATGATGGACACAAAGATATATTTATTACCAATGGTCTTTTGAGAGATATCAGAAATACCGATGCCGATAAAAAAATCAGTAACTATGTACTTGAATTTGCCGAGAACTATGTGAAGGACAACCCCAATGAAGGAGATATTGATATCATGGAAATTCTTGACCTGAATGATGTACTTTCTCTATTACCTAGTGTTCCGATGAGTAATTATCTATTTGAAAATCTTGGAAACCTAAATTTTCAAAATGCAACCGAATCTTGGGGTTTGGATTTGCCTAGTTTTTCAAATGGTGCTGCTTATGCTGATTTGGATAATGATGGAGATTTGGAGATAGTAATCAACAATGTAAATGATTTTGCCTCCATCTATAAGAACAATACCATTGAGCAGAATGGTTCAGACTCTAAAGCCAATTATTTGCAGATAAGATTTTCCAACGAAATTCCTTCTTTAAATCATAATGCAAAAATCATCTTGCATCATGAAGGCAAATCTCAATTGATAGAAACTACTGCCTTTAGAGGGATGTATTCCAGCAGTGAGATGATTGCTCATTTTGGATTGGGGGACACGCAGTTAATTGATAGTTTAGAAGTCCATTGGCCAAATGGAACAACCAAATTATTTAGAGATTTAGAGATTAACACTACTTTGGTTATCTCGTCTGAAGATGGTCAGATAAAAGAGGCCATAAAAGAGGAAGATGAACAAACCATCTTTAAGGAAATTACTGATGAAATAGTCCCTGATTTGGAACATGTAGAAAACTTATTTAATGATTATGATAAACAAGTTCTTTTGCCACACAAGCTATCCCATTTTGGACCGGCATTAGCCACGGGCGATGTAAATCAAGATGGATTAGATGATTTTTATTTTGGTGGAGCAATGGGACAATCTAGTCAATTGATGGTCCAACAATCCGATGGCTCTTTTGAATCTATACCGAACGCACCCTGGCATCTTCACCGTATTCTTGAAGATGTTTCGGCCCTTTTCGTAGATGTCAACAATGATGATTTACCGGATCTGATTGTTTTGAGTGGTGGCAATGAATTTGCTCCTGGATCTTCAACTTATCAGGATCGTTTGTATATTAATCTTGGAAATAATCAATTTGAGTTTTCTAAAAATGCTCTACCGGATCAGTTTGAAAGTGGAGCGGTTGTTACATCCATTGATTTTGATCGTGATGGGGATAGGGATTTATTTATTGGAAATGCTTTCAAACCCTGGAATTATCCTGAATCACCTAAAAGTTATTTATTGGAAAACATATACGGAGTCTTCCGAATACACAACCAGAGTGAATCTTTATTTTCGGATATAGGTATGGTAACCGACGCTGCTGTTGTTGATTACGATCAAAATGGATATGATGATTTGGTATTAGTTGGTCAATGGATGCCCATTACCTTCATAAAAAACGAACAAGGTAGTTTACGCATGGACAACAAACGTACTAGACAAGAACAGAAAGGATGGTGGTTTTCAATAGAAAAAGGTGATTTTAATAAAGATGGCTATATAGATTTAGTTGTTGGGAATTTGGGTGAAAACTATAAGTATAAGGCATTTCTTGAAGAGCCCTTTGAGGTTTATTACAACGATTTTGATGAAAACGGAACTAATGATATTGTTTTGACCTATTACAACTACGGAATTCAGTATCCTTTAAGAGGGTTTTCGTGCTCAACAACTCAGGTACCTCTACTTAAGGAAAGAATTGGGAGTTATGATTTATTTGCACAGATGGATGTTGTTGAAGTCTATGGTGACCAAAGGCTAAAACAAGCCCTTCATTTACAAGCATTTACTTTTTCTTCAATAGTTTTATACAATGATGGAGAAGGATTTTTCACCCCTAAAAAATTGCCTGTTGAGGCTCAATTTTCATCTATAAATGACTTTGTAATTGGTGACTTTATAGGTGATGAATATCCTGATATTCTTTTGGTGGGCAATCTAATGGTGTCTGAAATTGAAACCCCTAGAAATGACGCTTCCATTGGGTTATTACTACAGAATGTCAATAATGGTTCAGAATTTATTTCAGTTCCACCGTCAGAATCAGGATTTATAGCTCCGTATGATGCAAAAAAAATCAGCCAATTACAAGGACTTGATGGTATACTTATCATGGTTGGAAATAATAATGATCGCTTACAGTATTTTACTATTACTTCCAAAGAATGAATCAACCATTAGAAATGTGAATTGTGAGTAAATCCCCACATTGGCTCTAATCACTTTGTTGTGGAATAGAGATTGCTTGGAATAAGCGATAGCTATACTGATCTCACTTTTCATGAGAATTATGTTGACTTACCCCCTTTTTTCCTTTACGACCATTACATTACTCAATAAGTCCATATATATGCTCTATGGCTAGCCAACTTAGGCAATAAATTTTCTGTGAGAAACTTTAATGTCTAAGGGGTATAACTCATATCCTATAATAGATTTTATGAGTTCAGGATTGAGTTGAGTATTCATGGGAGACATTCTATCCTGTCAAAGTCTGAAAAATATACTATAATTGTCGGATATTGACGGTACCATTGAAAGTAAAATGATAATTTTAAATAAAACAGCTGAGTTTATAGAAATAAGGTTTCACATTATTTACCCATTAACACCATCTTAGAGATGAAAATACACAATCAAATCTTATTTATTGTTATATCAGTGCTTTGGTTAGTTTCAAATACACAATGTACCAATCAGAGTGGAGAAATAAATGATTTGCAAGATCAACTTAGGAATTTGCAAGCTCAACTAAAGGAAACACAAGATGGAAAGACTAGCGCAGAGACAATGCTAAGTCAATCTCAAGCTATGATTAGGAATTTAAAAACTACCATTGAATCATTGAGCCAGAATCTTCAAAACTCCCCTACCCAAGAAGAATTAGATGCTCTACGGAATCAGGTAGCAGACCTAGAAAACCAATTAAATGCAGAAAAAGATGCCAAAACTAAAGCTCAGTCTAAGGTAACTGAATTGCATGATCAGGTCAATGAATTAAGTCAGCAGGTTGAAGAATTAGAAAAGAAAATACAAGATGACAAGAACAGTTTAGAAAACGAGCTAAGTGGGGCTCAAGATATGATTAATGAATTAAAAAAGACGATAGAATCGCTAAAGCAGAATCTTCAAAATTCCCCTACCCAAGAAGAATTAGATGCTCTACAGAATCAGGTAGCAGACTTAGAAACCCAGCTGAAGGAGGCACAAGATGCACACAAAAAAGCACAGAGTAGAATTAGCGATTTAGAAAACACAATAGAGTCGTTAAAAGAGAGTCAACAAAACTCCCTTTCGGAAGAAGAAGTAGCTTCATTACAAGAGCAAATTGCAAATCTAGAAAAACAATTAAATGCAGAAAAAAATGCCAAAATTTTAGCCGAGTCGAAGATTTCAGATTTAGAAAATGTGGTCAATGAATTAAGTCAGCAGCTCGGAAGTTTAGAAATCGATCTAGAAGATCCCCAATATGAGATTAGCGATTTTGTTTGGAAGGCAATGAATTTTTGGTATTTCTGGCAAGAAGATGTCCCTCTCTTAGCAGACATTTATTCATCTGATCAAGCTAAATATAAAACACTAATTAAGGATAATAAGGAACCCGAACTTTTTTTTGAAAATTTACAATACAAAGTAGATCAACCAGATGGGGATCGCTTTAGTTGGTTTATCCAAGATTATATAGAACAAGAGAAAAGTTTTCAGGGTATTTCACGAGATCATGGAATGCAGTTTAGACTAGCTCGTACTCAGCCCGGCTCAAACAATTTATTTGGATTTGTCCAAGTTGTCCACAAGGAATCCAATGCTGAAAAACAAGGCGTTAAAAGAGGAATGATATTTACACATGTAGATGGAACTTCCCTAAACACCAATAATTATAGATCCTTATTAGACAATCAGACGACTTTCACGATTAACATAGCAACACCTCAGTTTGAAGGAGAGGACTTTACTGGTTTTGAGTTAATCGGTCAAGACATCAAGTTAACCGAGCAAGATAATTTTGCTCGTAATCCCATTGTTGTCAACAAGATTATTGAAATTGGACAACATAAAATCGGATATCTTTTCTACAACCAGTTTGTAAGCAATCCAGAAAGACATCGTGAACTAAATGATGTATTTGCCGATTTTAATTCTTCAGCTATAACAGATCTTGTCGTTGATTTAAGATATAACCCTGGGGGTTTTAGTGGTACTTCGGACTTCATTGCAGCAGCTATATCGGGACGTGATGATTCGGATGTTGTGGGCAGAAGTTATTGGAACAATAAGGTAGAAAACACATATCCATTTTTAGCCGATCCCGATTACTTCCCATCAGAAATTGGCGATGGTACTCCGATAAACAAGTTAGATTTAGATCGTGTCTTTTTTATTACAAGTAATCGAACTGCATCTGCAAGCGAGGGGTTGATCAACAATTTGAAACCTTATATGGATGTAGTAGTCGTGGGAGAGAAAACATTAGGAAAAAATGAAGGTTCATTCACTTTATATGATAAAATGAATGCATCACCTTCACAATATGTCGGAAGAAATAGTGGAACTGTTAATCCAAGACACAAGAATGCTATTCAGCCAGTTGTAGTAAGATCTGGTAACAGTGATGGTTTTTATGAATTTCAGGATGGAATCCCACCGGACCGTATCTTAAGAGAATCACCATTTAGCTTGGGCACATTAGGGGACAAAACAGAACGGCTTTTAAAAGCTGTTCTCGATATCATTATACCTCAATCACAGAGAATATACACCCCTTCAAAATTTGAAGTAGATTTTGAATTATTTGAAAGACCTGAGGACAAGATTGGAATATGGACGTTCGATCATATACTACAAGAAATCCAAAGTCAGTAATGATGAAGTGTTGGACAACAATAACATAGGTCGTAGAAATGTAATTTTATAGATAAAATCTGAATCTACACACTCTTTCTATTTTCTTTATCATCAATAGAGGTTTTCGCTTGATAAACGAAAGTATAAGTGTGGGTGTGGTGATGTTTTATAATGAAGCACCTTATTGGAAGTTGATCATCTTGTTTTGTAGGTAGATATCAATTAGCATTCCTGAGTATAAAAAATTTACTATGTCATACCTGACTGAAGTCCTCCACCTCTTTTTTAATTTTTCACATTAGAAAACCCGCTTTATTTTGGAAGATTTTCGGGTATGATATTCTTCTACCCGGATTCGATTTACTAAACAGTAAATCATACCCTATAGAGGATTTATGAGTTCAGTATCAAGCAACACATATCTATCTGTTTTGCCATATAGGAAATTTATAAATTATTTGAGTAATATAATGTCAGTATGGTATTGATTCAGAGATAGAATCCTAAGATTAAATAAACACTGAAACTCAGCAATCCAGATAAAAGCGCATAGGGTAATTGTGTTATTGCATGAGCTATATTGTTGCATCCTGAAGCACTCGCACTCAAAACTGTTGAATCCCCATAAAAACATGCATGGGACCCAAATGTTCCTGCACTAATGACTGAACCAATAGCCAAATAAATATTGACACCTAAACTCTCAGCAAGTGGAATTATAATAGGTAATGATATAGCATAGACACCCCAAAATGATCCGGTAGCAAACGCAACTAAACTCAAAGAAATAAAAGCCAAACCTGGCAGTAATTCCTTACTTAAAATTGGAGAGACTACCTCAATGATATACTGAGTCAATCCCAACCCGTCATTCACCTCCTTTAAAACAAAGGACATCAATACTATAGCGAGAGCATAAATCATCGTTTTAAACCCTCTGATTATTCCTTGCATTGATTGAATTATACTACTTATCCGGATTACCCCATAGTATATGATAGTAAAAAAAAGAGTAAAAATTATTCCCTTCAAAGCATCCACTTCAAAAAAAATTGTAGCACCTATCAATACCAACAGAGGAAGCATAAAATGAAGTAACTTGGGAGTCCTGACTTGAGTATTTACAGCAATTAAATCTATGGATTCTGACCCCTTTGGGATAAGCTGTCCCCCTTGAGCTCTTTTGTCGGCTTTTCTCATCGGACCAATCAAGGGCATCAACCCAAGCGAAACAATCGGAACTATCGCAACAGCAATCCACGCATAAGCAATAAATGGTATGACTTTGAAATATGCCTTGATACCCTCACCAATTAATGCAATACCTTCATTCTCAAGCAATCCTGATATAAAAATTGCCCAAGTAGAAAGGGGGACCAAGACACAAATGGGAGCGGCAGTGGAATCTACCACATAAGCTAACATCTCCCTAGGAACTTTATACCGGTCAGTAACTTTACGCATCGAACTCCCAACGGTAAGGGCATTTAAATAATCGTCGATAAAGATGATTAATCCCAGAATCCAAGTAGAGAATAACGCGGATTTTCGACCGTTGACGAACCTCAGAAGATAATTTGAAAATGCTAATGTTCCCCCAGATTCAGTCAATAGATAAATCATTGAACCGAAAAGTCCACAAACCAATATAACCCATCCGATTGTAGGGTCTTGCATGACCTTCAAAAGCGAATCTGTAGCTTCAGAAAAAAATGAAGTAGGTGATATTATTATAAAACCCAACAGACAACCTCCCAATAAAGACTCAAAAGTCTTTTTGCTCCAAACTGCCAACAAAACCACTAAGACTGTTGGTAAAAGACTGATTATTCCGTAGTGCTCCACACTATCTTAATTGGTGTAAAACCGATTGCTTGCCAAGTATGGATAAACAGCTTGAAAAGCGGCTTCTTCTACTGCATAAAAAGTTGAATTTTCCCCGTATTCAAATTCTTGCTTACTTCCATTGATAATGAAAACTATTCCTGTCTGATTATCTAAATCTACGTACAAATCACTCAATAAACCATAAGCAATACCTGCATGTCCAACCATCCTTAAATTTGGAAATATTATATCCTGACCAATCTGGTTAGACAAAATATGAACCCCCAAGCCATAGGCATTAAAAAAAGCATCCCAAGTATCACCATTGGAACCATTAAATTCCCATTGTTTTTGAATCATCGTGTTTAGACTGCTTTCTGAAATAATTTTAGTTCCCTCAAATGTGCCACGTCCAATAAACAATTTCCCTAGTACAACCAAATCATCCGAAGATGCCCTAAGATTACCTTGTGGTCCAAACAACAAGCCATTTTGTCCAGGTTCGTAACCAACAAACAGTCTGGAAGGTGGTGGGTCATTTCTATAATCATCAACTTGGTTGATCCAACTCCCCTCCCTAAAACGATATAATCCGGAAAGAGGATTTTGACCAAAAAAATCATGGATATTAAAAGATGCCGAAAGATTTAATGGAGAAAAAATATACTCATTGGTATAAACATCAAATCGTTTCCCACTGATGATTTCTACAATTGAAGCTACTAACCCCCATGTGCAATTGGTATAACTGAAATAAGACCCCGGTTCTCTTGAGTCAAATAGATCTTCAGTGTAATAATCCCCTTGAGGAAGAAATAAATCAGTTATGGATAATTTTTTTTCTGTCATATCTGCAGAAAAATTGGAGTATTTCCCCCCATCTCTAATGCTACTAGTATGAGATAAAAGCTGACGTAAAGAAATAGGGACATCAGGATAATGCGGATTTCTCAGCTTCCAACCTAAATAAGTTGATACATCTTGATCTAGATTGATCTTGCCTTGTTCAACCAATTGCATCGCTGCAATAGCAGTGACCATCTTAGAAATCGATGCAATTCTATATTTAGTATCATAGGATATTTCTTCTTTTGAATCAGGATGTGTTGTACCATAATGTCCTTGCCAAGAAATTTGCCCTTCTTCAATCAATACAACGGAAAGACCCAATAAATCAAAATCTTCATAAACATCTTCAACACTATTACTCAATTGATTTTTCCAATCCCTTACAACCTGAGCATCTGATTTATTGTTTTGACAACCTAGAGCAATTAACAATACAACCACAAGACTAGTTATTCTCGTTAAACTGGCTGATGTTTTCTTCATTTGGATTCTATTGCTGAATCAAAGGTTGATGGACGGTAATACAATGAATGCCCCCACCACCGAGGTTTACCGCCAAAGCATCAATTAAATGGACTGTTCTATCGGGGAACACCCTTTCAAGAATTTTGAGCACTTTTTTATCTAATTCCTTATCTCGTTCAGAACATTCTCCCCTACAGTATTTTTGTCCCAAAACCACCTCATTTGCTATGATAAAGTTTAGATAACTTGCTGCTGCGACTACCTTAATTTGCTCACCGTCAGGAAATTCAATATCACTTTTGTAATCAAGGGTTTTGATGTATTCATATACCTCATCACCAGGTCCCATATCAATAAATATTGGATCAGGCATAGGCATTCTAAGGATATTGAATTTTTCGCCATCTAAATCAGTAGCATTGGTCAAAATCTCATAGTTTTCTTCTAATCTTCTGTGGTTTTCCTTTGCGATAGGATCATTTTGAGATAATTGAACAGAATCTACTTCGGCCAACAAAATGGTCGAATCATTAACAAAACGAGCAAACTCATCTATATGTCCATTGGTAGTTATGGTGGTATAAGCCCTAAAATCTTCAGATGTTTCAATTGGTCCCAAAAAGGTGTGCTCATCTTCTTTCAGTCCTCGTTTCAACCAAATAGTCTTTTTAACCCCTAAAACCCGTTTATATTCTTCTTCAAGATCAGAGAGACTCAAATCTGGATTTCGCTCGGCTTCCACCGCTTCCACTGTCAACAATACTCCTTGAGAATTAATCTCCCGGTTCCCACCTTCGCTGATGATACTTGATTTGATGGTTGGTAAATCCAAATAGTCAGCAGCTTTTCGATCAAATGCCTCTTCGATGAGATTGTAAGGATCATCTTGATCAGAATAACCCCATAGATTAAAATTGAAATCCGCTATCGCTAGTTGGCCATTTTCTAAAAGAACAAAAACAGGCCCCATATCCCTAGCCCAAAACTGTACCGATGGAACAAAAGCAAAAGAAAAATTGGGATGGGAAATCAATTTTGAATCCAATCTGTTTAAGGCATCATGATATACCAATGAATCTGCTACGCTCAGAACTACTCTTTGGCTGTCCAACAAAATTTTAATCATTTGGTTTACCACTCGTGCATTTGATTCTCCTTGTTTGTGGTCGTAAGGATTCCAAATAAACCATAATGCCTCTTGTTTTTCGTATTCTGCCGGAGATCGAAGAACTTGATATGGTTGACTATGTTTCTTTAAAGAAATCATCCCTGCAATCAATAAGACAGCCAGTATCAGTAAATATCGAAAATTCCAAAAATCAATTGATTTTTTCATTAAACTAAATTTCATTCAATACTTTTTCTATTGCTAATGATAGAATATCAGTAAGTTCGTCTATCGATTTTTGATCAAAAGTAAGCGGTGGAGACAAAATAATCATCGGACCAATTGGTCGAACTATAGCACCCATTCTCTTGCAATGAAGATAAATGTGATGAGAAACATCATATCTGTTGAAATCGAAAGCCTCTTTGGTGGTTTTATCTTTTACCAATTCAATTCCAATCATAAAATGACTTCCTCTTACTTCTCCAACTATGGGATATTTTTCGAGTTCTTTGACCTTATTGAGAAAATATGGGTGAAGCTGCTGAACCCGGTGCGGTAATTTTTCTTGTTGAAGTATTTCTATATTCTTCAATCCGGCAGCACATGCCAAGGCATGCCCAGAATAAGTAAATCCATGAGAAAAGTAAGGATTTGTTTCTTTAGGCTGATTGATCACTTGGTAAATATCGTCTGATATCATAGTGGCCCCCAGTGGGATGTACCCCGAAGAAATCCCTTTAGCCAAAACTAGTATATCCGGTTCAATACCAAATAACTCTTTACAAGAAATCATATGACCTAATCTTCCAAAAGCCGTGACTACTTCATCAACAATGTAAAGGATGTCATATTTTTTGCAAATTTCTCTTGTTCTTTTGAGGTAGTTTTTGGGTGGAACAATAATACCTCCGGCACCCATGATGGGTTCGGCAATAAATGCGGCAATATATTCAGGACCAACTTCTTCAATTTTAGTTTTTAATTCTTCAATCAATTGATCACAATACTCCAATTCGGTAAGATTCGTTGGCCTTCTGTAGGGATAGGGAGCACTGACCCGAACAATCAATTCTTTTAACGGCAGATCAAATCCAATATGAGTTGACTCGATTCCTGTCAGTGCATGAGTTAAATATGTGCTCCCATGATAACCAAGATATCGAGTGATTATCTTCTTCTTTTTTGATTTGCCCAATAGATTAAAATAGTAATGAACAGTCTTGATGGCTGTATCGTTAGCCAAAGATCCGCCGGTAGAGAAGAAAGTTTTGTTCAGTGATTTTGGAGCTAAATCAGCCAGGTTGTATGACAATTCCGCGGCAGGTGGAGATGATGCTCCTCCAAAGGTATTGTAATAAGCCAACTTGGAGGTCTGCTTAGCGATATAGTCAGCCATCTGCCTATTACCGTGCCCAATATTGACACACCACAAACCAGCTATTGCGTCTAAGTACCGATTTCCTTTCTGATCAAAGATAAAATGATTCTCTCCTCTTGTATAAATGGTAGAACCGGTAGTTTCAAACGATCTAAAATCTGTATAGGGATGAAAAAAATGATTTTTGTCTTTTTCCCACAAATCCTTCGAATCAAAATTCGCCATCAACTTTAGAAAAATTTTAACAGATAAAGATACTTCTCATCAGTTTACCAACCACTTAGTTCAAGACAAGACATCAATTTAGCGTATGAAAATAAGGTAAAAATCTCGACTTTTTCACTGTTTTATAAACTTATCCATTTGTAAAACTTTGCAATACAACCAAACAAAATCTAATGGATTAATTTGGACATTTAAAATATCAAATTTTGAAAGATTTGAGAATTAATGGGGACAGACTTTGGAATCGCATCCATTCAATGGCTAAAATAGGTGCAACACCAAATGGAGGTGTACATAGACTAGCTTTGTCTCAAGAAGATAAAAGATCCAGAGATTTATTCATAAAATGGGGGCAATCAATTGATTGCAAGACAAGAGTTGATGCCATGGGGAATATATTTGTTCGACTAGAAGGAACAAAAAGAAATCTTCCTCCCATCTTATTTGGTAGCCACTTGGATAGCCAACCAACTGGCGGAAAATACGACGGATCTTTAGGTGTTTTAGCTGGCCTGGAATTATTGGAAACCCTAAGAGAAAATAGTATTGATTTAGAATATCCACTAGAATTGGTTTCTTGGACATCCGAAGAGGGGTCTCGCTTTTCTCCAGCGATGATATCATCAGGAGTATTTGGCGGGGTTTTCTCTCTTGATTATGCCTACTCTATTAAAGATAAACGTAGAGTTAGTTTAAAAGAAGCATTAGAAAAAATCGACTATCTAGGAAGTAGTACGCCCTTTGGTAGGATCTATTCAGGGTTTTTTGAGTTACATATAGAGCAAGGACCGATTTTAGAAAAAGAAAAAAAATCTATTGGTGTGGTCAAAGGTGTACAAGGAATTAGATGGTATGAGTTAAGTATAAAAGGTCAAGAAGTCCATGCAGGACCATTTCCAATGAAAATAAGAAGAGATCCGGTAAGGGTATTACCAAAAATTATAAGTGCTTTATATCATCTTGAAAAAGAATTTGGATCAGATACTCGAATCACGATTGGAGATATTTCAGTACATCCCGGGGTTTGCAACACTGTTCCAGGAGAAATAAAATTCACATTAGATTTGAGACATCCCAATTCAGAAGTAATGGATGGCATGAATCAAAGAATCAGGCAGTTAGTCGAAAATGAAAATCAAGAATCTAGTTTATATTTGAGTCATCAAGAACTATGGTATTGTCCTCCGGCAAAATTTGATTTGCAATGTATAAATGCAGTGAAAGATGCCGCAAAGAGATTGAACTACTCATTTATTGAGATGTTTAGTGGAGCAGGTCATGATGCGGTTTATCTCTCCAGGGTCACCCCAACTGCAATGATTTTTATTCCTTGTAAAGATGGTATTTCACACAATGAAAAAGAATCTATCACAAGATCAGATGCTATCAGGGGTACTAATGTTCTTTTGCATTCAATCTTGAATTACATCAACCAATTGAAAAGCTAATAATATCAAGATGGCACAGACAAATTATTCGATACTTCAAAAGAAAACGGTCAAGTTTTTGCGATCAAAAAAGCATTTATTCATTAATAATCAGTGGGTCTCACCTATTAATAATACTTATTTTCCAGCTACAAATCCAGCCGACGGTGAAGTTTTATCTGAAATACCCCTTGCTGATAAATATGATGTAGATAAAGCAGTTGAAGCAGCGCAAGTCGCATTTGAAACCCAATGGATAAAAACATCACCAGAAAAAAAATCAAGGCTTATCTGGCGGCTATCGGATTTGATGGAACGGGACAAACAAGTTTTGATGGAATTGGAAACTATTGATAATGGCAAACCACTAGATAAGGCTGAATATGATGTTGATTCCGCAATAAAACATTTTAAGTATTATGCCGGTTGGGCTACAAAGCTTGAAGGCTCTACCTTCCCAATTACTCAGCACTCTTTGGTCTATACCAAAAGAGAACCTTTGGGGGTTGCGGCCCTAATTGTTCCATGGAATTTTCCTCTGATGATTGCCACATGGAAACTAGCACCAGCTCTGGCATGCGGAAATTGTTGTGTATTAAAACCTTCGGAAAAGACCTCTCTTAGTACACTCTATTTGGGAACCCTAATTCAAGAGTCTGGATTTCCTGAAGGGGTTGTCAATATCATCACAGGTGGTGGAATTCCTACTGGAAGTAGTCTTGTAACCCATCCTTCGGTAAATAAAATTAGTTTCACTGGTTCTACCAAAGTTGGTAAACAAATAAATGGTCTAAATGCTCATTATAATTTGAAAAACATTTCACTTGAACTGGGAGGAAAATCACCCAATGTAATATTTTCTGATGCTGATTTGGAAGCTGTTGGTAATTCTCTACATTGGTCTAGTTTCTACAACTCTGGACAAGAGTGTACTCTGGGGTCGAGAATTTATATTCAGAAACCAATTTTTGACCAAGTGGTCGAACAACTAAAAAACCAATCCCAAAAATTAACAATAGGAAACGGACTAGACAATCCAGATTTAGGTCCATTGATTGATCGCCAGCATCTAGACAAAGTTCTGAAGTACATAGATATGGGAGTTAAAGATGGTGGCGAACTGATTTTGGGCGGGGAAAAACTCAATATCGAAAGTTTAAATAAAGGAAACTTTCTAGGGCCGACCATTTTCATTCATGATGATGATTCTCTACCGATTGTTCAAGATGAAATATTTGGTCCCGTTGTAGTAGTTTCTTCTTTTGATTCCTTTGAGCAAGTCATTGATCGATCCAATAGTTCGAACTTTGGACTGACCTCTGCTGTTTGGACAAAATCTCACTCAACAGCATTAAAATTCGTAGATGCCATCAATGCTGGAACAGTTTGGATTAATGGATATGATCAGTTCAATCCAGCAGTACCCTTTGGTGGATTCAAAGACAGTGGAATAGGTAAAGAGATGGGCAAGAATGCTATAGAAGAATACACTAGGGAAAAAGCTGTCTGGTTTAATTATTGATACCATGAAAAATTGAAACCAATTGACGATTTAGGTCTACTTTCTACTGTATGGTCCCGATTATCCAATATGAGACCGGTCAGAGGAAAAGGTGTATATCTGTATGATAATGATGGTAATAGATATATAGACTTTACCTCTGGACTAGGTGTTGTCAATACCGGTCATTGTCATCCAAAAATTGTTAGTGCAATTCATAAACAAGCAAATGAATTGTTGTTCGCACAAATGAATTGTGTGGTTTCTCCTGCCGTTTGTAAACTATCTCAAAAGCTGAATGCAATCACACCAAAATCAATTAACCAGTTTTTCTTTTCTAATAGTGGTGCCGAAGCTACAGAGGCTGCCATTAAATTAGCCAAATCGGCTACAAAGCGTAGTCAGATCATTGTTTTTCAGGGGAGTTTCCATGGAAGAACTCATTTAACCATGGCGATGACTACTTCTAAGACTATCTATCGACGAGGATATCAGCCTTTACCTTCTGGGATTGTTGTTGCTCCATTTCCCCATCCCTTTCACTATGGTTGGGATGAAGATAAAACCATTGAATTTTGTAAGACACAAGTAGAAAATTTATTACATAGCCAGAGTTCACCCGAAGAAACAGCAGCTATAATCATAGAGCCAGTATTGGGTGAAGGCGGATACATCCCTGCTCCACCAAAATTCATAGAATACCTCAGAAAACTTTGCCATAAACATTCCATACTATTAATTATTGACGAGGTTCAGAGTGGATTTGGGAGAACTGGAAAGTTTTTTTGCTTTGAACATACTTCAATTGAACCCGATATTTTGATCATGGCAAAAGGATTGGGTAGTGGCTTGCCGATTTCAGCCATAGGAGCCTCCAAGGAATTAATGTCTAAATGGACTCCCGGATCTCATGGGGGTACTTTTGGGGGTGGGAGTTTACTCTCTATTGTAGCAGCCAGTGCAACTATAGATGTGATTTTAGATGAAAAACTTCATGAAAATGCAAGAATTCTTGGAAGCTATTTACTAGAATCACTTTGCACACTAAAATCAAAATACCATAGTATCATTGAGGTTAGAGGAATGGGACTAATGATAGGAGTAGAATTTATCAACACGGAGATTACCAAAAAAATTCAGTCCAATTGTTTAAAACATAAATTATTGTTATTGACTTGTGGCACTTATTCAAGAACCATCAGATGGATTCCACCTCTGATTGTTTCTAAAGACCAAATAATAAAGGCCCTATCGATTTTCGAAGATTCCTTAAATCTGGAATAACTCTCTCCTTTTGCTTAAAGTAATTTTATTTTTTTGATTAGATTTGTAGGTTATTTCCTTATTCCAAGAGTAATCGTTTATGATATATGAGTCCTTCGGAGTCGCACGAGCAGTTGTTTAATTATGCCTTAGGTGAGGCACTTGAAGAAGTAAACTACCGATTAAGGAGTCAAAAAGATTCTGTCATAGCAGAAGGTCGTGGCATACTAAACAAGGATGATAGAGCGGTTAGACCGGACATTTTCATTGATGATAGAGAAACCCCCAATGTGGTCATTGAATGTTCATACAACGCTAATGATGCCAACCAGGATGCTCAAAATAGATTAGGATCTAAACACCCTAATGTAGCTGGCACACCTATAAACACTGTCTTTTCGGTATTTATAGATCAGGAGTTCCGCTCGGTTAAGGACATGACTCTTATCAAGAATCAATTAATAGGAGGGAAATCCATTCGCTATGCCCTTTATCAGCGAATCAGCGTCAAAGAAAGGGATACGAAGAGCATCTTCAGATGGCCTGGGGAGGGTTTTATCCGGGGTAGTGTATTCGATTTATCTCTTTTTATTCCTTCTGCGGCAACTCCGAGGGAAAATTTGTTACGGGTTTCCAATTATGTGGCCATGCGGGTAAAGGAGGCTGCCAGGTGTCTTTCTAGGAGTCTTAGTCGGGACCAGCAGAACCAGATTGCTGCGGAGGTTTTTCAAAAGTCTCCTCTTTCTGGTATGCGAACAGCGATGGTTACCTGGCTCAATGCCTTGCTTTTACAACAGCTTCTTGTTTCAAGTGGTGCCAAGGGGGTAGAATCGCCTCTTTCAAGTGTTGGCGGTGGATTTTATCATGCCTTTAAACAGCTTGACCAATGGAAGGATATCATGGATATCAATTGGAGAA
>MPMN01000123.1 GCA_002238525.1 Flavobacteriaceae bacterium bin25
ATGACCTGGTAGGTAATGTCATTGAACTTGAAATTGACAAGCCAGGAACTGTATCGGATTTGACTAAACTGCAAACTGATTCAGCAATTGTCCAAAAGTGGAATAAAGATGCTGATATTTTAGCACATAGAAATAAGATACACGCAATTACGTTTTAAAATTCTTTATTAAAGTAATCAAAAGCATTTTTATTTATTTCAAAACCAATCGATCTTCGATTTAATGATCTAGCTGCTTTAGCTGTTGAAAAACTACCAAGAAAGAAATCGCATACCAAATCACCTTCATTACTTGAATACTCAATTAATTTAGTCAGCAACCGATTAGGTAATTGGTTTTGGTTTTTCATTTGACCTGGTTTATACTCTTTATTTATAATCCAAACATCTTCACGATCAGCATAGTTTAATGACCTCCCTTCTCTTGTCCTTTCATTAGCTCCAAATCTGCAAAAAGTATTGAAAGTATGTGGGTTTCCTTTTTTTGTATAAAATAGAATATGGGAATGTGATGCAACGTATTTTTTCTTGGTATAAACACCAAAATTATATTTCCAGATCAAATGGTTTATTGGTTTAAGATTAGTGTTTTTTAGAGCATTAAGTATATCAATTAGATTAGTATGTCCTGAAATTATATACATAGACCCGCCAGGTTTTAAAACTCTTTCAGCTTCGTTAATCCATTGAATAGAAAAACTTGGATATTCAGAACTAGGAATCTCTACATAACCTTCAATTACATATTTCTCATTTCTATTATAGTGTGCTTTATCCAATTTATCTCCTTCGATCCCGTAAGGCGGGTCAGTAATTATCAAATCAACACTATTGCTTTCTATATGAGTTTTAGCCCCTAATATACAATCCATATTAAAAAATCTATGTTTCATAATCTAATTATAAAGGGACGGTACTCAAGCTCAATCACTCTTAGTCATAAACAACTAATTTAAAAACCCTAAGAGCCCTGTCTCTTTCCCACTTCCCTTTTAACTAATTCAACCAGAATATCTTTAATTTGATTATCCAAATCTTGTGATTCGGTCCTGGTCGAGCACTTTTCTTTTCGTTCGTACAGCTTATTTAATTGAGAATCCAATGTCCAACTATCTACTTTACTCAAATCGGTTTTATCACTTGACATTTAATTCTTTATTTCTAATAACAACCCGAGTAAATAACTCTTTATTATTAAGTGTAAAACCT
>MPMN01000003.1 GCA_002238525.1 Flavobacteriaceae bacterium bin25
AGTACAGGCTATCAAATACAATCATGGGGAGGAACTTGTGGCACTTTCGAGAAAACAACAAATCCTATTTCCATTACCGCTACCAAAGACTGTTCTATCAGTGTGGTCTTTGAAAAGGTATCCTATACGATCACCACAACGGCAGGTACAGGTGGAACTATCACTGAAAATCAATCTGTAAAACATGGAGAATCGGTAAGCATTACCGCTACACCAAGTACAGGCTATCAAATAAGTGGGTGGGCTGGATCATGTGGAAGCTTTACTCAATCAATCAATCCTGCAACCTTCACCGCAACCAAAGATTGTTCTATTAGTGTAGAATTTGAAAAGGTATCCTATACCATCACCACAACGGCAGGCACTGGGGGAACCATCACCGATAATCAATCTGCAAAACATGGAGAATCAGTAAGCATTACCGCTACACCAAGTATAGGCTATCAAATAAGTGGATGGACTGGATCATGTGGGACATTTAGTCAATCAACCAATCCTGCATCTTTCACAGCAACCAAAGACTGTTCTATCAGTGTGGCCTTTGAAAAGGTATCCTATATCATTTCCACAACGGCAGGTACAGGTGGATCTATCGCCGGAAATCAATCTGCAAAACATGGAGAATCTGTAAATATCACTGCTACACCAAATATAGGTTATCGAATAGAATCATGGGGAGGAACTTGTGGCACTTTTGAGAAATCAACCAATCCTGCAACCTTCACAGCAACCAAAGATTGTTCTATCAGTGTAGAATTTGAAAAGGTTTCCTATACCATCACTACAAATGCAGGAACTGGTGGAACCATCACTGAAAATCAATCCGTGAAACATGGAGAATCGGTAAGCATCTCCGCTACACCAAGTACAGGCTATCAAATAAGTGGATGGACTGGATCATGTGGAAGCTTTACTAAATCCACCAATCCTGCAACCTTCACAGCAACCAAAGACTGTTCTATCAGTGTAGAATTTGAAAAGGTTTCCTATACCATCACTACAAATGCAGGAACTGGTGGATCTATCACTGAAAATCAATCCGTGAAACATGGAGAATCGGTAAGCATCACCGCTACACCCAATACAGGCTATCAAATAAGTGGATGGACTGGATCATGTGGAAGCTTTACTAAATCAACCAATCCTGCAACCTTCACAGCTACCAAAGATTGTTCTATCAGTGTGGCCTTTGAAAAGGTATCCTATAACATCACCACAACGGCAGGTACTGGTGGAACCATCACCGAAAATCAATCTGTAAAACACGGTGAATCGGTAAGCATCACTGCTACACCCAATACAGGTTATCAAATAGAATCGTGGGGAGGAACTTGTGGCACTTTCGAAAAAACAACCAATCCAGCCAGATTTAATGCATCCAAGAGTTGTTCTATCAGTGTGACCTTTGAAAAGGTATCCTATACCATTACCACAACGGCAGGCACAGGTGGAACCATCACTGGAAATCAATCTGCAAAACATGAAGAATCGGTAAGCATCACTGCTACACCCAATACAGGTTATCGAATAAGTGGATGGACTGGATCATGTGGAAGCTTTACTAAATCAACCAATCCTACAACCTTCACAGCTACCAAAGATTGTTCTATCAGTGTGGCCTTTGAAAAGGTATCCTATACCATCACTACAAATGCAGGAACTGGTGGATCTATCACTGGAGATCAATCTGCAAAACATGGAGAATCAGTAAGCATCACTGCTACACCCTATACAAGCTATCAAATAAGTGGATGGACTGGATCATGTGGAACATTTAGTCAATCAACCAATCCTGCAACCTTCACAGCAACCAAAGATTGTTCTATCAGCGTGGCCTTTGAAAAGGTATCCTATACCATCACTACAAATGCAGGAACTGGTGGATCTATCACTGAAAATCAATCCGTGAAACATGGAGAATCGGTAAGCATCACCGCTACACCAAGTATAGGCTATCAAATAAGTGGATGGACTGGATCATGTGGAACATTTAGTCAATCAACCAATCCTGCAACCTTCACAGCAACTAAAGATTGTTCTATCAGTGTAGAATTTGAAAAGGTTTCCTATACCATTACCACAACTGCAGGTACAGGTGGAACCATCACCGACAACCAATCTGTGAAACATGGAGAATCGGTAAGCATCACTGCTACACCCAATATAGGCTATCAAATACAATCATGGGGAGGAACTTGTGGCACTTTCGAGAAAACAGCCAATCCTATTTCCATTACCTCAACCAAAGATTGTTCTATCACTGTAGCCTTTGAAAAGGTATCCTATACCATCACCACAACTGCAGGTACAGGTGGAACTATCACTGCAAATCAATCTGCAAAACACGGTGAATCGGTAAGCATCACCGCTACACCCAATACAGGTTATCGAATAGGATCATGGGGAGGAACCTGTGGCACTTTCGAGAAAACAGCCAATCCTGCAACCTTCACAGCTACCAAAGACTGTTCTATCAGTGTGACCTTTGAAAAGGTATCCTATACGATTTCCACAACTGCAGGTACAGGTGGAACCATCACTAGAAATCAATCTGTAAAACATGGAGAATCAGTAAGCATCACCGCTACACCCAATATAGGCTATCAAATACAATCATGGGGAGGAACCTGTGGCACTTTCGAGAAAACAACCAATCCTATTTCCATTACCCCAACCAAAGATTGTTCTATCACTGTAGCATTTGAAAAGGTATCCTATACCATTACCACAACTGCAGGTACAGGTGGAACCATCACCGACAACCAATCCGTGAAACACGGTGAATCTGTAAGCATCGCCGCTACACCAAGTACAGGCTATCAAATACAATCATGGGGAGGAACCTGTGGCACTTTCGAGAAAATAATCAATCCAGCTACCTTTACTGCAACCAAAAGTTGTTCAATCAGTGTAACCTTTGAAAAGAAATCCTATACCATTACCACAACGGCAGGTACAGGTGGATCTATCACCGGAAATCAATCTGTAAAACATGGAGAATCGGTAAGCATCACTGCTACACCTAGTGCGGGTTATCAAATTGAATCATGGTCAGGAACCTGTGGCTCTTATACCAAGAGTACCAACCCTGCATCCTTCACAGCAACCAAAGACTGTTTTATCAGTGTAGAATTTGAAAAGGTTTCCTATACCATCACTACAAATGCAGGAACTGGTGGATCTATCACTGAAAATCAATCCGTGAAACATGGAGAATCGGTAAGCATCACCGCTACACCAAGTATAGGCTATCAAATAAGTGGGTGGGCTGGATCATGTGGGACATTTAGTCAACCAACCAATCCTGCAACCTTCACAGCAACCAAAGACTGTTCTATCAGTGTAGAATTTGAAAAGGTTTCCTATACCATCACTACCACTGTTTCAACAGGAGGGGAAATAACAGATACACATGAAATTGAACATGGAACAACTTCAACAATTGTTGTTACTATAAATCAAGGCTACCAGTTGAGCGAGTGGACCGGAAATTGCGGAACCTTTAGCAAAGAAAATTTGGAAGTAAGCTTTACGGCATCTAAAGATTGTACTATTAACGCAGTCTTAAATCAAGAACCAGAGGACGATAACACAAAACAAGTACAAAATCCAATAGAACTTGATGATAATGGAGTCACAGTAAAAGTTGACTCAAGCTATTCGATAACAGAGAGTGTGGGACAGACAGGATGGATTGATTATCAAGACGATAGAGGAAGAGTGGAGTATTTAATCGTTGATATAAATATGCTTAAAAAACGAATCAGTGAAGGCATTAGTGTAGAAAATGTTTGTACAACATTCGTCACAGATATGTTTTTATTGTTTTCTGAAAAAAATTCATTTAACGAGGATATTAGCTCGTGGGATGTAAGTAATGTAACCAATATGTCTCTAATGTTTAAGAATGCTAGTTCATTTAATCAAGATATAAGTTATTGGGATGTAAGTAGTGTAACCAATATGAAAGCTCTTTTCTCAAATGCCAGCTCATTTAATCAAAATATAGGCTCTTGGAATGTGAGCAGTGTAACCAATATGAATTCAATGTTTTCAAATGCCAGCTCATTCAACCAAGATATCGGAGAATGGGATGTTAGTGCTGTTACAGATTTATCTTTTATGTTTCAAGGGACTACTATATTCAACCAAGATATCGGAGAATGGGATGTAGATAAAGTAACTTTAATGTCTGGAATGTTCTTCGGAGCCACTTCATTTAATCAAGATATAGAAAATTGGGATGTTAGTCAAGTGACAGATATGTCCTATATGTTTCAGGTAGCCTCATCATTTAATCAAGAACTTGATTCTTGGGACGTGAGCAATGTCCGGAATATGAAACAAATGTTCAATTCAGCTTCCAATTTTAACCAAGATATCAGTTCCTGGGATGTAGGAAATGTAATAAATATGAATGCTATGCTTCAAAGGGCAACCTCATTCAATCAAGATATCAGTTCCTGGGATGTAAGTAATGTCAGAAATATGTCCTTTATGCTCGCCGGTGCTTCAGCATTCAAACAAGACCTAAGCGGATGGAATGTAGGCAAGGTTGATAAGTGTTTTGGGTTCTCAAGAATTCAATGGTTCATTTCCGATCCGGCGAAATTACCTCCATTCAGCGGATGTATGTCTAACAAATAAATCACCAAACGAGTATATAACTTAGATATTGTTTTAAAACTATTGAGAAAATAAGTTGCATATCATTAAAGAACACTACCCTACCTTTGGGGCCACTTTCAACCCCCCTTCCTATATCTATATATGGATGGCTGTTGTTCTTTAGATATGGTTTTTCTTCTGATTCTTTTCCTTTGTCTATGAATTCATTGTGAATATTTCAGAACATATGAAGGAAATTGACCATACCCGCAATTCGAAAAACTTAGATTGTTAATCCCCATCTTGAAAAATCTGAACCACTTTAATCACTAATCATCTGTTTGTTGATAAATTTTGAAAATATAATAAGTGTTTGACTATTACATAGAAGGTATTGGGGTTATTGCAGCTATTTTGACGACCTCAGCATTTGTACCCCAAGCATACAAAATATATAAAGGTGGTATTTCTGATGGAGTCTCCTTAACGATGTATTTTGTGATGTTGATCGGCGTAGCATTTTGGCTTGTTTACGGCATCCTAATTAATAAATTCGCCATCATACTTGCCAATACAGTTACACTAGTCTTGCAAATTCTTATAATTTATTTCAAATTAAACCACAGAAATAAAACTGAGTAAACAAAAAAGTTTCGCTGCTCCAAAAAAATAATTATAAATCAAAAGGTAAAATTATTCTCCAACACATTGATTGGAAACAATTGTGGATTAGCCCATTGATTGAATATACTTGTCAATAGCCATGGTCATTGATGGACAGTCAGAAGTTGGTGCTTTGACGTCTACTCGCAAGTTGTGGTCAAGTGCGGCCTGGACAGTAGAAGATCCAAAAACAGCAATGACCGTATCGTTTTGCTTGAAATCAGGAAAATTTTTGAATAAAGAAAATATACCAGCAGGAGAATAAAATACAAGAATATCATAATATACATTTTTCAAATCAGATAAATCAGAAGCGACTGTCCTGTAGAGAATGATTCTCTTCCAATTAATCCCTATTGAGTTCAAAAAATCAATCGTCTTCGGATTAAGCGAATCTGAAGAAGGTAATAAAAATTTTTCGTCTGAATATTTACTAAAATGTTCAGCTAAATCCTCTATTGATCGTTCCCCGACACAAACCCTACGTTTGCGATATACAGCAAATTGATGGAGGTATTGTCCAACTGCTTTAGACTGACAGAAATATTTTAACGTTGGCGGAACTTTATAATGAGCATCTTCACAAGTTTTGAAAAAATAATCCACTGCATTTCGAGAAGTGAAAATGATATTTGGAAAATGCTGAATAGTAATTCTCTGACGTCTAACTTCTTGAGGGGGCAAACCATCTACATGCACAAAAGGCCGAAAGTCCATCTTCAACTTGTGCTTCTGTTTTAAAGTATTATAAGGTGTATTCTCTGAGGCCGACCGAGGTTGGGAAACCAAAACCGACCTGATTGATGTCTTCACATTCATACGGCAATCTTCATATAAGCACGGGGACAATAGAAAACCTATAGACCCAATACCAAGGCAATAATCTCAGCGCGCAAAGGTAGAAAATTATTTGGAAATTATTAATCTGCTTTTCTTTCGTTAATTTTACTAGGATATAGGTTTCATTAAACCACCACAATAAAAGGAGTACTCCTCCACAGATTATCAAAAAATAAAAATGCCGTATGGTAGTGTAATAAATTAAAATTACAATACCTAATACCCCAAATATCGGAAAATGAATCGGTATCCTTTGATTTATGTAG
This sequence comes from Flavobacteriaceae bacterium bin25, assembly GCA_002238525.1. Classification (GTDB taxonomy): domain Bacteria; phylum Bacteroidota; class Bacteroidia; order Flavobacteriales; family Flavobacteriaceae; genus Bin25. The sequence goes on from MPMN01000003.1 coordinate 6,378, forward strand.
TAGTGCAGTAGATCTGTCTTGGTAAATATCTTCGCCAAGAGAATGCTCAGTAAATGTCTTATAATCAAACTCACACTTATTGTTAATAATAGAGACAAAAACAGATAGACAGAAGGTAAAGACGAATTTGATGAGAAATTAGCGATTACAACACTGATAAAAAGACTTCCTGATACGACCAAAAACATAAAGACTAGTACATGAGGTAAGGTAAAATATGAGTTGGTTTTAGGTATCAATTGACTCTGAACTCTCAATACCTTTGGCAATCTTAAAAAATCAAAAACAGTTAAACCTATTCCAGGAATAAGTCGATTAAGCAAATTGCTCAATAACAGTAGAGATAATATGACTAAAGGGATTAAATCAGTACTCTCTCCTCTTGATAATAGAACTTCAATCACTATTTCTGAATCAATTATTGATTGGTAAAATTACAATTGATACCGCTATTATTAGTTTTGTTATCAAAATGTCTCAAGTACTAGTTATCATCCCAACTTATAATGAATCTGATAATATTAAGGCCATTATTGATTCTCTTTTATCCTTAGAATTGGCTTGTGACCTATTGATAGTTGACGATAATTCTCCCGATGGAACTGCCGACATAGTCCGAACATTTTCACATAATTCTGATAAAGTTCACCTGCTTCTACGAGACAAAAAACAAGGTATAGGTAAAGCCTACCAAGACGGTTTTTTTTGGGCTTTAAATAAAGAATACCTATTTGTATTTCAAATGGATGCAGATTTTTCACATAACCCAAAAGAAATACCTAAGATGTATAATCTGCTTGTCAATAAATGTGATGTAGTAGTCGGATCTCGCTATGCAAAGGGAATTAGCGTTGTCAACTGGCCCTTGGGTAGAATCATCTTATCATTGTTTGCATCTATGTATGTTAGGAGTTTATTGGATTTAAAAGTTAAAGATCCCACTTCTGGATTTGTTGGATATAAAAAAGAGGTGTTGTCTCATTTGGCTATCAGAGAAATAAAATTTGTGGGATATACTTATCAAATTGAAATGAAATACAGATCTCACTTAAAGGGCTTTAGTATTCTGGAACATCCAATAATTTTTATTAATAGAGAATATGGAAAATCCAAAATGAACTATAAAATTATTCGGGAAGCCATTTTTGGTGTCCCTTATCTTCGTCTATATAAATCAAAATTTAAGTGAAAACTACTCTTTTAAAAAACGCTACTATAGTGAATGAAGAATCTAGTATAGAGTGCGATTTACTGATCAAAAATGAGCGTATAGAAAAAATCGAATCATCAATTCCATCATCAGATGCTTCCCAAATTTTCGATCTTAGAGGGCTTCATCTTTTGCCTGGGCTAATTGATGACCAGGTTCATTTTCGTCAACCTGGTTATGAATATAAAGCAACTATTGAAACAGAATCTAAAGCAGCCTTGGCAGGGGGAATAACATCCTATCTAGAAATGCCTAATACAAAACCGCAAACCACAACTCTAAAAGCTTGGAATAACAAATATGAAATTGCTCGCAATAGTTCATATGCAAATTATGGGTTTATGTTTGGAGGAACCAACGATAATTTAGAGGAAATAAAGAGATTGGATTTCAAAAAGGTTCCGGCTCTAAAATTATTCTTGGGGTCATCAACTGGAAATATGTTGATTGATAATCCTAACATTCTTAAAGAAATCTTTACCAATACACCAATACGAATAGCTCTTCATTGTGAAGACGAAAATACCATCAATCAAAATCTCATAAAGGCCATTGCCCTTTATGGGGACAATATACCCATAGGTATGCATCCAAAAATTCGAAGCAGTGAAGCTTGTTTGAAATCTACCCGAATGGCAGTAAAACTTGCTAAAGAAACCGGAGCAAAAATTCATATCTTTCATTTATCTACTGAAGATGAAACTGATTTTTTCACCAACCAAATACCTCTGAGTCAAAAGCAAATTACCGCCGAGGTATGCTTGCACCACCTTTGGTTTTCAGATGATGATTATTCATCTAAAGGAACCTACATCAAGTGGAATCCTGCAATCAAATCAACTGCAGATAAAAAGGCCCTTTGGAAAGCCCTGAATGATGATCGAATTGATGTTTTGGCCACAGATCATGCTCCTCATACAAAAGAAGAAAAGAAAAGACCTTACACAAGTGCCCCATCAGGGGGCCCGCTTGTTCAACATATGCTTCCGGGATTATTAACCTTTGCCCACAGAGGTTTAATCAGTATAGAAAAGATAGTTCGAAAAGCCGCTCACAATCCCGCTATATTATTCGATATAGCAGATAGAGGGTTTATCAGAGAAGGGTATTATGCCGATCTAGTAGCAGTTGATATAAAGAAAATATGGACGGTCAATTCAAATAATTTGCTTTATAAATGCCAATGGTCCCCTTTTGAAGGTGAACAATTCACTGGTTGGGTAAAGTATACCTTTGTCAATGGTAATTTGGCTTATGATAATGGCCAAATCCTTGAAACAAAATCAGCAAAAAAATTAGAACTCAGCAGATAATGAATAGATTCGTCAAGTCAATTCCTATTGCATTGATTTTTGTCTCTTGGAATTGTGAAATGTTTTACTCTTCCCCTCGTCCTAATAATCTCATTTCTGAGGAAGTTATGACTGAAATATTATTTGATGTGGCCATAATGGATGGTATCAGAGGGACTATATCACTAAACGAAACCTTTGAAGACGCTTTTAATCATTCCTACATTTATACCAAGTACGATATCGACAGTATGCAACTAGTGGATTCAGAAAAATACTACACTTCAAATCCCAAAAAGTACCTCAGGATACATCAAGAGGTCATCTTTAGACTTGAAATGGCGGAGGATTCTTTAGAAATCGAGGATATGAATCAAAGGACCGAATAATTGATTCTTACATTTTTGAACGAAATAAATCAATCAGATCAATCGTAATGTGGTTCTGTATTCTCAAATGTTTTATTCTTTGTCTTTGAATTGACGCAAAATTTCTTCTAATGAGGTGTAGAAAAAATCAGTCATTTTTTTGATTTCGGATCCATCGTAGTAAATCTCGCTACTCGCAGATTTGTAATTGATACCACTAAAAAAAGAAATTCCAAAAAGCCGTGTGAGTTGATCTATTAAGGTCAATATTTTCCAATGATAAAATCCTATTTTGAAAGTAGGCGCTTTTTTGCCATAAAGAGCATTTACTTTGGCAACAAATTCTTTGATCAGCAGGTTATGACTAACCAAAATCCATCGGTTTTGTTTTATTTCTAAATTCATCAACAAATCAATGGCACGACATAAATCTTGAATTCCTATTACTGAAATTGTCCCTTTTGTGTAAAAACGACCAAGTTTTTTGATTTGATTCATCAGCCTTCCTGAACTGCTGGAAATAAATGAAGGACTAATCACAACACCGGGATAGACAATCTCAATATCAATACCCCCTTGTTTGGCTCGCCATATTTCTAGTTCTGCTAGGTGTTTTGACAATCCATAGTAGGAAAGAAATTTTGGATTATTTGAGTTAGATATATCTATGATTTGCGTTTGGGATTCAATACTTCCCAATGCAGCAATTGAACTTATGTAAAAAATTTTCTTAATCCCATTTGAAATAGCAAGATTGACCAAATTAGAGGTTCCCACAACATTATTTTTATACAGTCTGTTTTTGTCTCTCCTGTAAAATGAAATCAAAGAAGCACAATGATAAATTCTGGAAATTCCTTCTAACGACTTATCCAAGTCAGCCAAATGCAATAAATCAGCTTTTCTCCATTTGATTTTATTAAAATTTTTTGGATGATTCTGATCTTTTGAAGCAAAAAAATCTTCAACCTTGTCTCTCTTTGAATCAGACCGGTACAATCCGCAAACGTTTTTGTCCGACTTTTCGGTCAGTCTGTATAATAAATTAGAGCCAACCAAACCAGTAGCCCCAGTCACCATATCCATAACAAGGCAATGTAATTCTAATTTTGTTAAAGTTTATCTTTGACCACCAAAACATAAATGTCAGAGAATTTCGTTGAAAAACTAAAATGGCGAGGTCTGATACACGATATCACTCCGGAAACAGAGCATTATTTATCCTTAAATAAGGCCAGAGGATATATCGGATTTGATCCCACTTCTGACTCCCTACATATCGGTAATCTCATTCAGGTTCTTTTGCTTAGGCACTTCCAATTGTCAGGTCATACTCCTATTGTTCTAATTGGAGGTGCTACTGGTATGATTGGTGATCCATCAGGCAAAGAGGAAGAAAGAAAACTATTAGATCCTCAAACTCTTCAGTACAACTGTGATTCGATCCAAAAGCAATTGACAAAATTTTTGGATTTTGATTCTTCAACCAAAAATTCTGGTATTCTGTTAAACAACTACATCTGGACTAAAGACTATAGTCTGATTGATTTTTCTCGTGATATAGGAAAACATATAACTGTAAACTATATGCTGGCAAAGGAATCAGTTAAAAATCGAATATCTAGTTCTCAATCCAAAGGAATGTCTTTTACAGAATTCACTTATCAGTTACTTCAGGGATTTGATTTTTATCATCTCTATAAACAACACAAATGCTCTTTGCAAATGGGAGGAAGTGATCAATGGGGTAATATCACAACAGGTATCGAATTAATCAGAAGGAAACTAAGTCAAAAGGCTCATGGAATAACTTGCCCTTTAGTTACCAAAGATGATGGGACTAAGTTTGGGAAAACCGAAAGCGGCAATGTATGGCTTGACCGAAATAAGACTTCTCCATTTAGATTTTATCAGTATTGGATTAATATTACTGATAGAGATGCCGAGACATTAATAAAACAATTTACTTTTTTGAAAAAAAAAGAAATTCAAGCCCTTGTAAGTGACCATCACAAGGCACCACATGAGCGTATTTTACAACGAACCTTAGCGGATAAATTAACCCTATCAGTACATTCTTTGGAAGATTTGACATTTGCAAAAACTGCTACCAAGATTTTATTCGGAAGATCAACCATAGATGATATTAAATCGCTTAATCATCAAAATTGTAACGATATATTCCAGGGGATTCCAAAAGCAATAATTCCAAAAGAAAAACTCACTAGTGGCTTATCTATTATTGATGCCTTAACTGAAGGAAATATCTTTCTTCATTCTAAAGGTCAAGCCAAACGTGCATTAGACCAAAATGCAATCTCTGTCAACAAACAAAAAGTATCTGAGAACTACAGAATAACTTTAAAAGACTTAATTGCAGGAGCATATATACTCTTGCAAAAGGGGAAAAAGAATTATTTTCTTTTGGAGATAGATTAGCCTAGCAATAAATTACATCCTCTCAGGTCTCCTTGGTCAAAGCGTCCAATCAACTCAAAATCAGTATGATTTTTGAGTCTTCCCAAATCTTGAGTTGCAATAAATGCACATGAATCTATATTGGCTAAGTCAATAATATTGATAGCTCCGGTTTTATTTATCTCCAAAGGGGTGAATGGATCTGTAGGGTCAAAAATTTGAATTTTCATCCAAGGTGGGGGACGAAAGATGTTGTCTCCTTTTGAATATGCCTGGCTCAGTAATTCTGTCATTCCATATTCTGAATATACTTTCGATACACCCAGTAATGACTTCAACTCATGATGTAATTGCGCTTTTGTCAACTCTTTTGATTTTCCTTTCATTCCTCCTGTTTCGATCACGGTGGTATAGTCCAATTTACAACGGCATATTTGAGCAAAATCTAATAATGCTGAACTTAAACCAAACAATAGGGATTTCTTTTTTTGCTTTGTTAGCTCAGTCAATTGAACAAATAGACTGCTAAAATCATTGAGAAAGAATCCACTTTGGGGATGTTGATTTATCTTCATCAGATAGTCCACCATATATACTAAAGAGGCATTTTCTCGTTCTAGATATGTGGGCAACAAAGCCAATAAAACATAATCTGAAATAGATCCAATCGAACGCTCAAATCCTTTTAAACAACTCCTTTGATATATTGTGAGATTCTTGATATAATGCTTTGATGTTATTTCAGAGGTAGTGCCGGAAGATTCAAAAACAATTTGATGAGGTTTATGGGAACCATAAATTCGATGAGTTCTAAAAAATGAAATAGGTAAAAAAGGTATATCAGACAATACTTTTACTTGATTGATAGATACATTAACTGAATTACAGTACTGATGATAGATTGAGATGTTTTCGTACTGAAATCGAAAAAGAGTCAAGGCATTATGTTCAAATTGCTCTGGATGTTTTTGGCAATGGATAAAAAACTCAAGGGAGTTCATAAGATTCAAAGAATAATCTCAACTTTGCAATTATAAGACATGGTTCCACTGCATTCCTTATGAAAATATAGTAAAAGTAGGTTTTACCTACAACTATATCTACTATCCTTTTCAGGAAAATACTCACTTTGGCATTTCATCACTTGTTGCCTAGTACCCCAGAGGATAATAGGTCTTACATAATCTCCACGTCCGTTTTTTAGTATGGACCTAGTCCCATCTGCTCATATGCTTATTGAAGCGTTGATATCCGCATTGATAGAAAATCCACACTCCAAACATTTAAACTTAGTTTGAGTAGTTCTATTGGCTTTATCTTTCTGGATTTTCTAAAAGGAATTAAATGGTAATACTAAAAAGCATGAATCTATGGTATCAATGTATAGGATTTAAGAATAGTTAGCACCTGAGTTGTACATCGAATAGGGCGTAAAAAACCTTAAAAACTGGGATATGCAAGCCCACATCTAAGCATTCAAAAGATTCATTTCGTTTGGTTTGTAATAGTTTTTCTCAGGTTACCCGCTATGGATAATCCGCTTCTTCTCTCAACCTTAACGATTAAATGAGCAGGAACCATCAAGAAGGAATAAAAAATGAAAAAACAGAAAAGAAAATACCACCCTGACCATACCTAGTAGAGTCCATTGTACAGATGTAGTTGCCTAATAGATTGTCTCGAAAAATGAACTATAGTTGATATCCCTTACAAACAACCATCTTTGATTATTCTATGTTAATTTTGACCTCAATCCACAAAAATGCAACAGAAACTAAGATATCAATATGGTCATGAATTCGTATTATAGTATCATTAAAAGGTTAACTTTGAGTTTCAAGAAGTGAAAGGAGAAGATATTCGAATACTACTGGTTGATGACGAGCCTGATATTTTAGAAATAATTCGGTTCAATCTGTCAAAAGAAGGATATAAAATTTATACTGCAACCGATGGCAAGCAAGCTTGGGATAAGGCCATTTCAAAGTTACCACACTTGATTATTCTTGATATCATGATGCCTATTATGGATGGAATTGAAACTTGTGAAAAATTGAGGCAGGATAATCGTTTCAAGGATACCATCATCATGTTTTTAACAGCTAGAGGAGAGGAGTATTCTCACTTGGCTGCTTATAATGTTGGAGCTGATGATTATGTGACCAAACCCATAAAACCCAAGGTTTTGGTTTCAAAGATCAAGAGTTTACTTCGCCGATTAAATGATCCTTCTTTGTTTCCATCTACCTTAAAATTCAAGGGATTGGTGATAGATAGTGAGGCCTATAGCGTAACTGTAGATAACGTGATAATCAATTTCCCCAAAAAGGAATTTAAACTTTTGTATATGTTAGCCTCTCAACCTGGTAAAGTCTTTGAACGAAATAAAATCTTAAATGAAATTTGGGGAGAAAGCTTAGTTGGGGAACGAACCATTGATGTTCATATGCGTAAAATTCGAAGAAAAATCGGGAAAAAATATCTAAAAACAATCAAAGGGGTTGGTTACAAATTCATTGACCCTCGAAAAATAAAATAATCTTCTGTTCGACTTTATTAGGTTCGAATTCTCAACAAACAAATGCAACTTTTGGAAGACGAAAGGAGCAACTTATATTTATTCAAAAAAAGAGGGGAACTCCCCTCTTTTCTGAATAAACAAATGATTTCCTTAGTCGTTGTCAGTTTTATGCTTTACAAAGGCCGAAGCTATATATTCCATATTTGTAAGAAAATTTGGAATACAATCACTAATAGTTTAATTTTTAGTGATTTACCTACATTCTATGGTAATCTCCATTTCGATGCATAAAGAAATTGGATTAAAACATATTGAATTTCGATACTTCTCATATTTGCCATGTTTACAGATTTAGCATCCAGAACCAGAAAAATCTGGGATAGAGGAAGTTCCATCTATTGGTGAATTAACACTAAACTCTTCTGGTGGACTTGTTGTTACCTTACAAACATCCCAATTACTAATATCTTGATTGAATACCTCGGCAAAAGCAAACATATAGTCCATCTTGGTCACATTACTTGTATCCCAAGAACTGATATCTTGATTGAATGCGTGATTTAAAGCAAACATAAAACTCATATCGGTCACATTACTGACATCCCAAGAACTGATATCTTTATTGAATTTAAATGCTTCGATGAACATCGAACGCATATTGATTACATTACCTGTATCCCAAGAACCGATATCTTGATTGAATGTTAATGCATAAGCGAACATTCCTTCCATATTGGCCACATTACTTGTATCCCAAGAGCCTATGTTTTGATTAAATTCATGTCGAACATAAAGCGTACCCTGAAACATTTTGCTCATATCAGTTACATTACTTGTATCCCAAGAACCGATATCTTGATTGAATGATGATGCATAAGCGAACATTCTGCTCATATCGGTTACTTTACTTGTATCCCAAGAGCCTATGTTTTGATTAAACTCATGTGGCACATCCTCCGTACCCTGAAACATTCTGCTCATATTAGTTACATTACTTGTATCCCAAGAACCGATATCTTCATTAAAAGAAGTATTTCCCTCAAACATTGACCCCATATCAGTTACAAAAGTGGTACAAACATTTTCTACATTTTGATTCATATTGACCAAATCTTGTAATGCATTATTATCTACTATGGGATACTCAACTCGACCTCTACTCCCACCGTAATCTATGTGTCCTACACTTCCTAATAATGATTCTTCTAAATTTAAAAACTTAGACTTAACTCTTACCGTGACTCCATTTGATGCTAACTCTAAAGTGTCTCCTAATGGGATAAAAAGTGCTCTAAACTCACAATCCCCTTGCACTATAAAGGTTAATGCACTGTTAGAAGAATCCGAAAGTTCTGGACATGCTGTTCCTACTAGGTTCCACTCCTTGAATTGAAAGTCTTCATCTTGAATAGTAGCGGTCAGTGTAACGGAATCCCCTTGAACTTTTGTCAAACTTGATTCTGAAACTGAACCTCCACCAGAAGTAGTTACCGTTATGGTGTAGGGTTTCTTTTCAAATACTGCATTAATCTCACAATCTTTAGTCGCAGGAAAAGAGATGTTTAATTCATCTTTACTAAACTCACCACAATCACCTGTCCATTGGGCTAGTTGGTAATGCTCATCAACAGATACTGTGATGGACACCTCATCACCATGTTTCAATACCTGGCTATCCGTAATCTGACCTCCCTCTGTTGCCGAGGTGGTAATGTTACGAGGTATTTTCGTAAACGAGGCCTCAAGCTCACAATCTTTTGTTGCAATAAAAGAGATGGTTGTTTCATCCTTGGTAAACGTACCACAGTCCCCTATCCATTCCTCCAACTGATAAAATTCATCAGCAGTAGCCGTAATGGATACCTCATCTCCGTGATCCACTACCTGGGTATCTGTAATCTGTCCTCCATCACTTGAAGATGTGGTGATTGTACGAGGTATTTTCATAAACGTAGCCTCTAATTGGCAGTGTCCACTTACTGTAAATGAAGCAGTAGAAATAGTTGAGTCGGATAAAGTGGGACAACTGTTGCCGGTTAATTTCCAGGCAACAAAATCATACCCTTCCTGGGGTTTTGCCTTAAAGGTGACCTCATCGCCAAAGTTGCCTGTAAATTCCTTTGGGTCGGCTACCGAACCACCTTCCCCAGAAGTTGTTGTGATGGTGTAGGAAATCTCCTCAAACACGGCCCTAATATCACAATTCTCCGCTACATTAAAAGTGATGGTAAGCTCTTCATTACTAAAGGTACCACAATCACCTCTCCACTCGGTAAGCAGATAGTGTTCATTTGGCGTGGCTGTAATGGAAACCTCATCACCATATTCTACCATTTGGGTTTCGGTAATATCCCCTCCCCCTATAGATGAGGTGATGATGGTACGTGGTGATTTCATAAATGAAGCCTCTAATTGGCAATTGCCACTTACTGTAAATGAGGCTGTAGAAATAGTTGGGTTGGATAAAGTGGGACAACCGGATCCGGTTAATTTCCAGCCACCGAAATCATAACCTTCTTGGGGTTCTGCCTTGAAGGTGACCGCATCACCAAAGCTGCCTGTAAATTCTTTTGGGTCGGCTACCGAACCACCTTCCCCAGAAGTTGTTGTGATGGTATAGCTAACCTTTGTAAATTCAGCTGAAATCGCACAGCTAGCTGAGGCGGTAATCGTTACAGTCAGGTTGTCTTTGCTGAATGTACCACAATCTCCTTTCCATTGGGATAACTCATAATGTTCATTGACGGTAGCTGAAACACTAACTGATTGTCCGCTATCAACAGTCTGACTGTTTGATATGGTTCCACCACTGCCAACGGTTGACGTAGATATGGTAACCTTCGTAACGGGGATGGCTACTTCTGTAGGTGGTGTTTCTACACCACTATCCCCACAAGAGAATAGAATGAGCAATTGTGCTATGAAGCACAGAGCAATAAAATGTTGCAATTTAATTTTCATTGGTTTAGTCATATTATATGGTTATAGATAGATTATAAAAAAGTTTAGTCTAAATGTTCTGGGGAGTTTTTATTGGAACTAACTCATCAGAATCATAAGTTATGCAGTGAATATTCATAAAAAAATTTGTCATACGATGACTCAAATGTTCATCTTCTGTGTTTTTATCTATATTTAATGGTGCTCTCCATTCTGATGCATAAGAAAATGGACCTAGCACATATTGATTTTCGATACTTTTCATATTTGCCATGTTTACAGATTTAACATCCAGAACCAGAAAAATCGGGGATATTAGGATTAGGAGGACATTCATATGTCACATCAGGGTATGGGCATAATCCTGAGAAAACAGCAAAAAATATTGGTGGATTCTGCACTTTACAAACATCCCAATTACTAATATCTTGATTGAATACATCGGCAAAAGCAAACATAAAATTCATATTAGTTAAATTACTTGTATCCCAAGAACCGATATCTTGATTGAATGATGATGCGTAATAGAACATCGCAGCCATATTGGTTACATTACCTGTATCCCAAGAACCGATATCTTGATCGAATGAAAATGCATCAGAGAACATTCTGCTCATATCGGTCACATTACTCGTATCCCAAGAGCCTATGTCTTGATTAAATACATGTTTAACCTTCTCCGTACCTTGAAACATTCCGCTCATATTAGTTACACTACTTGTATCCCAAGAACCTATATCTTGATTGAATAAGGTAGATTCCCAAAACATCCCGCTCATATCGGTTACTTTACTTGTATCCCAAGAGCCTATATTTTGATTGAATGACGATGCTTGATAGAACATAAATCCCATATCGGTTACTTTACTTGTATCCCAAGAGCCTATATCTTGATTGAATGATGATGCTTGATAGAACATTATTCGCATATTGGTCACATTACCTGTAACCCACGAACTAATATCCTGATTGAAAGAGGTAGCTGCCCGAAACATCTCGCTCATATTGGTTACTTTACTTGTATCCCAAGAGCCTATGTTTTGATTAAACTCATGTGGCACATCCTTCGTACCCTGAAACATTCTGCTCATATTAGTTACATTACTTGTATCCCACGAACTGATATCCTGATTGAAGGAGGCAGCTTCCCGAAACATCCCGCTCAAATTGGTTGCGTTACTGACATCCCATGAGCTGATATCCTGATTGAAGGAGGTAGCTGCCCGAAACATTCCGCTCAAATTGGTTGCGTTACTGACATCCCATGAGCTGATATCCTGATTGAAGGAGGTAGCTTCCCGAAACATTCCGCTCAAATTGGTTGCGTTACTGACATCCCATGAGCTGATATCCTGATTGAAAGAAGAATCCATAAACATAGCACTCATGTTTCTGACATTACTGACATCCCATGAGCTGATATCCTGATTGAAGGAGCTAGCTCCCCGAAACATCCCACTCATCCTGCTTACGTTACTGACATCCCATGAGCTGATATCTACATTGAGTGTAGCTCCCATAAACATTTCACTCATAATGCCTACATTGCCCAAATCCCATGAGCTGATATCTATATTAAGAATAGCATCTTTAAACATTCCTCTCATATCGGTTACGTTACTGACATCCCATGAGCTGATATCCTGATTGAAGGAGGTAGTTCCCTTAAACATAAAACTCATATCCTCCACATTACTAACATCCCATGAGCTGATATCTTGATTAAAAGAAGGATTATCCTGAAACAATCGATCCATTGTCGTGACAAAAGTGGTGTTAATACTTTCCACATTTTCGTTTTTTCGAATCAAATTACCCAGCAAAGTATCATCTACAATCAGATAACAGACTCTACCTGGTGCATCATCGTGCTCAATACATGCTTCTTCACCTATCAATTCAGATTTGTAATCCAAAAACTCTTCCTCTAGCCTTATCGTATTATTATCCTCGTACAAACCATTATCCCCACCATAAAAGGTTACTTTTCCATTTTCAAAGTCTAATTTATATTTAAATGTAGCTTCCAAAAAGCAAGGTCCATTTACCTTAAACCCAGCATTTGAAAAGGTAGTATCTAAATTATCAGGGCAACCAGAACCTGAGGAAGTCCATTGTTCAAAGTAAAAACCATCATCTGGTGTGGCCACTACCTCAAAGTTATCACCAAATCCTATTTCCCCCTCCGTTTTGTCTACACTACCCCCAGAACCAGCCTTAATGGTCACGGGATATAAGACTTTAGTAAACTCCGCATTGATTTCACAATCTTTAGTGGCTTTAAAAGAAATAGACTTCTCTTCTGGATTAAAATTCCCGCAGGTTCCTCTCCAACCGCTGAACGTATAATGTACTTTATCTTCAGGAGCCTCAATACTCACATCTTCACCATCTTTCTTCACTTGTGTATCGGGGCTCTCCCCATCTATACCTAAGTCGATAGTAATCTTGTGGAGTTTGATAAAATCTGCTTCCAGTTGGCAAACCCCCATAGCAGTGAAGTCCAATTCGAAATTGGACGCACCATCATCGCTTAATGATGGACAACCATCACCTTCTAACTTCCATTGGTCAAACTCATAACCATCACTGGAAGTTGCTTTCAAAGTGACGCTTTTTCCATGCTCAATCAATTGATGCTGATCATCAAACGGCTTTCCGTCACGGGATACTTCCCCTCCTTCAGAAGGTCTCACAGAGATGCCATATTCTTTCCTTTCAAAAACTGCTTCCAAACTACAATTACCCTCAACAACGAACTCAGCTTGATCATTTTTAGGATCAAGGGTAGGGCAACTCGAAGTGGACGTCTCTCCTTCAGTTGTCCAACTATCGAATTCATAACCCTCCTCAGGAATTGCTGTCAATACAGCGGTCTCTCCATAAACTATAGTTAATTCCTCATCAACCGGTTGGCCGCCTCGGTGCACACTACCTCCCCCAGAAAATGACGGCTTGATGATATATCTTTCCTTTTCAAATACTGCTCCTATCGAACAATTCTCCAATACAGTAATCGTTAGGCTTGATGAATCATCATTTAATTCTCCACAACTTCCAGACCAGCCCTTGAAAGCATAATGTTTATTGGCAGTAGCTGTAACCTCCACTTGGTCACCATAGACAGTATTTTCAGATGGCGTGATGCTTATTTCCCCATTTTTGTTCTCTAATATGGTAATCATACGAGAGTCTTTGGTAAATACCGCTTCCAAACTACAATTGTCCTCAACCATAAACTCAGCTTCAACCACCGTAGCATCTTCAAGGGCAGGACAATTTTCACTTGTCCAACCACTAAACTGATAACCCTTCTCAGGAGTTGCCGTCAATGTGACGGTCTGGCCATAGATTATAGATAATTCCTCATTAACCGGCTGTCCATCTCGGACCACGATTCCCCCATCAGTAGAGGTAGCGGTAACGGTATAGCTTACCTTCTCAAACATTGCACCTATCGTACAATCAGATACCAGAGTAATGGTTATAATGGATTCATCATTATTTAAATCACCACAGGTTCCAGACCAGCCCTTGAACTCATAATGCTGGTTGGCAGTGGCAGTAACCTCCACATCTTCCCCATGGTTGACAGTTAGCGATGGGGTAATGGTTATTTCCCCATTTTTGATCCCCGTCACGGGGTCGTTTTCTTCTATGGTAATGGTACGAGGGGCCTTGGCAAATATCGCTTCTAGGCTGCAATTCCCTTCAACAGTAAAGGTCAATTTGGGATTGGAAGGATCTTGAAGGGTAGGGCAATCAGTACCTTCTTTTATGGTCCAATTACCGAATTGATAGCCCTCATCAGGCTCAGCAGTAAAAACTGCTGTCTGCCCGTGTTCTCTTGATAATTCTCCATCAGACAAACTACCCCCCCCCTTTGAAATGGCTGTGATGGAGTAACTTATCTTTTCAAACTCAACTCTAATCTCACAATTCTTGGAAGCGGTGAAGGTGATTTCTGAATTGTCTGGGCTAAAACTACCACAATCGCCTGTCCATTGCTTCAACTGATAGTGCTCTTGGGCAGTGGCAGTAATTTCCACCGATTGACCACTATCTACATTTTGATTGTCTGTTATAGAGCCTCCTTCTCCAGCGGATGTAGCAATGGCGAACTTAGATGGCGGCTCAACTTCCGGTGGAGTCACTAGATTTGGTGGAGGAAGTTCTCCATCTCCTCGAGCACAAGAAAATAAAATCAACATCGCCAAAACGGCAGGATATAAAGAATTTCGATTTTGCAATTGCATAAACAACAAGAATATTAATTTATATATAATAGATATTTTTGATGAAAACCACTTAAAAGCAGCGAGAAAAAAGCACACAAGCAGCATCTACCCCCCCCTAAATTTCTTATGGAAATAAATAGACCACACATTACCTGCAGACAAAGAAAGAACATCCAACAAACAAACTCAACCCAGGTTATGATTAAATTTTGAAAGTCTGGTTGAACTACCCGACTCCAATTTATATAAATGGGGGGGGTAAATTCACTAAAAAATATTTGGATGGGGAATAACACTTGAAAAGAAGACAAGAGATTACTTCTCATATGAAAGAACACTAAAAATTAGACGTTTCAACTATTTCTAAAAAATTTCGCTAATTTAATAAAATAATTCACAAAATCGGTTTTTTATTTCAAAAAAATTTTTTGGTCATTTCATTGAATAATTTATAATAATTAATCCCTTCTATTTGGATATTTATATGCCATCCCTATGGAGGTTTATTCTAGGTTGCATATATATTTTCTCCTTTGAAAAAATCCAATTGCATTTTTCACTATTAACTGAGCCATATCTGGAAAATAGGGGTAGAACCTCAAACCTACATATCTTCAACAAGTAATAGAATGTGAAATTGAGTAAGAACATAAATTCTTCTGTCTAATACTAATATTGGAAGCATGTCTCCATTGATAAATCGACTGAAATGCTTCAAGTAAAATTTCATTGTAGTAGTGGATAGATAACTGGTTAATTGTCAACCCTAATATACCTAAAAAGACGAGCTTGTATGTAATTTTAAATAATCGAAAATGGTAGAGTTAGGAATAGAAATTCATGTTTACTCCTTGAGAAAAAATTCTCCCCTAGCCAAGTGTGCACAGACTATACAATAGTTTCAATAGCATTTTTACAATTCTAATAAAGAGTAATTTTATCACTTTTGATTTAATCGTGTTCTTCCTACGAAAACTAGCCATAGCCACCATAGTTTCCATACTCATTGTGGTTTCTATGACCACTGTTCAGTTAATCAACAATTGGAATGAACTGGACTCAGAAGTCTGGGAAAGAATCCTTAAAAGCTCTCTAATACTGTTTGGCATCTCAACAATAGTAGTTTTTATTTTAGAAGATCTTATTTTTTTTAGTTTTTTTAAATATAAATATAATATAAATTTAGAATCCCAAGAGAATGTCAAACAAAATCTACCAAAAAAAATTCAACGTGTTTTTTCCAAAATCTACAAAACTACCCTGGAGAATCAACTAGAAATTAAAGTCCTTGAACAACGTGAAAACTACCGAAAAGAATTTATTGGTAATATTTCTCACGAATTAAAAACCCCCCTATTTACCGTGCAAGGATATGTACTAACACTCCTTGATGGAGCTCATAAAAAGAAAAAATTAACCGAAAAATATCTGGAAAGAACAGCCAAAGGTGTAGATCGTCTGATTTCTATAGTCAATGAACTTGATACAATAACAAAAATCGAATCAGGCACCCTCAATCTTGATTTGTATCCCTTTGATATCGATCAATTGACCTCTAAAGTTTTTGAATTATTCGAAATGGAAGCTAATAAAAAGTCAATAACACTGGTATTAGAGAAAAATGATTCTGACCAGTTTTGTGTGTGGGCTGATCAAGAAAAAATTCATCAAGTGATGGTTAATCTAATAGGGAACTCCATTACCTATGGAAAAAATGGGGGACTCACCATGGTATCTTTTCACCAATATGAAAACCAAAAAATACAAATACGAGTTTCTGACGATGGAACTGGAATTGAACAAAAACACCTCCCTAGACTTTTCGAACGGTTTTATAGAGTAGACCAAACTAGAAATCGCAATAAAGGAGGATCCGGTCTTGGCCTTGCGATCGTAAAGCACATCATCGAAGCCCACAATCAATCAATAGATGTGTCAAGCGAAGCTGGAAAAGGTACAGAATTTACCTTTTCCCTGCCCCTTTATAATCCATTGGAGCATCAAATTGAATCAGATCAAGAACAGTCAGAACAATAACATTGGGTAAAAAAAATAAAACAAGAAAATTCCAAGAAAATTTAACCTTCAAGAATCTTATTCAACATCAATTCTGTGGGAATACCGCAGAAAAATTCTATCTACAAGGTCAGTGGAATAAAAATTATTTTTTAAATCAAAATCCAATATGGCTAGAGCTTGGTTGCGGTAAAGGCGAATATACCCTATATAATAGTTCAAAAAATCCCGAAATAAATTGTATTGGCATTGATGTCAAAGGTGCAAGAATTTGGAAAGGAGCAAAAACTGCACTCAAACAAGACTTAACCAATGCGGCCTTTTTAAGAGGCCAGATTCAGTGGCTAGATAGATATTTTCGGCAAGATGAAATCGATAAAATTTGGATTGTCTTTCCCGACCCACACCCAAAATATCGAAAGGCTAAAAATAGATTGACCAATCCAATTTATCTAGATATATATGCTCGGGTATTGAAACCAAATAATCGAATCTATCTCAAAACCGATAGCGAATTTCTTTTTGGCTATACCCTCGGAATCTTAGAAAACTATCCTTCTAAAATCCACCAAGTAGTTCTAGATGTGCACTCTAGCCAACAATCTCCACAAGATGCTAAACAAGTGATTACCTTCTACGAAAAAGGATTTATTGAAAAAGGCAAGTCCATTAAATTCATCTGCTTCGAACTTCTCAAATGATTAAACCCAAAAATGATTTTTTTGATAGAGTTTATCAAATTGTCCGACTAATCCCCAGAGGTAGAGTAACTACATACGGAACAATAGCTCGTATATTAGGCTCCCCGCAAAGTGCTCGAATGGTCGGCTGGGCATTGAATTCATCACACAAATTTTCAGATATTCCCGCTCATAGAGTAGTAAACCGACATGGTTTGCTTACTGGGAAACATCACTTTGAAGATCCCAACCAAATGCAACGTCTTTTGCAAGCCGAAGGAATAAAAATCAAAAATGATCAAATCCAAGATTTTGATACTCTATTATGGGATCCCGCATTAGAAGAATAAAAGATAAAAGGCATATCATTTACTTAACTTTGTAGTCCAATAGGTATTGTGATTAAACTTAGTAAAACGGATATTATCCAAGCACTTAAAGAGGTTAAGTCCTCTGGCAACAAGGAAAATATTATTGACGCTGGGTATTTGAAAAACCTTCAAATATTTGGAGACCAGGTAGACATTGACCTGCGTTTTCCCAACCCGTCGCTTCAGGCTCGAAAAAAAATGGAAGTTGATATTCTCAAAATTATACACCAGAAAGTATATGAGAAAGCCAAAATAAATATCAAAACCGAAGTAGTTCGCCCGCCGAGTTCTCCAAATCCCAAAATTCGAGGTAAAGCAATTGAAGGTGTTGATTCGATCATCGCTATTTCATCAGGAAAAGGCGGTGTTGGGAAATCTACCGTTGCTGCAAATATCGCCGTAACACTGGCTAAAATGGGACTTCAAGTTGGTCTATTGGATGCCGATATTTATGGACCCTCAATACCGACAATGTTTGATCTCGAAAGGGAACGCCCCCTCTCTGTAAGAGTCCGAGGTAAAGAAAAAATGGAGCCCATAGAAAACTACGGAGTAAAGGTTCTAAGCATTGGCTTTTTTACCAAACCTGGTCAAGCAATAATTTGGCGAGGGCCTATGGCATCGAAAGCATTGAATCAACTCATTTTTGATGCGGCTTGGGGCAATTTGGATTTTCTAATTGTAGATCTACCACCTGGTACCGGAGACATTCACCTTAGTATAGTACAAGCTATACCCTTGTCTGGTGCCGTAGTGGTAAGCACTCCTCAGCATATCGCCCTATCTGATGCTAGAAAAGGTATCGCGATGTTTCAACAAGAAAATATTTCTGTCCCCGTATTGGGAATAATTGAAAATATGAGTTACTTTTCACCTACCGATTTGCCTGACAAAAAATACTATATCTTTGGCATGGGTGGAGCCCAAAAATTGGCCGAAGATAAAAGGGTTCCCTTTTTAGGTGAAGTTCCTCTTATTCAGAGCATAAGAGAAGCCTCTGATTTTGGCAGACCTGCAGCTCTTCAAGATGGTGGAACTATAGTGGACTCCTATGTGAAAATAACCCAAAATATGGTACACCAATTATTAAAAAGAAATAAAGATTTGCCTCCAACAAAAGTAGTTGAAATAACAACGATGACAGGATGTAGTGCTATAAAGTAGATACCGTGACAACAGAAGAAATAACCCAAAAAGTCAATTTAGCCCTAGAAGAAATCAGGCCATTTTTACACAAAGATGGAGGAGACATTTCTCTTGTGTCCATTATCAATGATCGAATTGTACAAGTGCAGCTTCACGGCAATTGTGTCTATTGCACCGTAAATCAGATGACCCTCAAAACTGGAGTTGAAATGACCATCAAGCGATACGTTCCTCAGATTGATAGCGTTCAACAAGTCCACTAAGGTATTTTGATGATCCATACCGATATTTTAATTATCGGCGCGGGACCAGCTGGGTTGTTTACCGTATTCCAAGCCGGTCTTTTGAAAATGAAGTGCCATCTGATTGATTCATTAGGCTATGTAGGTGGTCAGTGTGCAGAGCTTTACCCCAAAAAACCGATATACGACATACCAGGATATCCGCAAATTATTGCCAAAGATTTAATTGATAAACTGATGGAACAGGCTCGGCCTTTTAAACCGGGATTTTCCTTGGGACAACATGCACAAAAACTGGAACGAAATTCTGCGGGTAATCTTATCATCACCACAAATAAAGGGACAGAGATTATAGCTCCAGTGGTAATTATCGCCGGAGGACTAGGTTCTTTTCAGCCGAGAAAACCCAAAATCGACTCACTAGAGTTCTACGAAGAAAAAGGAGTTGATTATACCATAACGTATCCTGAAAAATACCGTAACAAGACTTTGGTAATAGCCGGAGGAGGAGACTCAGCTTTGGATTGGACAATTTATCTAGCCGATATCGCTAAAAGACTGATACTAGTTCACCGGAGAAATGAATTTAGAGGCGCCTTAGAATCTGTAGAAAAAGTCCAGAAACTAAAGAATGAAAAAAAAATCGAATTGATAACTCAAGGAGCAGTTATCCAAATTGAAGGGAAGGATTTTCTCGAATCATTGACAATAGAACATCAAGGAAAAGCGATTAAGAAAAAGGTTGATTTTTTTATCCCTTTATTCGGTCTGATACCAAAACTAGGCCCCTTAAACAATTGGGGACTCGAAACTAAATCAAATGCCATTGTAGTGAACAACAGCTTAGATTATCAAACCAATATTGAGGGCATTTATGCTATTGGAGATGTCAATACCTACCCCGGTAAATTAAAACTAATCCTCTGTGGATTCCACGAGGCTGCAGTGGTTTGTCACAGTGCATATAAACGGGTCTTCCCAGATAAAAAAAAATACTTTAAATACACTACTATAGCTGGAGTTGAAGGTTTTGATGGCAGCAAAAAAGCTGCAAAACCTTCGGTCGTGAAAACAATCAGCTAAATTTGATGCCTACTATCACTAAAGGAGTGAGTCAGTCAACCAACTTAGATGTAATCCCAATAGAACCTCCCACTAAGGAATAGAATACTAAACCAGATAAGGCATATACAGCCCATTGAGTCAAACTCATAGTGCCAATAGCTGTAAAGATCAAACCTTCACCAACTGTAAATATTACACCAATTTTAAATCCAAATACAACCCCACTAAGGAAATCGTTATTGATCTTTTTAAGGTTTAAATAAATCAGAGTTAAAATATATGTAATAACCAACGTGCCAATAAGGTGCAACGTCCAATCCCTACTAGCTGGGTCAGGTGGTAGAAAATCTGCGATGAGCAGACCATAAATCAGATAAAATAGAATATTGTAGACCAATAATGCAATAAGTGTACTTAAAAGAGTAGTTTTAGAAAACATATGAGAGAATTTTATACAAGATACGTTTTTATCCTAAACAACAACCGATATCTCTACTTTTGAAAATAATCCCTTTTTTCTGAACAAATTGCAATAGATCTATCATTGAAAACATTCGTAGCCGGAACAAGCAAAAAGTTAATTAAGACCAAAATCTATACCCTGGCACCAAGTAATATTGCCTTGGTGAAGTATTGGGGAAAGAGAGATTTCCAAATTCCTTTGAATCCCTCGGTTAGTTTTAGCCTAAAGAAGGCGCAATCTAAAACTGAAATAGAAGTTCTACCAATAAAAACTAAAAGAAATTTGCCTTCGGTTGAATTTACTTTTGAAAAAAAACCTTCAAAAGTCTTTTCTTCTAAAGTCAATGCTTTTCTTAAACACGCCTCAAGATACTGTCCTTGGCTATTAGACCATCACTTGGTAATTGATAGTGAAAATAATTTTCCCCATAGTTCTGGAATAGCATCTTCAGCTTCATCGATGGCTTCAATGGCCATAGGTATAATGCAGATAGAAAATCAACTTTTTGAGAACACATTATCCCCAACTCATTTACTTTCAAAAGCATCCTTTTTGGCTCGATTGGGGTCTGGCAGTGCAGCTCGAAGCATTGAAGGTCCAATGGTTATTTGGGGAGAATCCAGTAGATTTCCCAAAAGCAACAATCAGTATGGAGTTAGAGTTGATCAGATTTTGGAATTACATCCTATTTTCAAGACCTTTTGTAATGCCATTTTAATTATTGATTACAAGTCCAAAAAGGTTTCGAGTTCAACTGGTCACCATTTGATGAACGACCACCCCTATAGAGAATCTAGAATATTGCAAGCCCATAACCATTTGGGGGAATTGGAAGAAGTATTAACGACTGGTGATCTCAGTAATCTAATACCAATCGTTGAAAGAGAAGCCCTCAGTCTTCATAGTTTGATGATGAGTTCATCAGATTATTATCTATTGTTTAAACCAAATACAGTTCAAGCAATCAATGAAATAATTGACTTCAGGAAATCGACAAAACTTCCTATCATGTTTACCCTTGATGCAGGTCCAAATATTCATGTATTATACCCACAAGCATTAAAAGCACAAGTAGAAGAATTCATCAAACTTCAGTTAAAGAGATTATGTCTGAATAACCAAATTCTTTTTGATGGAGTGGGTCCTGGTGCTACTTGGTCGTTTTCAAAAAAATGAAAAAGAATTTTTTTCCAGCAAAAGTATTGCTATTTGGTGAATACGCTGTTTTATCTGGTGGAAAAGCACTAGCTTTTCCCTTTCCCCGATATGGTGGTTATTTATACATACCAAAAAAAGAGACTCAGAATTCAAATAGGTCAAACAAATCGCTGAAAGAATTTGTAAAACATTTGAAAACCAATGCTGTTGGTCAGTTATTGAACCTCAATTTTGAGATCATTGATGACGAATTAAAACGAGGGTTGTGTTTCCATAGTTCGATAGCAGAAAAGTTTGGTATTGGAAGCAGTGGCGGGCTGATTGCCTCCTTTTACGATCGATTCATTAAGCCAAGGCCATTGGATTTTAACGATTGGACTGGCAGCAGAATAAATAAACTAAGAACAGATCTGTCTCTTTTGGAAAATGTTTTTCACGAAACTTCCTCGGGGATAGACCCTTTGGTGAGTTATATCCAGCTGCCTATTGTTCATCAACTTCAATCAAGCAAAATCCTAGAATCAACATCAAATAATGATGTTTGTATCTTTTTATTGAAAACCCACCAGGCTGCTAAAACCAAAGTAGGAGTTCATCAATTTAAAGGATTAATAGATGAAAATACATTTAAAAATGAATTCATTTTTACAAGCGATCGCTGCATTGATTTGATTTTAAAAGGTGATAAGATTGAACTTTTCGAACATCTAAAAAAATTGTCTGTAACTACGATGGATTGGTTTAGATATTTAATTCCTGAAAACCTCATCCCAGTTTGGAAAGAAGGAATTGACAGCGACGACTATTATCTAAAACTCTGCGGATCAGGAGGTGGAGGCTTTATACTTGGGTTTACAGAAAATTGGTCAAGAATTAATGATTTAAAAGCAAATTACCCTATTGAGGTTGTCTCTCTAATTTGCTCGGGTTTCCGAGGATAAAATATTCTTGTAAAACAAAAATTCTTTAGCAGGGGTTGATAAGTCATCTCTAGGACAAAAAAGAAATATACCGGCAGATATTCAAGTAAAATAATCCAAAGATTCTCATTGTATCTTTCTCCCCCATAAGCCCAATAACTCCACATAACTACCAAACTCCATACAACTGTATAAAAATATCCAAGGGGTATCCCCAAAGCCAAAACAGAGATGATATACCAAGGATGAACAGTGGTAGTAGTAAAAAAGTATAGAGTCAAAATCAATAAACTAGATTTGAATACTGATTCTTTTGTTTTGTTTTTCAATAAGAAGGAACAGAACAATACAATTGATACAACTAAGTAGGGTGTATAGCGTCCAATGCGTCTAAGAATATTGAAATCGTAAAATAAATAGTGTACTTCTCTAGCCAAATAGTAAAGACTTCCATTGAATTCAAAATTGATAAACCACAGTTTGATTGTTTGGCTGTAGTTTGAAATTAGATCTAAATTTAGGAATGGAACCCAGGTGATTAGGGCAAAAAAACCACAATAACTCAAAAAGCGGATCAAGAATTTAAAAGGGAAGAGCTTTAGAAAAACGGGTACTAGTAGGAGCGGCAATAGTTTTGTTGAAATAGATAGGCCAAAAAATAGACCTGCCAACAAAGGCTTATTTCTAAAGGCGAAATAAAATCCACCCAAGCAGAGCCCAATCATCAAGGCTTCAAAATGTAGATTTCCAAAACTTTCTATTATAACCAGAGGATTGAGAAAAAACCAGCCAATTAGAAGAGGGGATTTACCCAATAAAGCAAGTATCTTAAAACCATAGATAAACACCAAAATTTCACCAATAAAAGCGAAAATTCTAAGTACAATAACTGGATAAATCAGATCTCCGTTGTGAAAGTTTGCTGACAAAAAATAAATCCATTGGCTTAAAGGGGGATAATTTGAAAAATTTCTGGCATGAAGTTTCCCCATAGCCTCATGCATCTGCTGTGCAAGGGGAAAGTCTACTTTTGAGAGGACTTCTGTGGGGCTAAATAAGTAGGGATTTAAATTGTTGAGTTGAAGCACACCATCCCAGATATATCTATAAAAGTCTTGCGATAACGAGGGGAGATACGGAATAAATATAATTCGAAATAAAATTCCCAATACGATGATTAATCTCAAATTTGGTTTTTTGGACATCAACCAAAGTAAAAGAAGACCTAAACTCACGAAGGTTCCAAAGAGCAAATAGGTATTGGTTCTTTGAATCAAACCAAATGAAAGCGAACTATACAATAGTAAACTGAGAATAGCCGCCAGTAAAATCTCGATTGAAAAACCTTTATATTCTTTAGAAATTTTAGGCATCTTACTACGAGAGGAGCAACAGACTATCTATTGCGCATGAGTCAGTGTTTTAAAGACTGAAAAAAGACAGTGGTAAAGCCTAAGAAAAGTACCAGATGAAAAACAAATAATCCAAAATCTCCATTTTCAGAAACCAAAAAGGCACTAAACATCCCAAATAGGAAATACACAGCCAAAAGTCCTTCCAAATAAGGATATACAGACTTTGTTTTTTCTAAATATCTGTTGTTGAGCCAGTGGTCATTATTAGAAAAAATATTAAACTTTGGAGTGCGAATAAAAGTTGAACGAATCCTCAGGTGCCCTTGAATCACGGCCACCGAATTATGGAGAGAAAGCGCCATAGCAAGGGTATAGAAAATTACAAATCTTCTAACATAGTGTACAAAGGAATGTGTGCCACCACCAAATACTTTTTTATGTACAAACCAGTAACAATAAAAAAAGATGAGTGTGCAAATAATAAAAAAGGTTGTAAGAACGAAAAACCAATCAAAAATGGGATAGATATCTTTAATATAAATGAGTGGAACACTCAGGATTGAAATCACCAATACACATAGGAAAACGGAGCTGCTTAGCAGGTGAACTACCCCGTGGAAGCGAGTTGAAAGGGGGAGATGGCTTGATTTGAGGAGTTTCCATACATTTTTTTGAAAATTTTCTGCACCACCTTTGTTCCATCGAAACTGTTGGGATCTGATGGCACTCATAGCAACTGGTATTTCTGCTGGTGTTTCGACATCCATCAAAAACTTAAATTTCCAATTTTTCAATTGGGCTCTATAGCTCAAATCTAAATCTTCTGTTAGGGTATCACCTTGCCAGTTCCCCGCGTCTAGTATACATTCTTTTCTCCATATGCCTGCTGTACCGTTAAAATTCAAAAATTTACCGGTGGTGTTTCTTCCTTCTTGTTCCAGAATAAAATGAACATCCAAAGCAAATGCTAAGGCTTCTGTCAACACAGAAAAGTTCCTATTTAGGTGGCTCCATCTTGTTTGTATTACACCAATTTGAGGATCTTCAAAGTGCCTTACTGTCTTCTTCAGCCAGTCTTTTTGGGGCAAAAAATCTGCATCGAAAACAGCGATTAATTTACCTTTTGCCCTTTCGACTCCGTATTTTAGGGCGCCTGCCTTAAAATTTTCCCTTTTTTCTCGGGTTATTCTCTCGATTGGGACTCCTTCTTTTTGGTATATTTCAACTGTTTGTTGTGTGAGTTCTGCTGATTCATCATCGGAATCATCAAGCACTTGGATTTCTAATTTATCTTTAGGGTATTCAATGGCACAGACTGCTTCAAGCAACCTTTCAACTACCAGAAGTTCATTGTAAAGAGGCAATTGTATGGTGACATATGGTAGGTGAGGATTATTAGTATAATAATCGTCATAATTGGAATCCTCAGAATTTTCTTTGGACTTTCTAGTTTTTTCTGATGAGAGGAAACTTGAGAGCAAGTTCAACTGGGTGATACAATATATCAATATCAATAGAAGGGCTCCACCATATATTATTATAGCTATATGTGCAAATAAGAACAAGAGGTAATCGATGAAAGTCATTTTTTGGAAAAATAAAATTTGCCAATCCATCCCAGTATTTTAATTCCAGCCATAAAGGCACCTTTCAGTGTTCCAGATACTTTTGATTTACCTATTCGTTGTCGATAATTCACAGGAACTTCAGTATAAGGTATTTTGTAGTACAAAGATTTAAGTTGCATCTCAATTGTCCAGCCGTAGTTTCTATCCCGCATATTAAAACTTTTTAGGGTATCCCATTTGATGGCACGAAAAGGACCCAGATCGGTATAACGTCCTCCGTAGATCAGTCGCATTAAATTACAAGCTAACCAATTTCCAAATATCTGGGGAATGGTCATGCTCCCTGAACTTCTCATGCTTTTTATTCTTGCACCGATGACAAAATCTACATCTCCACGGTCAATAGGGGCAACTAATTTGGTCATTTCTTGGGGATAATCCGAATAATCTCCATCTAAAAAAACAACTGTATCGGGTGGATTAGGATCTAGAAATCTAATTGCAGCCAAGCATGCATTTCCATAACCGATATTAGCTTCTTTGATCACTTTTGCACCGAACTTTCTGGCAACTTTTGCAGTATCATCAGTCGAATTATTGTCCACTACGATGATATCCCTTACAAAACTTGGAATTTCAGTCAAAACCTTGCCAATTGATCTCGCTTCGTTATGGGCCGGAATAATCACTGAAATTGAAGTTTTCATCCAATTGAAGCTAAATTTTTCTATCAACTTCAATTTAGTCAAATTACCTTATGTTTTGCAAATTTAACATAATTGAATTGTTGCTTGATACTTTTAAACCAAAGCATGGGTTTGGTATTTTCTCAAACTATTGGCTATCATTTTGCCTTGGAGTATTAGTTTAGTTTCTATGCTTTGGATCATAAAATTATATTCTATCAATTTTCTTTCCGCAAAATCATTGGAGTCCTTTTTAAATATAGCGATGATTATAGACTAAATTTTTGGAAGTCAGTTTTTATCGAAAGATAGAGGATCTCTTTACTACACTACTTTTTCTATACATTTTTCTTTTATAAACCCAATTTTGCAGATGAAATTAGGTTGTTTTTATTTAAGAAAACGACATAATTAGTTTGCTGAGTGCTTCTAGGTATGGTAGCCTATAGAATGAATTAAAAAAGTTTTCTTATTTAATCCAAGGGATACCAGGGCATTCATGGAGATTTAATTTTCAACCAATTCATTTGCAATAAACAAATAACCTAATTGGGATTACGTATCCAACAACGATTAAATAGCCGGTATGGTGAATATTTTTTCGGATGTCAAGTACAGATTGAGGCTCAGATATTTTTATTATACACCAATTACCTCATACTTGACATACCATATCTTCACCACAACATTGTGGAGATTTTACTTTCCCCTTGCATTCATCGCAGATGGCTATTTGAATGTCTTGTCCATTTTCGAGATGTAATACATCATCAGAGAGTGGTTTGTTGCATTTTGCACAAGAAATATCAACAGACATATCGCATTTATCACAGGTGTAAGTAGCCATATTTTTTATTTTCTGTAAAGTTAGTCAATAATATTGGCAAATAAATATGAGTTAATGACATAAATTGTAAGACAAAATTTCGTGGGGTATTCTCAGCAAGTATTTGAAGAGAAACAAGAATACTAGTACCAAAGGTGGGACTCGAACCCACACGCTATTGCTAGCATCGGATTTTGAATCCGACGTGTCTACCAATTCCACCACTTTGGCTTGGTTTTACTTCAACCTTTCCTCCATTATTGACTTTATATTATGCAAACTTGAAATAGGCATATGATCTGTTAGCGAAAGTAAGAAATTAAACAAGTGTTGCAATGTATTTTTGGCATTGACGATTGAATTTTTAGTAATATCGAATCTTTTTCAATGACATACAAACTTATCAGTATAATAGTAATTGAATAGCAGTTCAGAATTGCACAATTAAAGGAATTGTGAGAGTATTTCATTTTTGTGGGATTTTACAAGATGAATTACTTTAGAAAACCTTATCATGATAAATGTATATCATTAATTTTACATGAAATGATTCGAATATAGGCTAGATAGAATTAAAGAGTGTTAAGGTGAAAGAAAAGCCACACAAATATGGTCACCAAAGACTTTAAACCAGAAAATTTAAAGTAAATATCTGGTGTAAAAATATCTCAACCTCCTTTAAAGCAGTTTATAAAATTTCAGAAGTATTAACAGTAATCCATCAAAATTGATTAGTGAAGACCCAATTTAAATCCAAAGAGAGAGTTGCTAAACATGGTGAGGTATATACCTCTGAAAGAGAAGTGAACAATATGTTGGATTTGGTTAAACAAGAAACAGAGAGGTTAGATTCCCGATTTTTAGAACCCGCCTGTGGACATGGTAATTTTCTTATTAAGGTTCTTGAAAGAAAAATGAATGTCCTTCTTTCACGATATAAAAAGAACCAATATGAATTTGAGAAGCATTCAGTAGTTGTAATCTCATCAATTTATGGCATTGATATTCTTGAAGATAATGTGAAGGAAACACAGAACAGATTATTCAATTATTATAATCAAATCTATTCTAAAACCTTTAAAGGGTTGGAAAATAAAGAACTCATACAAACCATAAGATATGTGTTGGGAAAGAACATAATTCATGGAGATGCTCTCTCTCTGAAAATGGTTGGTTCTGATGAGCCTGTTACTTTTTGTGAGTGGAGTTTAGTAAATAATAATATCAAAAGAAGAGATTTTACTTTTGAGCACTTGATCGAAAACGTACCCTTTGATGGTCCAAACCTATTTTCTGATTTAGGAGAAGATGTCTTCATTCCAACTCCTAGTAAAGAATATCCTTTAACCCCTTTCTTAAAACTTTCAGAATTGTGTTGAGAAAAAAACATAATCCTGACATTCTTACTTGTATTGCTAATCTAAGTAGTGATGAGGTTTTCACTCCTCCGAAGGTGGCAAATCAAATGTTAGATATGCTTCCTAAAGAATTGTGGAGTAATGAAAAAATCACTTTCCTTGACCCTGTTTCTAAGTCAGGTGTTTTGCTTCGCGAAATAACCAAAAGATTGGTTGATGGGTTGAAAAGTAAGATTCCGCTCCTTGAAGACAGAGTTGAACATATCCTCAGAAATCAGGTGTATGGAATAGGAATCACAGAACTCACATCTCTTATTTCTAGAAGAACTTTGTATTGTTCAAAATACGCCAATGGAAAATACTCTATTGTTAAATTTGATGATGAACAAGGAAACCTAAAGTATCTTAAAACCAAACACACTTGGGAGGGTGAAAGATGTAGGTATTGTGGTGTAAGTAAAAAACTTTATGATAGAGGTGATGAATTTGAAGGTTATTCTTATTCATTTCTTCACATTGAAAACCTTAATAAATATCTAAATATGAAATTCGATGTGATAGTAGGAAATCCACCTTATCATATAAATGATGGGGGGGGGTAGGAGATAGTGCAAGACCAATTTATAATCAATTTATTGAAAAGAGTATAAAGCTAAACCCTTCTTATTTAACAATGATTATTCCGTCAAGATGGATGAAAGGAGGAAAAGGATTGGATTCCTTTCGAAAAAAAATGAAAAATTATAGATCTCTTCAAATCATTTATGATTATGAGGATGCTAAACTATGTTTTCCAAGTTTAAATATAGATGGTGGAGTTTGTTATTTTCTTTGGAATAAGCAACATAATGGAAAAACAACTTACACATATCATTCTAAAAAAGGTGAAATACTAAAATCAACTCGATTTCTAAAAACAAAGTTTTCTGATAAAATAATTAGAGACAACAGACAAATCTCAATAATTGAAAAGGTGCATTCTAAAGGAATGAAATCATTTAAGAATTATGTTTCATCAAGAAATCCTTTCGGGTTTAACTCAGATTTTTTTAACTCACCAAACAGATATTTAAATGTTAAATTTTCAAATAAAGAAATAGAAGGGTATATTAAAATTTATGGCGTAAAAGGTAAAAAAGGAGGAAGTAAAAGAGTGTTTGGATATGTAAATCAACAAAGTATTCAAAGAAATAAGGAGTCAATAAAATCATATAAACTTTATTTTTCCAAAGCTTATATGACAACTTCTACAGTTCCGCCTGAAATTATTGTCGGTAAGCCTAACTCAATTTGTACAGAAACTTTCCTAATGATAGGCCCTTTTGAGACTTTAAAAAAAACTCAAGATTGTTTAAAATATATAAAAACGAAGTTTTTCAGAGCTCTCTTATTCTTTAATCGACATTCGTTAAACATTTCAAAAAGTTCATTTGATTTAGTACCATTCATATTAGATCTAGATGGAATAAGTGATAATTCCTTGTATCAGATGTTTGATTTAAATAAACAAGAAATAGATTATATTGAAGAAACAATTGATTTAATGGATCAAGGATATGAATAAAAAATTCTTCCCACAAAAACCTGATGTAAATCCAACTACATATGGATATACAGAACTGCCAGCTGAGTATGAAGGGTTAATTAAAGTCAGTTATATTGAAAGAAGTTTTTCATCATTCTTTGTGAAGCACTTGATTGATAATACACCCTTTGATAGTCCAGAACTATTCTCCGATTTAGGAGAAAATATGGTCATTCCAAATCCTACGAGAGAGTATCTTTTAACCCCTTTCTTAAAATTTTTAGAATTGTGCTAAGAAAAAATCATAATCCCGACATTCTTACTTGTATAGCTAATCTAAGTAGTGATGAAGTTTTCACTCCTCCGAAAGTGGCAAATCAAATGTTAGATATGCTTCCTAAAGAATTGTGGAGTAATGAAAAAATCACTTTCCTTGACCCTGTTTCTAAGTCTGGAGTTTTCCTTCGTGAAATAACCAAAAGACTGATTGATGGATTGGAAAGTAAGATTCCAAACCTTGAAGACAGAGTTGAACATATCTTAAGAAATCAGGTTTTTGGAATAGGAATCACAGAACTCACATCTCTTATTTCTAGAAGAACTTTGTATTGTTCAAAATACGCCAATGGAAAATACTCTATTGTTAAATTTGATGATGAACAGGGAAACCTAAAGTATCTTAAAACCAAACACACTTGGGAGAGTGAAAGATGTAGGTATTGTGGTGTAAGTAAAAAACTTTATGATAGAGGTGATGAATTTGAAGGTTATTCTTATTCATTTCTTCACATTGAAAACCTTAATAAATATCTAAATATGAAATTTGATGTAATCGTGGGAAACCCACCTTACCAAATGTCCGATAGGGGGGGGGTAGTACCGATAGTGCCGTGCCAATATACAATAAGTTCATAAATACTTGTTTTAATCTCAATCCAAAGTTTGTAACAATGATTATTCCATCAAAATGGATGGTTGGAGGAAGAGGTCTAGATAAATTCCGGGGAAAAATGTTGTCCGAAAAGAGAATTAAGGCACTTGTTGATTTTGAAAACGCTAGTGAATGTTTTCCGGGTGTTCATTTAGATGGTGGTGTTTGTTATTTTCTGTGGGATAGGTATTATTATGGGAAAACTGATTACACATTTATTTCAAACAAAAAAGAAAGAAATACCTCATTAAGGTATTTGAAAAATGATAATTTCAAATATGTTATAAGGGATAATCGTATAACACGTATAATTGGAAAAATAAACTCAAAAGAGAGTTTTTCAAAAATTATTAGCTCTACTAGGCCTTATGGAATAAGAATGAATCTATTTAATAAACCTTATTGTTATCCAGAATCTAAATTAAGTAGTTCTCCATTTGATAAATCCATTAAAATATATGGAGTTAAGGGTCTTAAAGGAGGAGCAAAAAGAAAAGTTGGTTACATTAAAAGAAAAACTGCGAATAGAAATATAGAAACCATAGATAGATTTAAACTTTTTTTTACTACAAGCTATTCAACAAATGCCATCATACCCCCTGAAATAATAAAAGGTTTTCCTGGAGAAATTTGCACAGAAACTTATTTATTGGTAGGTCCGTTCGAAAATGAAATGGAACAACAAAATTGTTACGATTATATGCACACAAAATTTTTTAGGGCACTCTTGTACTTTGGGAAAGGAACAGTAAGAGTAACGAAAAGTGTTTTCGGATTAATTCCGTTATGTGATTTTAAACAAAGTTGGAGTGATGAAAAATTATTCTCAAAATATGAGCTTTCAAAGAATGAAGTAAAATTTATAGATAGTTTTTTTTTAACGAGATAACTATTAAGAGTTTTCCAAAGATTCTAATGTTAAATCCTTTGATATATGGACATACAGAACTTTCAACTGAGTATTAATGTAGCCTTGCTTGATAACACACACTTTAAAGGTCCGAACTTATTTTCCGATTTAGGAGAAAATGTGTTCATTCCA
Organism: Flavobacteriaceae bacterium bin25; assembly: GCA_002238525.1. GTDB lineage: Bacteria > Bacteroidota > Bacteroidia > Flavobacteriales > Flavobacteriaceae > Bin25. Next base: position 38,717 of record MPMN01000003.1, read on the forward strand.
AATCCTACGAGAGAGTGTCATTTAACCCCTTTCTTAAAACTTTCAGAATTATGTTGACAAAAAAACATAATCCTGACATTCTTACGTGTATTGCTAATCTAAGTAGTGATGAAGTTTTCACACCTCCGAAGGTGACAAATCAAGTGTTAGATATGCTTCCGAATGAATTGTGGAGTAATGAAAAAATCACTTTCCTTGACCCTGTTTCAAAGTCAGGAGTTTTCCTTCGCGAAATAACCAAAAGATTGATTGATGGGTTGAAAAGTAAGATTCCAAACCTTGAAGACAGAGTTGAACATATCCTAAGAAATCAGGTGTATGGAATAGGAATCACAGAACTTACATCTCTCATTTCTAGAAGAACTTTGTATTTTTCAAAGTACGCTAATGGTAAATACTCTATCGTTAAATTTGATGATTCACAGGGAAACCTTATTTTTTTTAAATCTGAACATACTTGGGAGGGCAAAAGTTGTAGGTATTGTGGTGTAAGTAAAGAAATGTACGAAAGAGGGGATAACTTGGAAAGTTACTCATATTCGTTTATCCACTCTGAAAACCCAGAAAAGTTATTTAATATGAAATTCGATGTGATAGTTGGAAACCCACCTTATCAAATGAATGATGGTGGAGGAACAGGTTCAAGTGCTGTTCCCTTATATCACAAGTTTATTCAAACATCTAAAAAACTCAATCCAAGATTTTTATCAATGATTATACCCTCACGATGGTTTTCGGGAGGGAAAGGATTAGATGATTTTAGAGATGAGATGTTATCTGATTCTAGAATTAGAAAACTGATTGATTATCCTTTATCATCTATGTGTTTTCCAGGCGTTCAAATTGAAGGAGGTGTATGTTATTTCTTATGGGATAGAGATAATCATGGTAAATGTGAGGTTAAAACTATACTTCCTGAAAAAGAGTCAACAATGATTCGACCATTAAGGGAAAACGGAAGTGAAACTTTTATTAGGTATAACGAATCTATCTCTATTTTCAGAAAAGTTAAATCAAAAAACGAAATTACTATTGACAGGATCATTAGTTCAAGAAAACCATTTGGATTACCCTCAACATTTAATCTTATGAAAAAGAAACCTTTTGATAATTCTATTAAAATTTATGCGAACAAAAAGGTAGGTTATATAACAAAACAACAAGTATCTAAAAATATTCAGTGGGTTAAGGAATTTAAAGTCTTTATTACAACGGCTTATGGACTTGGCAGTCTCCCAAGTCAAGTAATAAATAAACCATTCATAGGATTGCCAAATTCTTGTAGCACTGAGACATATATTATGTTTGGACCCCTACCCCCCCCCCCCATCAAAAATTAAGAGCAGAGAATTTGTTATCCTACATTAAAACAAAGTTTTTTAGGTTTTTTGTTTTATTTAAAAAAAACACTCAAAATGGAGCTAAAGGTGTTTATTCGTACGTTCCTATTCAAAACTTTGATGAAAAATGGAATGATGAAAAACTATACAAGAAGTATGGTTTGAATCAAGAAGAGATTGAATTTATAGAAAGTATGATTAGACCAATGGATTAAGATGATGAATAAAAAATTCTTCCCTCAAAAACCTGATGTAAATCCAACTATATATGGATATACAGAATTATCATCTGAGTATAAAGGATTGATAAAGGTAGGCTACACGGAACGAAGTGTTTCAGAAAGAATGAAAGAACACTATCCTACAAAAGGACCCGAAAATGTCGAAAAGTATGAGGTTCTTTTGGAGGAACCCTCAATGAGAAATGATGGCACTCATTTCAAGGATTACGATGTTCATAAAGCTCTAATACAACGAGGTTTTGAAAATGTAGGAGGGGAATGGTATAAAATTGGAATTGATGAACTCAAATCTGTAATCTTATCAGTTAGAGAAGGAACAACATTTGAACTCACAAGAAATAATGATTTTAAGCTAAGACCTGAACAAAAAGAAGCGATTAGAAAAACCTCAGCATACTTTAAAAACTACCGATCACAAGAAAGTAAAATACCACACTTTCTATGGAATTGTAAGATGCGATTTGGTAAAACCTTTACCACTTACAAATTAGCTCAAGAGATGAGTTGGAGAAAAATACTAGTGCTAACATTCAAACCAGCAGTAGAAAATTCATGGAAAAATGATTTATGCTCCCATATTGATTTTAAGGGATGGAAGTTTATTTCAAGAGTTGGTAATACCTATGAAGATATTGATAAGTCAAAACCCTTCGTTTGTTTCGCTTCATTCCAAGATTTTCTGGGGAAAAATGAAATGGGAGGCATCAAACTCAAAAATGAATGGGCTCACTTGGTGAATTGGGATTGTATTGTATTAGATGAATACCATTATGGTGCCTGGAGGGAAACAGCAAAAGAATTATTTGAATCTGAAGATTTAGGTGATCTGAAAGAAGATAATCTCAATGAAATGAAAAATTGGAACGAAAATGAAGTGCCCCTTACAACAGAAGGATTCCTTTATTTGAGTGGAACACCCTTCAGAGCAATCGAATCTGGTGAGTTCATCGAAGAACAAATCTTCAATTGGACTTATTCCGATGAACAAGAAGCCAAAGAAAATTGGAAAGGTGATAACAACCCCTATGAATCTCTTCCAAGAATGGTTATGATGACATATCAACTACCAGAATCGATTACTCATATTACAGATAAAGGAGAGTTTGATGAATTTGATTTAAATGTGTTTTTCTCTTCAACTGGCGAATATGAGAACTCAAGATTTAAGTATGAAAATGAGGTTCAAAAATGGTTAAATCTCTTAAGAGGTACTGAATTTGAAACTATATATGACAACCTAAAATTAGGAAGGTCAAAACCAGTACTCCCCTTTTCAGATACACGTTTACTAAAAGTTCTAAATCATACTTTTTGGTTCTTACCCTCTGTTTCCTCCTGTTATGCAATGAAAAATTTATTGGAACAACCACAAAATGTTTTTTTTCAAGATTACAAGATCATGGTGGTTGCAGGAAAAAAAGTAGGAGTTGGAGTAAAAGCATTAGAACTAGCTAGAAAAGGAATGGGTTATAATCCTTTAAATTCAAAATCAATTACCCTATCATGCGGAAAACTAACTACCGGCGTTACCGTAAAACCGTGGAACGGTTTATTCATGTTGAGAAATACAAAATCACCAGAAACTTATTTCCAAACTGCATTTAGAGTTCAATCCCCCTGGACAGTTTCAAGTTCAAATAACGATTCTCCCAACCAAGAAGAAATTCTCAAGAAAGAGTGCTATGTATTTGACTTTTCTCCCAATAGAGCATTGAAATTAATAACTGACTATAGTTGTAGGTTGAATTTCAATGAATCCAATCCAGAATCAAAAGTCAATGAGTTTATAAAATTCTTACCTATTCTTTGTTTTGATGGGAGTTCAATGAGAAAAATTAATTCGCAAGAGGTTTTGGATTTCGCTGCTTTAGGTACTTCAGGTTCACAATTAGCCAAGAAATTTGAAAGTGCTCGTTTGGTTCATGTAGATGATGAAACACTGAAAAAGTTGATGGCTAATCAGCAGGCAATGAATGCGTTAATGAAGATCGAAGGATTCAGAAATCTCAACACTGATATAGAAAAAATTATCAATAAATCCCAGAAAATTAAAAAGGCGAAGAGAGAATCTCCTGATGACCCTAAGAACAAAAAGAAAGAAATATCCCAAGAACAAAAAGAACAAAGAAGTTTAAGAAAGAAAATTCAAGAAAAGCTTCAAAAGTTTGCTACTCGAATACCTGTTTTTATGTACCTAACAGATTATAGGGAAAGAACACTTAAAGATGTAATTACCCAATTAGAACCTGATCTTTTCAAAAGAGTTACAGGGTTATATGTTGATGATTTTGAATTATTGATAAGTATCGGATTGTTTAAGTCTTCTCTAATGAATTCAGCTGTTTTCTCCTTCAAAAGATATGAAGATGCTTCTCTCTCCTATTCAGGTTTTACAAAACATGAAGCATCTGAAGTTGGTTTATATGATACGGTAATCTCATCAGAAGAATTTAAAGGGAAGGAAATCAAATAATAGGTAGAACTAAAGACAATCAACTCTTTGACTCTCCATTCCCAAGAAAATGCGTTTCAAATAAAAAAGTCTCATAAAACATCATTGTTTCGTAAATCAAAGATTATACAAAGTGAACCATGCTTTCATAACAAATTGATATTCCCTCACCTTCACAAGAATTTTAGCAATAATCGGTGGAAATTATAAATTGATTTTCCATTGATAAGTAATCAAAACAATTACTTCTTGTGAACTATGTAAATTTGCAACCCAAAGGTAGATTTGATTCCAGAAAGTAAAATTTTTTCTTGCACCCAAAGTCAAGAAATCGCGCAACGAATGGCCGATGCTTTCGGTACCCATCTTGGGAAAGTCAATTTTTCTCGCTATAGCGATGGTGAATTTCAACCTGCATTCGAAGAGTCCATTCGTGGTACTCGCATCTTTATAATCGGGTCCACACATCCCCCAGCGGAAAATCTGATGGAAATGTTGCTCATGATTGATGCAGCCAAAAGAGCATCTGCAAGACACATCACCGCAGTTATTCCCTATTTCAGTTGGGCAAGACAAGATAGAAAAGACAAACCAAGAGTACCCATAGGTGCTAAATTGATAGCAAAACTTTTAGAAGCTGCTGGTGCTACGCGCATCATTACAATGGATTTACATGCCGATCAGATCCAAGGGTTTTTTGAAAAACCTGTAGACCATCTTTATGCATCAGCTATTTTTTTGCCCTATGTAAAAAAGTTGAACCTAAACAGCCTGACCATTGCATCACCGGATATGGGAGGATCGAAAAGAGCTTACTCCTATGCCAAGTATCTAAAATGCGATGTGGTTATTTGCTATAAAGAACGGGCTACGGCCAATCAGATTTCACATATGGAACTCATAGGAAAAGTTAAAGGTAAAAATGTCATCCTTGTTGATGATATGGTTGATACGGCCAATACCCTTGCAAAAGCAGCCGATTTGATTATGAATAAAGGTGCCATCAGTGTTAGAGCCGTTTGTACACACGCAGTATTATCAGCCAATGCAATTGAAATTGTAGGTAATTCTCAATTGACAGAACTTGTAGTGACAGACTCAATACCGCTTAAAAAAAAACATTCAAAAATTAAAGTACTTTCGTGCGCCGAATTGATGGCCGAAGTGATGCACAATGTTCACCACAATCAATCCATTAGTTCCAAGTTTATAATGTAAAATTTATATGCTATGCAATCTTTAACCATCAATGCCACTAAAAGAGACAACGTTGGCAAGTCTCCAACCAAAGCTATTCGGAAAGCCAAAAAAGTACCTTGCGTACTTTACGGAGGAGAGAAACCTATTCACTTTTCTGCTCCTGAAATTGATTTCAAAGAACTAGTTTATACCCACAAAACTTATACAGTTAACCTCGTTATTAATAAGGAACAGACCTATAAGGCTATTTTGCAGGATATTCAGTTTCACCCAGTAACGGATGCTATTCTACACCTGGATTTTTTACAACTATTTGATGAAAAAGAAGTTATAATCGAAATTCCAATAAAGATTAAAGGTGTTCCAGTAGGGGTACTCAACCAAGGTGGAGTATTAAGAGTAAACCGCAGAAAAGTATCCGTCAAAGCTCTTCCCAAGAATTTACCTGATTTTCTTGAATGCAATGTCTCTAAACTGCATATCGGCAATAAATTCTATGTCACTGAACTCAAAAGTCCCGATTTTGAAATTCTAGAATCTGAAAATGTGGTCATCGCCCAAGTAAGAACTTCTAGAACGGCTATTAAAGCTTCTGGAGACACAGGCGATGAAGAAAAAGAAGGTCAAGAAGAAAAGCAACCTGAATGAACTAAATTTCATTCCTCATTATCCGATTTTTGTAATAAAATTGGATTTTTATTGGCTTTTTGATGAATATTCTTGGTGGTTTTCATAAAAGAAAACAACAGAATCTAATGAATAATTACCTGATTGTCGGACTTGGTAATGTCGGTATGGAGTACTTTGATACTCGACACAATATTGGGTTTTATATCCTGGATTATATAGCACAAGAAAACAAGTTAAAATTTGACTCAAAAAAATTAGGATACCTTACACAATGGGATTTCAAAGGAAAAAGAATTTTTCTTTTAAAACCAAGCACATTTATGAATCTATCAGGCCGATCAGTCAACTATTGGCTTCAAAAAAAAAAGATTTCAACTGAAAATATGATTATTATAGCAGATGAACTACAGCTTCCTTTTGGTAAAATAAGACTGCGTGCCAAAGGAAGTAGCGCTGGGCATAACGGTCTTAATAGTATAGAATCTTATTTGGGCACACAAAAATATAATCGTCTGCGCTTTGGCATTGGGACATCAGAACCTATCTACAATAAGGTTGCCTTTGTCTTGGGGAAATGGACTGAACATGAACAAAAACAGATAGACTTATTGTTACCAAAATGCGCTCAAATAGTCAATACTTTCGTGTTACGAGGTCTATCTCATACCATGAATCAATACAACTAGAATTCATCCAATTTATTGATTTATTGTCCTCGTCATGAAAGAATTTCACAGCATTTTTACAAAATTAATCGCTGATGTATATGCAAGATTGGCCATATATTCTCTCTTGATGTAATAGTTGATAGGTATAACTTTGGGACCTAGGCCTTGAAAATGCAAATTCCTTAGTGAAAAAGGTACTTTAATTGAAATATCCAGAATTATCTTATGACTTTCTCAACATTCATTACTCATAGTGCATCAACAATAAATAATCTATTCAAGTACCATCTTGTGTAACAATTTTGAATGTTTATTATGCAAGTTTTTAATCATATAGACCAATACTGTGCCAAAAAAAAATCAGCATTGACTATCGGAACATTTGATGGAGTCCATATTGGTCATCAAAAAATTCTAAATCAACTTGTTCATACCGCTAGAAAAGGCGAACTCCAATCCACAGTATTGAGTTTTTTTCCACATCCGAGAATGATTCTTCAACCAGAAGAAAACCTAAAGTTAATTGATACGATTGAGGAAAAACAAGATAAAATCAATGCGCTCGGAGTAGATAATTTGATCATTCATCCTTTTTCCAAAAAGTTCTCAACCCAAACTGCTGAAACCTTTATAAAAGAAATTCTAGTAGAAAAACTAAATCTCAGTCATGTAATCATCGGTTATGATCATCGATTTGGTAAAAAACGAGAAGCCAATGTTGATACCCTAATTGATTATGGGGGAAAATTCGATTTTAAGGTCAGTGTCATTCCTCCACAAGAAATTAAAGATATTTCTGTTAGCTCCACTAAGGTAAGACTAGCGCTAATCAATGGAGATATCCCTACTGCAAACAGTTATTTAAATACTCATTATTCCATCCAAGGTACTGTCATCAAGGGAAATGCACTTGGAAGAACATTAGGATTTCCAACTGCGAATATCAACATAGAACATGAGTACAAGTTAGTTCCTAAAAATGGTGTTTATTTGGTGGATGTAATAGTAGACAAAACCCAACATTTCGGCATGCTAAATATTGGCAATAGACCAACCATTAAGAATAAAAACAGTCAAATTCATATTGAAGTAAACCTTTTTGACTTTGATGGTATGATTTATGGGGAAAAAATAAAAATCAACTTTTACCAAAGGATCCGGAATCAAAAAAAATTTCAAAAACTTGATTACCTAAAAAAACAAATTCAAAAAGATCGTACTAAGTGTTTGAAAATCATCTCTCAACAGTTAAGTTCTGATGTCAAGAACGACTGATCACGGCTTATTTGATAAACTTCACCAACCGAGTATAAGACGATGTTGCTCAACAATCATACCATGTAATACCATTTAAACACTGAATTCGCTCAAAAAGGCTTTGGTGTATAATTCATATCCTGTAATGGATTTGATGAGTTCAGACTTCAGTTCAGTTATCATCTCGGTTATTTTTTTCTTTAGAGATTCAAGATCTTCAAAGAATTTCATAGCCACTCTTTCTTTCATCCATTGCCATACCTTTTCAGCAGGATTAAGCTCTGGGGTATATGGAGGAATTCTGATGAACGCAATGTTTTCCGGAATGGTCATATTCTTAGTAGCATGAAAGCCAGCATTGTCTATAATCAGAATTTTAAGTTCTTTCGGATTTTGTTTGCTCAAATCATTCAGAAAACCCTCGAAAATATCATTAGACACTGATGATGTTTCCCAATAGAAGCTATTTCCTGTAATAGGTGAAAAGCATCCCCATAACCAAAACGATTGATAGCTGTGCTGATACTTACCAATAGGCTTGACACCTTTGGAAACCAACACCCGCTTTTGTTTGGTCATTAATCCGAAACGAGATTCATCTTGAAAATAAAGATTCACCGAGTCAAACTTATTCTTAGCTGTACTGCTTTTAATTTCAGATAGTTTACTTGGCTTGGAAGTTTCTCTTCTTTGAAGGTCCGTTCAGCATCTTTATCTTTTTTATGATGAGATTTTCTGGAAACTTTTAACCTACTATTGTGATGTTTCCGACAGTGCTTATAAAGAACTTGATAACTTATATTGGATTGGTGATTTTTATGCACCCATGCTAATAACTCAACATAACTAGTTATCGTTGTTTTAGGATCTGCAAGCATAGCTGCTATGGCTTTTTTGGTTTGTTCGGTTATCAATGGCGGAATGCCTCCTCGCTTTCTGATAGCGAGCAATTCCTTTAAACCGCCTTCATCGTATGACCTAAGCCAATGATAAATAGTCCTACGGCAAACCTTAAGCCTGGGGATTAAGTCCCTGGAATAAGTCACTTTCCCCTGTTTGAGCAAGAGAAGCATCTTAACTTTATTTTTATTGCTATTGCTCTTTTGCTTGGGCATGAGCTTCTTCAGTTCATCCTCGCTCTCTTGTACTTGTATGTCATTTTTTTTAGGCATATCAGAAAATTTAATCAATTAATTGTGTCCTATGAACATAGTATAAATCACATGGTTGATCAGATGGATTCTGAACTCATAAAATCCATTACAGAATATGAATGATACATCAAATCCCTTTTGAGCAAATATAGTGACTAAATGGTATAAATCCGCAATAGCGATAACTTATGCCAATAGAGATTGTAAAGGTTGTGTCACTTCACTTAAAGAATTGATTTATTTTCCTATCAAAAGAAATTCAATTTAGTTTGAATTGTACTTTTAGAGCATCTAACATGTAAAATACAGTTCTATAACTTACATCAAAATTTTCACAAACATCAGGGATTTTAACTTTCTTTTTTGACTTTGGTTCACTTTTTTCATTGGTCACAAGAGTTGCATTATGGGTTTTTGCATAGGCTATTAGCCAGCCATCTGCACCACTTGCAAATCTCTTCTTGGCATTGTCTTTAAAGTCCCTATTCTCTACCCAATTAATTATTGTGCGGTAATTATTAACCACCTCATTAGAATCTGAGGATTTGAAAAAATCTTGTGGTAAATTATTTTTCGACCATTTTATCAGATTATCCTCCTTTTTGCCTCGAGTTAATTCTTGAAAGACTTTGTCTATGCTGAAAATATTCCCCTCATTGTGATGATATTGAAGACTTTTCCAAAATCCAGGACAAAGATCAAAACCGTAATAGCTATTTTTAGCTGTAATCAACACATCTGAGTCAAGTAAATAGAACAATTTACTACTCATCATGGTAATTCCAATTTCAAATGATTAGCGTATCCTTGAAATGATCCTCCGTACAAATCTGTTAGCTCGTAGGCTTCTTTAAAGCCAATCCTACCCTCTTGAGCAGCAAATAAAATATTAGTGAAAAACTTTATTCCAATCCTAGCATTTTGGGTGTTATAGAAATTTCCGCCCTCTGAGCTACTGACGGCATTCTTCTTTCTTTCCTTCTCATCGGACAAGTATGAGTTGTAATACTCTAAATACTCATTTTTATCTATAAGATACAAGTCATAAGACCTTCGACAGATCACAAGTGGGCTCACTTTAAAAACTTTGGCAAGTTTTCTGAAACGATCTTCTTTTTCTGAAAACTCCAACCATTTTTCCTTCAACTGAACAGTAGGCACTAAAAACTCAGCAGCACACCTATTACACCATTTTTCGATTTCAGAACTACCAGGCAATAGAAATTCAAGACTTGAGAGTCCCTTCCCTCCAAGCCAAATATGAGCTAATTCATGGGCTAGAGTAAAAATTTGAGCAGACTTAGAATCTGACCCATTAACAAAAATGAGGGGAGCATATGAATCTGAAAGAGCAAAACCACGAAATTCTTCTACGCTCAATTTTCTACTTGTGTCATTTCCAACCACACCATTGATTACTGCAGTAATACCTATATCTTCAATTTTGGCTCGCAATCCATTAACTGCATTTTCCCAATTGTTCATTGAAGATGCCCAACCAGATTCTATACCCAGAGACCTTTGAATCATTCTTGCGATAACATGTGGGTGATCAGTAATATTTGCACTACCAACAAATTTTAATGGTTCAACACCTGAGTCGATTAAATAATCCCGCAACCAATCTTGTCTACTTTGCATTGTATAAATGGTTTCAAGCAAATTGGGACTATGTTTTACTTTTGAAAGACCTTGAATCGTACGATAATCCGTAATGGGCATTTTCCTCTCAGGTGGCTTATTTAGAAAAAAATAACCGAATGGCGTATAGGTTGCCTTAGCAAATTTCTCTAATTGCTTAAATGTTGGCTTTCCCCCCTTGTAAATCCAACTATGAAGACTAGGAAACTTCACTACTAAATCATCAAACTCCCGCCCGGAACGATCACAAGCCCAAAGTAACAGATCTGGAGATACACTAACCTTGCCCATATTCAAATTCAAAATTACAATTAATAAGGCACAACAAACCTGCTTCTATCTTTGACGCTGAAAGGCCTAATAGTAGAAGGAACCTAAGTATAAAACCATCAATGAGAATAAAATACGGCCGGAGATGATTCTATACTGACCAGCCATTGGGACGAAAAATAAACAATCTATAATGTAGGAGATAAAATAGATGAAAGATTTATGGAATAAAATTTCGCCGCTATAAATTATTTGTCGTATTCCTTAATGAAAAGTTTGATTCTATTGATGATTTCCTTTAAATCACGATTAACCCATTCGTAATTAGCACTGAAATAACTATGTATTTCGGATTCTACTTCTCTATAATTTTCAGTTTTTATACTAAACTCCAACTTAAAACCTCTATTAGGATCTGAAGTTTGATATCCATTCAGTCTCTGTTTTACATTTTTAGCAATACCCACTTTATATCCCTTATGGTTAGGATTACTAATTACATATATATATTTTTTTGGCTTACTATTTTCCTTACTTAGAATTGGCGAATTTGTTGTAAAATTTATCGGTCTATTTATGTTAAAAACACCAAACTGCTTGTAATTCCCATTAAATCCTTCCACTTCTTCACTCAATCTTTCCTTAACAATCTCAAATGCTTTTACAGAAATATCAATGCCAACCCATTGTCTTTCTAGTTTTTCGGCGGCAATCAATGCTGTAGCGCAACCACAAAATGGATCTAAAACCATATCCTTTTCATCAGTAGAATTTAAAATGAGCCTCTCCAATAGTACTAACGGCTTTTGAGTTGGATATCCCTTTTTTTCTTTTTTAGACATTTTGGTTGTAGGAATGTCATTCCATAGATCAATCATCGGTTTACCCTTCCATTCATCCTCATACATTTTATACCTTAACCTGCCATTCTTTGTCTTATAAATCAGATACGGATTCTCTTTTATTCTTTCATCAAATGTTTGTTGGCTCCATATCCAACCTACATCAGTCTTATAAACTTCTCCATTTACAATTCTTTCCTCTCCTTTGTATTTGTAATTTGAAGATTTTTCTAAGGCTATATGTTGAAACCTTCTCCCAGTTTCTTTTTCGATATGTTTAAAATGTTTTTTTCGATATTCAACTCTTTTTACGTAAAGAGTATTCGATTGGAATTCATCAGTTTTTTGGTAATACAGTATTGCATCTGTTACTCTATCAAACCCCTTCTTTTTTAATGAATGGGACTGATACCTCTGCCAATTGATTTCATTAATGAAATTCTTTCTACCAAATACAATATCTAACATTATTTTTATATAGTGCTGCATGGTATCATCACAATGATAGAATAGACAACCATCATCTTTAAGGACTCGATGACATTCTATTAATCTAATCGCCATATATGCTATATAAGCAACATCGCTTTCATTAGCGTAAAATGGCATGGTTTCTAAAAAGTCATAAAGCTCTTTATGTTCTACTTTAAACTCATCTTTCCATTCATCTTTATAGTCTTCTTTTCCAAAAATATCTTTGAATGTTGCCCCCTTTGCACTACTACCAATTGGTGCTGTAAATGATTTATTCTTATTAAAAGGTGGGTCTAAATAAATCATATCTACACAGTCACTATCAATATTCCTCAAGACATCTAAGTTGTCTTTACAATAAATTGTTCTGTTATTTATGTTCATTTAATTCAATCTTATTGAATAAGATGAGTAGCTTTTTATCAAATTTTATAATGATGACCCATATTTATTTTCGATATTTTTACCTGCTATTTCTGTTTCCGTAGCTTGGAATTATCCCGTAAAATACACAAATAATAATCAAGTGAATAAATAAATCAACTGATTTTCGATTATCGGAATAATTACCAAGATCCAATTGACTAGGAGTACCAGTTATGATCAAATATAGAAATAATTTATCACGCAAATAATATGGAAGCATTTTTTAAAAGTAATCTTGTACAATACGAACATGTGATAGTTTGGAAAATTTAACTGGCCGTCCGATCCGTTTTATTATTTAGGTAGATATCACATTTTGGTTTTACATAAGAGATCCCAATAAATCCGACATTCTCCAATAGATATGGAATATAAACGCACTATTTCCTATGCCATTCTAATGGATAACATTGTAAAGATTATTTATTTAAGCAATTATATGGGTAATTGTTGATTGTCTTTTATTTTTGTCTGCTGGTATAACAATTTATGCTTACAGTAAAATACATCAGAGAACATACTGAAAAGATAATCGAAAGTCAAAAAAAAAGAGGCCTTGACGTAGAAAAACAACTACATCAAATTTTATCCCTTGATTTTTCAAAAAGAAGCATCCAAAAAAAACTCAATTCCATTCAGGCAGAAATAAACTCTAGAAATAGTCTGATTCCCCAATTGATAAAGAGTGGCCAACACAAAGAAGCTCAAGACTTAATTAAAAAAAACAGCTCGCTCAAAAAGTCTACTGGACAATTGAGTCAAGAATTTCAACAGAACCAGAAGAAACTTAACAACTACCTCATAGATATACCCAATATTCCTCATCCCGAAGTACCTGAGGGAACGACAGCAGACCATAATGTTGAAATCTTTAACTCAGGTAAAATTCCCCAAATTCTCAATAAAGCACTCCCCCACTGGGAACTTGCTTCTAAGCAAAATTTAATACAGTTTGAAAATGGCGTTAAACTTTCTGGTCGTGGTTTTCCGGTATATGTTGGAAAACTAGCCCAATTACAACGAGGTCTTGTAAATTTTTTTTTAGACCAAAATATTCAAGCTGGATATAAAGAATATGCTCTGCCTATTCTAGTGAACGAACAATCAGGATTTGCAACCGGACAATTACCTGATAAAGAAGGCCAAATGTATCATATCGAGAAAGATAATCTCTACTTGATTCCAACCTCAGAAGTTCCTCTAACAAATCTTTATCGAGATAGTTATTTGAAGGAATCTGACCTACCCATAAAAATGACTAGTTATACCCCATGTTTCAGAAGAGAAGCTGGGAGCTATGGTAAAGATGTTAAGGGCCTCAACCGATTACACCAATTCGATAAAGTGGAAATTGTACGAATCGAAAAACCGGAGAACTCCTCCAATGCTCTTCAAGAGATGATTGCTCATGTCAAGAGGATTCTCACATTATTGGAGCTACCCTTTAGGGTTCTAAAATTGTGTGGCGGAGATCTGGGGTTTACCGCCTCAATTACTTATGATTTTGAAGTGTATTCAGCTGCCCAAGAGAAGTGGCTTGAGGTTAGCTCTGTTTCCAATTTTGAGTCCTACCAATCCAATAGGCTCCAATTACGCTATCGTGATAAACATCATAATAGACACTTGCTCCATACCCTAAATGGTAGCGCCCTTGCCCTCCCTAGGATTTTGGCTTGTATGATTGAGAATTTTCAAGATTCGACAAAATTGATCATTCCTAAAGCTGTGGCAGAATATACTGGTTTTGACTCTATAGAATTCTCTGACTCGTAAAACCATCTTCTATACTAATTCAACCGAAGCTAATCTTATCATTCAACAATTGATTTCTGAATTTGAGTGTATTTGAACTTAACCTTATGGTTTTTTGTTTTTAGAATTAAAATTGGTAATGCCAGATACAATATAAGTGAAATATCCTATAGTTTTTACCGAAGATTACTCTGCATCCGGAGTTTGATGTATAGACTATTGACTTACCTTTGGTAAATAATCAAGTTATACCCATAACTCCAAATCATAAACCATGTTTCGGTTTGCCAAAAAATTTGGACAACACCACCTGACAGAAATAACCACTGCTCGTCGGATTGTTAAATCTATGCCCATAAATTCTTGTAAAAATGTTCTAGAAGTAGGACCAGGAGTAGGAGCACTTACAAAACACTTGATTAAAGAAAAAATCAATCTCACAGTTGTAGAAATCGATCCAAAATCAATCGAACTTCTTCAAATTAATGTGCCAAGTTTAGAAATTAATATCATCGTTAAAGACTTTTTAAAACTAGACATCGAAGAAGTTTTTGACAAGCAACAATTTTCTCTGATCGGCAACTTTCCTTACAATATCTCTTCCCAAATTCTATTTAGACTCATCAAATATCGTCATCTAATACCCAATCTGTTGGGTATGTTCCAAAAAGAAGTTGCCCATAGAATTGCTAGCACACCCGGTTCTAGACAATATGGTATTTTATCAGTATTAATACAGTTATTTTATCAAGTAGAAATATTGTTTGATGTACCATCAACACAGTTCTATCCCAAACCAAAAGTAGATTCAAGTGTAATTCGATTGACCAGATTAATTGATCACGAATACCCATGTAATATCGATTTATTGTTTAAAATTGTCCAAACAAGTTTTAATCAACGTAGAAAAAAACTCAGAAACAGTCTAAAGCGATTTTTGATTCCCGAATCCCTATTTCAAGATGAATTATTTTCTAAACGTCCAGAAGAACTTTCCAGTATGGAATTTGTAGATATCACTAGAAAATTGGAAAATGCAAGGCTTCCAAATAAATAATGCAATAATAGAAGAAATCCAAAATTGGATTGAACTTAAGGAAGATCACAAGCTAAAAGAAAAACTTCTTTCTGCACACTACGCCGATATTGCTGAAATATTTGAGAGATTGCCTCAAGATCAAGCAGTATACCTTTTTAAGCTAATTGATACCAAGAAAACTGCTGATGCACTAGCAGAAGTTGATGAAGATACGAGACTAGAAATTCTCAAGAAACTTACACCCAAAGAAATTGCCCAAGAAATTCAAGAACTAGATACCGACGATGCAGCCGATGTAGTTGGTGAACTTCCCCAAGATAGACAATCACGGGTGATGGAGCAAATCAATGATGGAAATCTTCTCCAACACATCAGAGAACTTCTGAAATACCAGGAAAACACTGCTGGTGCTATCATGGCAAAGGAACTCATTAAAGTGCACTTGGACACAAAAATCACTGATTGCTTAACTGAAATGAGATCAATGGCGAAGAATGTAAAAAGAGTGCATTCAATATATGTAGTTGATGATCACCATAAATTATTGGGAAGGCTTTCTCTAAAAGATCTCATCACAGCTCAAGAGCATGCCACCGTAAAAGACATATATATTCCTAAGGTTGACTATGTGCATGATCAAAGGCCTATGGAAGATGTCGTACGCATCATGCGCAAATACGATTTAGAAGCACTCCCCGTTGTTGATGACCAAACTCGTTTGATCGGAAGAATAACCATTGATGATGCCGTTGATTTTTTTGCAGAAGCGGCAGAAGAAGATTATTTTTTGAGTGCAGGTGTTTCAACCCCAGTTGAAATATATGATTCGGTAATTGATTTAACTCGAGCTAGATTACCTTGGTTACTACTAGGTTTATTTGGTGGGCTCGGCACTGTATTTATTCTCCAAGGTTATGAATCCATAATGGAAAGTCAAAGCCTCAGGGCATTGTTTTTTTATACTCCATTGATAAGCGCAATGGCAGGAAATGTCGGTGTTCAATCTTCTGCTATAATTGTTCAAGGTATCGCTAATAATATCATCAGAGGATCTATTCACAAGCTGCTATTTAAAGAATTTGGACTCAGTCTAATCAATGGGATCGCTCTCGGTGGTTTAATCATTCTATTTGGGTTAGCCATTAATCAAGATTTAAGATTTAGTCTGACAATAGCCTTGTCTCTATATGTAGTCATAATCGTTGCGGGGATTATCGGAACTTTAGTTCCACTTATTCTTAATAAATGGAGACTTGATCCAGCACTAGCTACGGGTCCATTTATTACTACCAGTAACGATATATTCAGTATTCTATTATTTTTTTATATCGCCAAGGTATCTTTGGGATTTTAATGGCTACCCCAAAAATTTTACATCTAGAGAAAAATCATCCCCACCTAATTCAAAACCTTTCTGATTTGGGGTTTGAAAACATCATATCCTATGATAGTGATTTAGATGAAATTCAAAAACTGATCACTTCGGTGGAAGGATTGATAATCCGAAGTCGCATACCTATAGATAGTCGGATTTTAGACCATGCCAAAAAACTAAAATTTATTGCTCGTGTGGGCTCAGGCTTAGAAAATATACACCTCAGCTCTGACCAAGCAAAAAGAATAAAATTAATTTCAGCTCCAGAGGGCAATAGCAATGCCGTTGGAGAGCATGCTCTTGGTATGTTGTTGACACTCTTGAACAAACTTTACCAAGCCAATAAATCCGTTTGTAGTCACAATTGGTCTCGTGAAGAATTTAGGGGTACCGAACTCAGCGGCAAAACTGTCGGGATTATTGGATATGGCCATACCGGCAAAGCTTTTGCTAAAAATTTATTTGGGTTCGCAACCAAAGTATATTGTTATGATATACTTCCCCAAAAGGGCAATTTGTATGCAAAACAAGTCCCCTTAAAGCAAATATTTCAATCAGCTGATGTGATAAGTTTTCATGTTTCGGAAAATCCCAATTCATATCATATGTTGGACAGCAATTTTATCCATCAAATGAAAAAATCATTTTGGTTAATCAACACCTCAAGAGGATCTGTAGTCAATACGATTGATCTAGTTAATGGATTAAAATCAAAAAAAATCATAGGAGCAGGATTGGATGTATTAGAATACGAATCCAAAGGGTTTAATTCGGTTTTCAACCAAACTAAAATTCCTAGTGCTCTGAACTATCTCATCCAATCTGACCAGGTTATTCTTAGTCCGCATGTGGCTGGCTGGACAATAGAAAGCCACCTTAAATTAGCCCAAACTATCGTTAGAAAAATTAAAGCCCTTTATCAATGAAAAAAATCTTGGTTTTATGCACTGGAAATTCATGTAGGTCGCAAATTGCCCATGGTTTTTTGAACTACTATACAGGAAATATTCATCGGGTTTATAGTGCAGGCACAAACCCTCATCAAATTAATCCCCTTGCTATAAAAACGATGACGGAAGTAGGAATAGATATTTCATTTCACACTTCTAACGATTTAAGAGAGTATTTAGGAATTGACTTTGATTTCATCATCACTGTTTGCGATCATGCGAATGAAAATTGCCCAATTTTTCCAAATTCAACAGCTTTTAGAATTCATCAAAACTTTAAAGACCCATCCAAAGTAGTTGGTTCGGAAAAACAAATTTTGGCTGCTTTTGAAAAATGCAGAGAAGACATTTCGGAATTTTGTTTGGAATTTTCTAAAACCTACCTTGCTAATTAATCGTAGAGTTCCTAGAATATCATACTTGAAAATCTATAATCCGATTCAATTTTCTAAAAGTGAAAAATAAAAAAGAGGGGAACTTCAGATATATAATTACCTCTAAATTATGAAATTATCTACTGACCTCAATTAAATTATTTTGCTCATAGAATACATAATAAAGCACATGCGTCAAAACTTGTAACCTCCGTACAATAACCACAAAATCCAGGATCATAACGTCGCGATGGCGAATCGCTATCAGCTATAAAACATCTTAAAATTATGGATCATCTGTTGAGGACACAAATAAATATGCGTTTGTCTAAAAGGTAGATTCACCACAATTAGGGAATGTAATTCTCCTCCCACTTGCACTGGTGAGTCCGTCAGCAGCTCGGTAAATTTGTAAGCATTTGGTTACTTTCCTGACATCCCATCCCTTGATATTTCCACTGAATTTAGACGTTCTAAACATCCATTTCATATTGGTTACATTACTGACATCCCAGTTACTAATGTCTTGATTGAATGGAGTTCGATATTCAAATAGACCCTGACCTTGTGATCCAGTCTCCCCATAAAACATTGATTCCATATTTTCCACTTTACCGACATCCCAAGAACCAATAGGCTGATTGAATACCTGATTTTGTTGAAACATTTGCCTCATCGTGGTCACATTACCGACATCCCAATCACCAATAGGCTGATTGAATACACTTCTTCGAAACATTGAGTCCATATCGGTCACATTACTGACATCCCATTTACTAATGTCTTGATTGAATGTAACTAACTTGGTTACAGTAGTAACTCCACCTTCAAACATTCCCTTCATAGTGGTCACATTACCGACATCCCAATCACCAATAGGCTGATTGAAGGCATTTGCACGGAAAAACATTCCCTCCATAGTGATAACATTACCGACATCCCAACCACCAATATCTCGATTGAAAGCCCGAGCCTCTCTAAACATTTCCTTCATATTGGTAACATTACCGACATCCCATCTACTGATGTCTACATTGAATGCACTGTTGCTATGAAACATACTCTGCATATTGGTCACGTTACCGACATTCCAAGAACCAATAGATGGATGATTTTTATTCACGAAAGCAAACATACTAGACATATCCCTCACATTACTAACATCCCATTTACTGATATCTTGATTGAAGTTACTAGCACCTTGAAACATCCCACTCATATCGGTCACATTGCTGACATCCCAACCACTGATATCTGTATTGAACTTAGCACTTCGAAACATACCAGACATATCCCTCACATTACTGACATCCCATTTACCAATGGCAATGGGAACATGACCTAATCTTGAGAATCCAGATCCTCGAAACATTTCCCTCATCGTGGTCACATTACTGACATTCCAAGAACTGATGTCTGAATAGAATTCCTCAGTATCTCTAAACATACCACTCATATCCCTCACATTACTGACATCCCAACTACCCATAAATGGATTGAATTTCCGAGCATCTTTAAACATCTCTCTCATATCCCTTACACTACCCACATTCCAATTATTGACATCTTGATTGAATACCCTTGCACCAGAAAACATTCCAGTCATAAGACCTACATTACCCACATTCCAATTATTGACAGGTTGGTTAAAGGCACGTGCGTTGCGGAACATATAGATCATATTATCCACTTTACTGACATCCCAAGAACCGATGTTTCCATTGAATTTAGCCGCACCATCAAACATATGTTGCATAAAAGTTACATTACTCACATTCCAATTGCCGATATTTTGATTAAATTCGCTTGCGTCTTTAAACATAAAACTCATATCCTTCACATTACTGACCCCATCGACCCAACCAAGTAGTTGATTGTAGTCACTTCCCTGGAACATACCGCTCATATCTTTCACATTATTGACCTCCCAAACACCGAGATCATAAGGGAAACCCTGAACACCTGCAAACATTTGCCTCATATTTTTCACATTGATCACATCCCATTTGCTGATATCTCCGTGATTATACGTTGTTGGGACTATCATATTATGATCAGGATGGGGAACCCTAAACAATTGATTCATACTCGTAACAAATGTGGTAACTACGTATTGAAGGTTGTTACCACCCCTTGCTTGACTTCTTAGTATTCGAGTATCGGCAATAAGATACTGATTACCAGCATAGGTAACACGCTGACCAATTTTTGACCAAGCAGCACAACTTGCTTTGATGTATCCATCTTCTTCGTATATGAGATCTGTCCTAGTATCATCACATATAATCGTAGGCGGGGGAGTTTGGGTATTGGTAGGTTGCGTATTAGTAGGTTGATTCGTAGTAGTGGTAGGTTGATTCGTTGTCGGTTGATTGGTTGGAGTTGTAGTAGTGGGCTGGTTATTAGTAGGTTGCGTATTAGTGGGCTGTGTACCAGTAGGCTGCGTATCGGTAGGTTGATTCGTTGTCGGATCACCTCCAGATGATTCTACCTCAGTAAACAAAGCCTCTAATGAACAATTACCACCTACGTCAAAACGCACTTGCTCATTAGTTAAAACAATATCATCAGGACAACCAGAACCCGATGCACGCCACCGATCAAATTCATAACCATCATCCGGCTCAGCGGTAATGCGAACTTCCTGACCAAAACCTCTTTCCTCTTCTTCACTATCCACGCTACCCCCAGTACCACCTTCAGCAGTAATGCTGTATAATACCTCCTTAAATACCGCCTTGATTGCACAATCTCTAGTCACTACGAAAGAAATAGTCCTCTCCTCTACATCAATGTCCGGAGAATCCTCTTCACCACAACTTAATACCCATTCCTCGAAACCATAATGCTCATTGGCTGTGGCTGTAACCTCCACCTCATCACCATAAACAAGATTCTCCGATGGTGTAATCATTATCCGTCCATTCTCGTTTTCTTCTATCGTAATCGTGCGAGATGCCTTGGAAAACAAGACAGACAATCCACAATTACCCTCAACAGAAAATTCCAATTTAGGATCAGAAGCATCCGCTATGACTGGACAATCCGTATCTTCCATTATCTCCCATCGCTCAAATACATAACCCTCATCAGGGATTGCTGTCAAGGAAATGGTCTGGCCATGTTCCTTGGTTAAGGAATCATCACCTCCTAATGACTGACCTTCTGAATCATTTACCGATCCTCCATCTGATATTGAAGCACTGATGGTGTATTGTGCTTTTTCAAACACCGCCTCTAATTGACAATTACCCTCAACAATGAACTCAACCACAGGATCTGTATTATTGGCAAGTGTAGGACAATTCGAAGGGGACATTCCTCCTTCAGTTATCCATCTACTAAATTGATACCCCTCTTGGGGTGTTGCTGTCAAAGAGATGGTATCTCCATGGACGATACTAATACCCGTCTCCGAATCCTCATCGCCAACACTTCCTCCTTCAGAAGATGTCGCTGTGATGGTATAAGATACCTTTTCAAATACCGCTTCTATCGTACAATCTTCCAATATAGTAATCGTTAGGCTTGATTCGTCATCGTTTAAATCACCACAATCTCCGGACCAACCCTTGAAGGCATAATGCTCATCAGCGGTTGCTGTAACCTCCACCTCATCACCATAAACTACACCCTCTGATGGGCTAATGGTTATCTGTCCATTTTCGTTCTCTGCTGCCGATATCATACGAGGAGCTTTTTCAAATACCGCCTCCAATTGACAATCCCCTTCAACCACGAACTCCGCTTCAACATCTGTAGCATCTGCAAGGGTAGGACAATCTTCACTTCTCCATTCACTAAACTGATAGCCCTTGTCAGGGGCTGCTGTCAAAGTAGATGTCTCTCCATAGACTATAGATAATTCCTCATCAACCTGCTGTCCATCTCGGACCACGATTCCCCCATCAGTAGAGGTCGCCGTGATGGTATAGCTTACTTTTTCAAAAACCGCTCCTAGTGAACAATCAGATACCAGAGTAATCACTATGCTTGATTCATCGTTATTTAATTCTCCACAGCTTCCAGACCAACCCTTGAAGGCGTAATGTTTATTGGCATTGGCAGTAACCACTACCTCATCACCATGATCAACTGTTGCAGATGGGGTGATGCCTATTTCCCCATTCTCGTTCTCTTCTATCGTAATGGTACGAGGGGCTTTGGTAAAGACCGCTTCCAAACTACAATTACCTGTAACAGTGAAGGTTACCTTGTTGTTGACGGCTATAAGGTCAGAACATTCGCTGCCCTCGGACGGTGTCCATCCGCTTAACTGATAGCCTTCTTCAGGCTCTGCTGTAAAAGACGCTACCTGTCCAAACTCTCTTGACAATTCCCCCTCTCCGACACTGCCTCCATCGGTTGAACCGGCGGTGATGCTATACTTGATCTTCTCAAACTCAGCTCCAATCTGACAATTCTTGGAAGCGGTGATGGTGATTTCTGAATTGTCTGGGCTAAAACTACCACAATCCCCTGTCCATTGCTTCAATTGATAGTGCTCTTGGGCAGTGGCAGTAACGGTCACCGACTGGCCACCATCTACACTTTGACTAGACGTTACCGAACCGCCAACACCAGTAGATGTGGCGATGGTAAACTTAGCCAATACCGGCTCAATAGGTGCTGTGGGCGTATCTTCATCATTACACGAAAATAACAGAAGTAGCCCTAATACGGAAATGAATAATGGAAATGGAAAGATTCTTAATCTCATCAGATAGTATATTTAATAGGTTTGTTGATGTTTATAATTGATTGTAATAGATGAAAGCTCCTCAAAACGGATAGGTGAAAAATCATAGGATGGACTTACCCCCCCCCCCCATACTGAGGTTTGAAAATTCGGGGAATAGAGGCTCCATATCCTTCCCTATAGAAAAGAGAAAGCAAGCATAAGAAAGCATACCCTAAAAGAGTAAGCTCTTCAAAAAAATAGTTGAACTGAAACTGGAAAGGATTTACCCGATCCCTATTCCAAAATAAATGGGGGGGGGTAATTACATTAAAGAAGATACGGTCTATTGCCAATCTATTACAAGATAACAACCGGGTAGAATCAGAAAGTATATTTCTCAATTAAGTAATATATGTGACGCAGTTACAGTGGCGCAAATGTACAAATTTTTATTAAGAGAGTATCCATATCGTTGAAATCTGTCCTACCAGCAAATTTATCTGTTTAAGATCTACTCCATAATGAAAGCATTAGAGCCATTATAAACACATTCTAGAATAAAGAGATTAGTAAGAAACACTGGATCTAGTAACAGACATTTGGTCTAAATCGGTGGTATAGTTGTCAAATCACCAGGTTGAAAGGCTTAGAGGAAGTTCATTACCAGCAATTATAGAGGCCGTAGCATACAATTTAAGGTGTTCTCCAGGATAGAGCGTCTAATAAAGATAGAAAATAAGCCTATAAGGGTGTGATATGGACAAATATTTAACAAAACATTATCAAGAAAAAGATGACTTAAGTACATAATGAGTAATTAAAAGTAGAAAAACAACCCAAAAATTGCTCAGCCAGAAATGTGAATTATTCAAAGGGCTCATGTGGTGATAATATTTCACAATTTGACCTTAATTCTGTAATCAACTAACGCTATATACATACAAACTGTGCTGTTTCTAGAGTTCGCTGCTCCAACAAAACTCTTTTTCCATTTTTAGAAATCCGATCAATTGCTTGCTGATCAAAATGTCTAATTGTATAGAGCATCACATCTCGATATACAACAACTTTAAATTTTTTCTTTAATACAGAAATGAGCTCTATCAACCTTCTATATTTATTAGAAAAACAAACTGAAAAACTAATAGCCGAATTCTGAGTCAACTCCACCCTCATCTGATAACGATCCAGAAGTGCAAATACCTCGCTGATGTTCTTCTCAATTAAAAATGAAAAGTCTAAAGTAGAAATTTTTAATAATACAAGATTTTCCTTTTTGATGAAACAAGAAACCTTAGGTTTTAACTTGTGTCCCAAGCCAATTTTCGTTCCAGTAATATGTGGCTCTTGAAATGATCTGACAAAAAAAGGGATTTTTTTTCTCTGGACTGGCTGAATAGTCTTGGGGTGTATTACCGAAGCTCCATAATAAGCCAATTCAATAGCTTCTCGATAAGAAACTCTTTTCAGCAATACAGTTGGATCAAATATTTTGGGATTTCCGTTCATTATGCCTCGAACATCTTTCCAAACCGTTACTGATTGTGCATCAAGCGCATACCCAAATATAGCTGCCGTATAATCTGAACCCTCTCTACCCAATGTAGTTGAATTTCCTGCTAAATCACTTGCTATAAAACCTTGTGCTAGCGTTACTTTTTTTGGATGTACAAACTTTTTGATCAATTCAATAGTAAGCTGCCAGTTCAAATTTGCATCTCGAAAATAAGAATCAGTTTTGATGCATTTTCTTGAATCAATTAACACATTGTCTAAACCAATAGAATTGAGGTAATGATGGATAATTTTGGTGCATAATAATTCGCCATAGACCACAATTTGATCATATACAAACGCACGGTTTTGATGAAAATTCCCTCGAAAAAATAATTTTAAATCAGAGAATAGCTCCTCCAACTGTTCAATGAGATTATCTTGGGATGCCAAAAACAATTTATCAATAACCTCAAGATGATAGTTTCTTATTTTGTCTAAAGCTTTATCCAACCGATCTTGCTTTCCAAAATATAAATTGGTGATTTCTTCAAATGCATTGGTCATCTTACCCATCGCAGATACAACGACCACCAAAGGTGATTCAAAATTCGATTGGACAATTTTTCCTAGTGACTTTACTCCCTCGGCATCCTTTACAGACGCTCCCCCAAATTTATATACCCTCATTACTCAGCATTGAGATAGGATTCCATTTGTTTCCTAGTCATCTGAACTATTCGCCAATCATCAATTAATCTGGCACCACTTTTTTTATAAAAATCAATCGCGTTTTGATTCCAATCTAAAACAGCCCACTCAATTCTTTGAACTTTTTCTACATATGCATGCTCTATAAATGCCATGTAAAGCTTAGTTCCTATACCCTTCTTGGTAAATTCCTTTTTAACAATCAAATCTTCTAAATGCAAAGTAGGTCCCCTCCAAGTAGAATACCTTGGATAAAATAAAGCCATGCCCACTATCTCATTCCCTACCTGAGCTACCAAACATTGAAAAAGTGGATTCGCCGAAAATCCATCCTTTTCAAGATCCTCAACCCTCAGTATAACTTGGTCAGGTTCTCTTTCAAAAATGGATAACTCAACAATCAATTGATGAATTGAAGAACAATCCTCAACAGTGGCAAACCGTATTATGGCTTTCATAGGGCTAAAATCTGAACATCAAAAATAAAAGTCAAATACTCTCTAAATGAATTTTTTTTATAATATAACAAACCCTATTCCACCAAATGAAAAAATAACTCCTAATTCGTTTATGGCACTAAATTTCGAATATTTGGAGGACCACACTAGAAAATAGTTTTGGATTATCTCTATGTACCCAATGCCCAGCTTTATTAATTGTGATCATTTTTGCAGACGGAAAATACTCTCTGATCAACTCTATATCTAATGGACTATAATAATCAGAATCTCCACCCCATATAAAATAGGTTTCTAATTCGTTAGCCACCGGCATTTCTAATCGTTTAGTCAAAATCTGTTGATTCTTCCAAAGGCTTTTTACATTCATGGAAAAAACTAGTTCTTTACTTTGATTGTAATATAAATCTCGTATCAAAAATTGTCTGACCGATTCAAGAGGTATGAATTTTTTTAGTAATTCATTGGCTTGAACCCTTGATTTTGGAGGTGTCTTCAATACCCGATTTAATCCTTGAAATAATTGATTATGTCTTGACGTATATTGACTAGGACCTATGTCTACTACAATCAATCGATCAACTAAATCCGGGTAAGAGGCACTGAATTTCATAGCCAGTCTTCCTCCAAGGGAATGACCAAGAATACTGCATTTATCAATATCCTTGTCATGCAGATATCGAAAAATATCTGTAGACATCAAATCAAAATCCATATCATCCGACCAAAAGCTTTTGCCGTGGTTTCTCAAATCAATCAAATGTACCTTGAGGGTTAAAAAGTTTGACAACTTCTTAGCAAGTGATTTCCAATTATTTCCAGACCCAAATAATCCATGAAGCACCAGTAAATTTTCGGAACCCTTACCGATAATCTGCGAGTGAAGAATAGACATCTCAGTTCAGCAGATTGAGATACATCCCCACCACATTTTCTAATCCGTAATATAGACTGTCGCAGATTAGGGCATGACCTATAGATACCTCAAGAAGGTTATCAATGTGTTGGTTAAAATAGGCTAGGTTTTCAAGATTAAGATCGTGTCCTGCATTGATTCCGATTCCTAATTGGTTTGCTCTTTTGGCTGCCTTAATGTACGGTTCAATGCCTTTTTGTTTGTCAATAGAATAATTGTTAGCATAATTTTCTGTATACAATTCAACTCGATCCGTTCCTGTATCCCTTGCGGCAGAAATCATGTCAGGTATTGGGTCAACAAAAATTGATACTCGAATTCCCTCTTGTTTAAAAATCTCAATAGTCTGTTTTAGAAATCCTTGGTACTTTACAGTGTTCCATCCACTATCAGATGTGATAGCATCAGGTGGGTCAGGAACTAAAGTTACTTGATCAGGACAAATTTCTAATACCAAATCAATAAATCTTGGAATGGGATTTCCTTCTATGTTGAATTCTGTATTAACAACTGACTTCAACGCCAATGCATCCTCATAGCGAATATGCCTTTGGTCGGGTCTTGGGTGAATTGTAATCCCTTGCCCACCATATTCTTGAATATCTTTTGCTGTTTTTAGCACATCTGGAATATTCCCTCCACGGGAATTCCTAAGGGTAGCTACTTTGTTGATATTGACGCTCAACTTGGTCATAGAAAATTTTCTTGACAAATTTAATTCAAGCCATTAATGTAACGATTTCAACCCATAAAATCTTGTCAATTGAAATTGACCATATATCAATAGTATGAATATCTTTTGCTGCTGATTTTAATCATAGGACTATTACACAGACTATATCTTCAGAAAAATGACAGCCTTCTCTTGCATTCATCTGCAAAAATATATACATATATGTATATTTTGTATTATCTTTGTATTAGTATAAGTATATTTTGTATTTTTCAAAGTACTCCTTTTTGTTTAAGTCATGAGAAATAAAAAAAAGCTAATGGTATTACAATTAGACGAAAAAATGAAGTCTTTTCGGGGAACTGAAAAGGTAATGAACCCTCCACAAGGTTGGATAGCAGTGATTAGGATGAGCTTAAATATGACCATGGAGCAACTCGGTAAAAAGTTAGGTATTACCAAAGGAGCAGTGCAAAAATTAGAAGAACGTGAGGCAGCAGGACGAATTTCCTTGAATAAATTAAAAGCCGTAGGAGATGCCCTAAACTTACACTTTGTTTATGGATTCGTTCCAATAGATGGGACACTGGAAAATCTTGTTGATAGAAAAGCCAAAGAAATGGCACGTAAAATAGTATTCCGGACACATTATACCATGCAATTGGAAAACCAGGGAATTGCCGAGGATAAGATCAATCAATCCATAATTGAATTAGCTGATGAACTCAAACGTAATATGAAACGTTCGTTGTGGGATTAGAACTTGAATACTCAAAGGGACAAAGTCCACTTAATGAACAAGAGGCTAATGGTCTTCTAGTCAAGACTATCAGCCATCATAAAGAGCTGGATGAATTTGAACATCTGAATATTGAAAAGGCAGTCGAATGGACTATTCATACCAATATAAAAAGAGAAGTTATACTAACTGAAAAATTTGTAAAGAATTTACACGATCGAATGTTTGGTGATGTGTGGAAGTGGGCGGGTACATTCAGAAAATCAGAAAGAAATATAGGAATCAAATGGCCTCAAATTGGAGTTGAATTGAAAAAATTATTAGATTACACTAACTATTGGATCGATTATAAAACTTACAATCCTGAAGAAATATCTGTACGATTTAAACATCGCATAGTGCAAATCCATTGCTTCCCTAATGGAAATGGCAGACATTCAAGATTAATGGGAGACATTTTGATGGAGAGGATATTCAACAAGGAAGCCTTTAGCTGGGGTTGTTCAAGGAAGTTAAAGCCTAAAACTATTAGAAGCATATACATTTCAGCACTTAAGGAAGCAGATCAAGGCAATATAGTACCTTTATTGGAATTCGCTAAGAATTGATTAGTGGTGCATATTTCAATCAAACTGCGCCACTAGACCACTAGCACGGTTTATAGAATCAGACTTAAATATCTACCAAATTTTGTAAAGCCCTCAAAATAAATAGTCTCCATCATAAACCTTATTTAAATCTCAAGCATATGATAATAAAAAAGCCCTTCTCAAAGAAGGGCTCTTAAAAAGTAGGCAGCGACATACTATCCCACCTTTCGGCAGTACCATCTGCGCTAATGGACTTAACTTCTCTGTTCGGAATGGAAAGAGGTGTACCCCATTGCAATAGCCACCTATCACTCTAGACTAAAATAAGTCTATATGATGCTGAACTCTGGATATATCTATAAATAACCAACACAAAATTGAGTAAAAAGATACGATAGACCTACGGGTAATTAGTATCACTCGGCTATGACATCACTGCCTTTACACCTATGACCTATCTACGTAATCGTCTCTTACGACCCTTAAAAGAAATCTCATCTTGTGGGAGGCTTCGCACTTATATGCTTTCAGTGCTTATCCCTTCCTGACATAGCTACTCGGCGGTGCACCTGGCGGTACAACCGATACACCAGAGGTCAGTCCATCTCGGTCCTCTCGTACTAAAGACAGATCCACTCAAATTTCTAACGCCCACTACAGATAGAGACCGAACTGTCTCACGACGTTCTGAACCCAGCTCGCGTGCCACTTTAATGGGCGAACAGCCCAACCCTTGGGACCTTCTCCAGCCCCAGGATGTGACGAGCCGACATCGAGGTGCCAAACCCCCCCGTCGATATGAGCTCTTGGGGGAGATCAGCCTGTTATCCCCGGCGTACCTTTTATCCTTTGAGCGATGGCCCTTCCATGCGGAACCACCGGATCACTATGCTCTTGTTTCCAACCTGATCGACGTGTCTGTCTCTCAGTCAAGCACCCTTATGCCATTATACTCTACGCACGGTTACCAAGCGTGCTGAGGGTACCTTTAGAAGCCTCCGTTACTCTTTTGGAGGCGACCACCCCAGTCAAACTACCCACCACGCAATGTCCCAATATAGGTTAGACTCTAAATAAGCAAAGGGTGGTATTTCAAGGTTGACTCCTGAACACCTGGCGATGTCCACTCACAGTCTCCCACCTATCCTACACATCACTTACCCAAAATCAATGCGAAGCTATAGTAAAGGTGCACGGGGTCTTTTCGTCCCGTAGCGGGTAATCGGCATCTTCACCGATACTACAATTTCACCGAGCTCATGGCCGAGACAGTGTCCAGATCGTTACACCATTCGTGCAGGTCGGAACTTACCCGACAAGGAATTTCGCTACCTTAGGACCGTTATAGTTACGGCCGCCGTTTACCGAGGCTTCATTTTAATGCTTCGCCGAAGCTAACATCTCCACTTAACCTTCCGGCACCGGGCAGGTGTCAGACCCTATACATCGTCTTTCGACTTAGCAGAGTCCTGTGTTTTTGATAAACAGTCGCCTGGACCTCTTCACTGCGGCCCACATAATGTGGGCGACCCTTCTCCCGAAGTTACGGGTCGATTTTGCCTAGTTCCTTAGCCATGAATCTCTCGAGCACCTTAGAATTCTCATCCCAACAACCTGTGTCGGTTTACAGTACGGGCTGCTAAACTTGCTTTTCTTGGAAGAGGCTCCAATGTATTATCACCTCAGCCAAAGCCTTGGTGTACTATCGCTACCTTAAAAGTAGCTTCAACGTACTATTCCGTCAGTACGCAACATCTTTACCTCTCCGTCCCTTTTATTGTCTAGCAGGTACCAGAATATTAACTGGTTGCCCATCCACTACCCCTCTCGGGTTCGCGTTAGGACCCGACTAACCCTCAGCTGATTAACATAGCCGAGGAAACCTGAGTCTTTCGGTGTGCGGGTTTCTCGCCCGCATTATCGTTACTTATGCCTACATTTTCTTTTCTATCCGCTCCAGAAGACCTCACAGCCCTCCTTCGACACAAATAGAATGCTCCCCTACCCCTTGTATTAAAATACAAAGCCATAGCTTCGGTGGAATACTTATGCCCGATTATTATCCATGCCTGATCACTCGACTAGTGAGCTGTTACGCACTCTTTAAATGAATGGCTGCTTCCAAGCCAACATCCTAGCTGTCTGTGCAATCAAACCTCGTTTATTCAACTTAGTATTCACTTGGGGACCTTAGCTGATGGTCCGGGTTGTTTCCCTTTCGGACAAGGACCTTAGCACCCATGCCCTCACTGCTGTGAATCATTTTATAGCATTCGGAGTTTATCAGGAATTGGTAGGCGATGAAACCCCCGCATCCAATCAGTAGCTCTACCTCTATAAAACTAACACAACGCTGCACCTAAATGCATTTCGGGGAGTACGAGCTATCTCCGAGTTTGATTGGCCTTTCACCCCTACCCACAGGTCATCCCAAGACTTTTCAACGTCTACGGGTTCGGTCCTCCACTATGTGTCACCACAGCTTCAACCTGCCCATGGGTAGCTCACTCGGTTTCGCGTCTACTCCTGCCAACTCACTCGCCCTATTCAGACTCGCTTTCGCTACGGTTCCTCCGCTGAACGGATTAACCACGCTGGCAACAGTAACTCGTAGGCTCATTATGCAAAAGGCACGCCGTCATCAGATAAATCTGACTCCGACCGCTTGTAAGCATATGGTTTCAGGATCTATTTCACTCCCTTATTCAGGGTTCTTTTCACCTTTCCCTCACGGTACTTGTCCACTATCGGTCTCTCAGGAGTATTTAGCCTTACCAGATGGTCCTGGCAGATTCATGCAAGGTTTCACGTGCCCCGCACTACTCAGGATACTGCTATGGTTGAATTGCCTACTTATACGGGACTATCACCCCCTATGGTACAGCTTTCCAGATGCTTCTAATTCACGCATCAACCAACATTGCAGTCCTACAACCCTTCTGATGCCGTAACATCAAAAGTTTGGGCTAATCCGCGTTCGCTCGCCACTACTTACGGAATCACTATTGTTTTCTATTCCTCTAGGTACTTAGATGTTTCAGTTCCCTAGGTTCACTCCTATAAAAGGTACTGCGTCTTCAAACACAGTGGGTTTCCCCATTCGGAAATCTGCGGATCACTTCGTATGTGCCAATCCCCACAGCTTATCGCAGCTTATCACGTCCTTCATCGCCTCTGAGAGCCCAGGCATTCCCCATATGCCCTTAATTAGCCTATCGTAACTTTTGTACTCAAAAAATTGTATTGATTACTATTTGCTACCGATACTTGATTGCCTGATACAATCAAATATCTGTATATTATATCCAAAATGTCAAAGATCGTTTGATATTGCATTAAATTAACGCAACAACCAGTGGAGAATATCGGATTCGAACCGATGACCTCTTGAGTGCAAGTCAAGCGCTCTAGCCAGCTGAGCTAATTCCCCTGTTTTAATCGGTAAAGACCAACAAATATGTTGGTTTCTGGCTAAACCCCATCGCTAAACTTCAGTCTCCCTATTAAAGGCTCCAAAACTAAAGAAAGTTAGCATCAAATCAAGTCCCTAAACCTTCCTTGTAGTCTCGGGCAGACTCGAACTGCCGACCTCTACATTATCAGTGTAACGCTCTAACCTGCTGAGCTACGAGACTGTAATCGTCCATGGGTCTTTCCGATTGGTATACAGTGTTGTACAATTAAGTAAATCGTATTGTTGACTATACACCACAAACAACTATTAAACAAAAAAAATGACAGCGTGTAACTATAGTAAATCTTCACCAAGGCCCTTTCGAAAGTCTAACTCTAGAAAGGAGATGTTCCAGCCGCACCTTCCGGTACGGCTACCTTGTTACGACTTAGCGCCAATCATCCGTTTTACCTTAGGCAGCTCCTTTCGGTCACCGACTTCAGGTACTCCAGACTTTCATCGCTTGACGGGCGGTGTGTACAAGGCCCGGGAACGTATTCACCGGATCATGGCTGATATCCGATTACTAACGATTCCAACTTCACACAGTCGAGTTGCAGACTGCGATCCGAACTGGGATCGGCTTTATAGATTAGCTCCTTTTCGCAAAGTGGCTGCTTATTGTACCGACCATTGTAGCACGTGTGTAGCCCAGGACGTAAGGGCCATGATGATTTGACGTCATCCCCACCTTCCTCACGGTTTACACCGGCAGTCTCGCTAGAGTCCCCGACATGACTCGCTGGCAACTAGCAACAGGGGTTGCGCTCGTTATAGGACTTAACCTGACACCTCACGGCACGAGCTGACGACAACCATGCAACACCTTGTATGTAGTCCGAAGAAAGGGACATCTCTGCCCCATGCAACATACATTGAAGTCCTGGTAAGGTTCCTCGCGTATCATCGAATTAAACCACATGCTCCACCGTTTGTGCGGGCCCCCGTCAATTCCTTTGAGTTTCACTCTTGCGAGCGTACTCCCCAGGTGGGATACTTATCACTTTCGCTTGACCACTCAACACACCAATGTGCATCAAATAGTTAGTATCCATCGTTTACGGCGTGGACTACCAGGGTATCTAATCCTGTTCGCTACCCACGCTTTCGTCCCTCAGCGTCAGTATATTGTTAGTAATCTGCCTTCGCAATCGGTATTCCGTGTAATATCTATGCATTTCACCGCTACACTACACATTCTAATTACTTCACAATAACTCAAGTCTGACAGTATCAAAGGCCATTCTACAGTTGAGCTGTAGGATTTCACCCCTGACTGATCAGACAGCCTACGGACCCTTTAAACCCAATAATTCCGGATAACACTTGGATCCTCCGTATTACCGCGGCTGCTGGCACGGAGTTAGCCGATCCTTATTCAAACAGTACCGTCAACTCAGCACACGTGCTGAGGTTTCTTCCTGAATAAAAGCAGTTTACAACTCATAAAGCTGTCATCCTGCACGCGGCATGGCTGGATCAGAGTTTCCTCCATTGTCCAATATTCCTCACTGCTGCCTCCCGTAGAAGTCTGGTCCGTGTCTCAGTACCAGTGTGGGGGACCCCCCTCTCAAGGCCCCTACCTATCGATGTCTTGGTGAGCCGTTACCTCTCCAACTAACTAATAGGACGCATGCCCATCTTTCACCACCGGAGTTTTCTTCTCAGTCCAATGCTGATCTGAGATCGTATGGGGTATTAATCATCATTTCTAATGGCTATCCCCCTGTGAAAGGTAGGTTGCATACGCGTTACGCACCCGTTCGCCGGTCGTCATCTGAAGCAAGCTTCAATGTTACCCCTCGACTTGCATGTGTCAAGCCTGCCGCTAGCGTTCATCCTGAGCCAGGATCAAACTCTTCGTTGTTAAAAAAATATCTTTAAGTATACAACTTTCGAAAATCAATTGCCCTAATGAATCATCTAGTTACATGTATCTTTCGATACGCGCTGTCATCTAATAATTTCAAAGATCATACCCCAATAAAAATTGGGACTGCAAATATAACTCGTTTTAAATCAATCAAGCATTTTATTTCAAAAATATTTCAATTTTATTTGCTTAGACTAAGTAATTGTCTATTACCTATTTATGTTCCTTACTGAAAGAAATTCCAAATCAATCCGAATCGAATTATAGAATCTCTATATGGCGTTAAGGGGTCAGAATAGAAATCATAGAGCTTTTTCTTGTCTATGATCCGCTGTTCAAACCAACTTCCAAAATTTTCCAAATTGAAAAATAACCGGGTTTGCTGTACTTTTAAATTTACAAAAATATCCGCAAGTGGAAATTCGCCAATTTTGGTATGCGTTTGGACTACAAACTGACCCAGTAGTGGGTTGTGCTGATTAGCATAGTAATCAGTAAAAAATCGAAAATTAATTCCAGTATTCAGGCTGAGTTGTCTATTGAAAAGCTCAGTAGAGAATGCAATCGAGCTACGCAATAACCATTTGGGAGCATGCAATGCATTTTCCCCTAGTTGTTCTAATATATCATCACTCTGAGGTTTTTGTTCTGATATTTCTTGGAATTGTACTGTATTGATTAAAGAAAAATTACCGAGTTTTAATTTATTAGAGAACCGTATTTTGATATAGTCAATGGGGTTAGATGTTTGAAGTGGTACTGCGATAAGTTTATTGTATTTTTCGGCCAACCCAGAAGTACTTTTAAAGTAGCCGTAATTTTCTAAACTGCTTGAACTGTATTCAATGAATCCCCATTTTGGATGTTGAAGCCTCAACTTTAAGGTGCCAATATTTTGATTTTTCCAATCAGATTTGTTCCAGTTGTAATCTGAATAGAAACTCTGGTATAGAAAATAATTGAAATCTAGAGGGCGAGACAAAAAATGATATTTGGCTTCAAAATCGATTCCCCAAAACAAAGGTCTGGAAACCGTTAATCCATAGTGTCTAGGTGCAAAATCTTTTTTAGTTGCATTTCCATAAAAGGCCTTGAATCGATTTTTCTCGATATCTAAATTCCAATCCAACCGATAATTGGTTTGGCTTCCCATGGAGGCTGGAGATACCATTGTATTGTTCTCATCTGACATAGTTGGCTCCATCATATTATTCGGGCTATCAGAAGAGTCTTCAGGGGTTTGAACTGATGTTTGAGGATCTTGAGTTGTGGATTGAGCAAACACATATTCCCATGACAGAGATTGTACATTCAGTTTAAACTTTCCTAGTTTACCTAAATCAAATCGACCAAATAATTGGTGATCAGTAGTATCATAGTCATTTCGATCAAGGAGATTAGATTGCCCCAACTCTTCAACAATTTGACCAAAAAAAGTGGGACTTCCTATAACCGAAAAATCATAGTATTTATTCTCTTGGGTATAGTTGTATCCTACTTCTAGTCCAAATCTATCTGAGTCTGTATCTTTTTTAAAAAATCTGAATACGGGTTCAAAAAAAATTCTTTTTCCACCCAAATTATTATTGCCTTCTATATTGGTGATCAACAATTTCCGGTCTAGAAATTCATCTTGTTCTATGATGACAAACTCTCCATTTTCATCTAATACTGGGTTACCCTGATTGTCTGCTTGGGGATACAATGGAGCATTGATATAAAAATAATCTGCATCGGAACTGAGTCCACCATTGACTTGATTTTCTATCAGTTGTGTTGTATAGTGAACTCTAAATCGAAATTTTTTAGAATAATTTTGGTATTGGGAACTGAATCGAAATTGAGAACTTGCCGCTCTTGATGATACATATTTACCTAATGACCGAAACCCTTTAAAACCAATATACATGTTGAATTTTGGAGAAGTATTCATCGAAAGCTGAGCGTCCAGAAAATGTCCTTGCTCAAATGTCGTTTTGAAAAACAACTCAGTTAAAGGACTCGGCAGGTGAAAATATGGGATATCCTCTCTTTCAAAATATGTGTGGTGTTTATTTAGAGCTCCCATAGATGGGTTGATTTTAAGCTTAGTAAAATCATGCCCTAAAAAATTGAACCCTTGACCCATATTCGGTAAGGGCAAGATTTCAAAATAATCGGTTCTTAAAGTGTTGAATTTGTAATTATCTTCTATCTGCAAAGTCGTATCAGCCGAAAATTTACGATTATCGGAAAACATGATTAAATAATCGGAGATAGTCACAGAATCCATCGGTTTTATATAAGGTCTGAATCTCCTCTTTCGCCTTGACCTGGTTTCATCTGTCGAAAGTGAATCTTCTAGTTGTTCATTGTTCAGTAGAGGATTTTCGGCATTTGGTTGAGCATTAGGTAATGGAATCGAATCAAGAGTTTTTTCAAACAATTCATCCTTTAAATTCGTAGAATCTATTGTACTTTCCTCAATGATGTCAATTAAAGTATCCTCTGAAGAAGGAATCGAATCAAGAGTTTTTTCAAACAATTCATCCTTTAAATTCGTAGAATCTATTGTGCTTTCCTCAATGATGTCAATTAAAGTATCCTCTGAAGAAGGAATCGAATCAAGAGTTTCTTCATACATCTCACCCTTTGGTGTAGTTGAATCAACTGTTTTTTCTTCACTAATATCAATCAATGTGCGATCTGAATTAGAAAGAATTGAATCAATCTCCTGATTAGGTATGGAATCTAAAGCTACATTGGATTTAGAATGCAGCTTATCCTCATATGCAGCATTGTCCAAATCAGAAACCTTAAGAGTCGAATCCAATTTAGATTCTTTCAATTCAATCATTGGGATAGTATTTGGTCTGATGATAGAGTCAATAGAATCCTTTGATTTACTACTGGAAGTCAATAAAGTTAACGAAACGGTGTCTTTGTTTTTAGTCAGGACATCAGTACCTTTTGGGGTGGTATCCAAAAGTCTATTACTCGAATATCTCAAACCAGGTATAATGGTTTGACTATGTTGATTGGAATGAATTCTTGAATCTAAACCTCCTAAGAATGAATTGGAATTAGTGTTATACTTTTTTTGGTATAATAACTGATTTTTTATTTTCGAGGAAATGTTGATTTGACCCAAAATCTCATCCCCATCATAATTTAACTTTGCCCTGGAAAATTGAGAATTCAATCCCCACGAAAGTGGAATAATATAAATGATTATAACAACCAAATAAAGTCTGTGCATTTATCTTGATAATTCCCTGCGAAAGTAAACGAAATCTCACTTGAAAAATTCAAATTCTGACAACACAAGTAACCGAAACGGATTCAATAAACTCATGAATTTCTCATTCGATGGGTTTGTAGCAGGTGTTGATGAAGCCGGTCGAGGTGCTATAGCGGGACCAGTTACCGCCGCAGCCGTCATTTTAGATCCCAAAATAAAAATAAATGGAATTCAAGACTCAAAAAAACTTAGACCAACTGAAAGAGAAAAACTCAGAACTATTATCGAAAATAGAGCCTATTGCTGGGCAGTTGCTCATGTAGGTGTGAATAAAATAGACCAAAGCAATATATTAATTGCTACTTTTTTGGCCATGCATCAAGCCATTAAACAATTGAAAGTGAGACCCGAACTACTAATCATTGACGGCAATCGGTTTAATCCCTACGAAGACATTGAATTTCAATGTATTGTCAAAGGGGATTCCCTATATAAGGAGATTGCTGCAGCTTCAATTTTAGCCAAGACCCACAGAGACCAACTCATGAAAAAATTGAATTTAACACATCCTCAATATCATTGGAAAGATAACAAAGGGTATCCTACCAAAAAACATAAAAAAATCCTTTCAGAATTAGGTGGTTCTCCTTGGCATCGTAAATCATTCAACTGGGTATAAGATGTCTCAATGTACTAATTACTTGGCTATTTTCTTGAGAAGAATTCCATTACATATAAAACAGACAATACTTGCAGTGTTTTTATTGATTTGCTGGAACTGCCAAAAAATACAACAACAAGAAAATAAATTGCTTCACTATGCTCCCAATGACACCTTTTTGATACTCCAAATAGATGATATTTCTAAATTGGATAGTGCTTTAAAATCTCATGATCAACTAAACATTTTATTGAGTACAAAGCCGGAAATGGAATCTGCACTCCAAGAGATAATCCCAAAAGATATAAAAGGCCAAGTCGTTCTTTTTTTTAATCGGATACTAAAGGATCATGTCATCACTTCACTCGTATTTGATGGTGAGGCAAACCGAAAATTGACCTTTGAAATCATTGAAGAGATTCAGTATGAGGACCGCAATATTGAAGTCATCAATGATAACGGGAAAATGTATATGACCCAATTAGACCAAATAAAGTTTATTACCCCTTCCCTTTTGGTCATCCAAAGCGTTATTCGAAATCATAAAGCAAAATATAGCGGAATCAATTCTTCCTCTTTTGATACACAGTCGAAACAAACAGTCTCTAAATCATTAATTCAATTACTATATAAGAGCGATAATTCTTATTTGGATAAACACATTTTCCCTTCAATTCCTCTTTTCCCAAGAATCCCAATTGAATGGACCCAAACTAGTTTGGCGATAGAAAAAGACCAGATTAGCACTCAAACAACAAAAATCTTTGATGAACTTTCAGTCAATAGCCTTCATATTTTTAAAGAACTTCCATCTATAAAGATGAAGACCAAAAAGATTTGCCCTTGGGATGCAGAAATCTATTTTGCCATGGGGGTTCCGGATTACAGAAAATTAGAAGCCAATTACAATACCTACCTGAGAAGATTCAATCTAGAATTATTAGAAATAGATTTTTCTTCTTGGGAATACATAAAGGAATTAGCCTTTTTCTCTTTTGAAGGGAATATGGCATTAGTGCTAAAATCATCCAATAAAAAGCGTATTGATAAAAAACTCTTTCCAACCGATCAATTTGAGGAATCTGTGGATAAATTTTCTATCTACAGGGTAGACATTCCCAAAGATATGAGAACGTATTTTGAAAATTTGGGTTTTAAAAGCGAGCTCAGGTATGTAACCTTAATTGACAATTTTATTGTTTATGGACCAACTAAAAAAATCCTAGAGACTATCATCAAAAACTATTTATCAGGTCGGACAATTGAAAATCAATTAATTTCTTATGATCTAGATGATTCTAATCGTCCTCATTCTTT
The DNA here is from genome assembly GCA_002238525.1 of Flavobacteriaceae bacterium bin25. GTDB lineage: Bacteria > Bacteroidota > Bacteroidia > Flavobacteriales > Flavobacteriaceae > Bin25. Next base: position 77,590 of record MPMN01000003.1, read on the forward strand.
TGTTTGGATTGCCAAGACAAATGACCTCATTGAGCATTGGGTTAAAAATCAAACTGAAAACCCAGATGCATTCAATTCATTACCTACTGTCAGTACCCCTTTCACTCAAATCACTGGGCGAGTTACAGATTCAGAATTAATTACCCAGACCATCCTTCCTAAGATTGACTTAAAAAAAACATATAATGAACATTTAACTTTTGAAATTTCTCAACAAAATCCCGTTACATCTGTACTTCAATGGATTACTCACAGAGAAACTAAAAAACCAATGTTGATATTTCAGGATTCCTTATCCGTTTTAAGAATTATGGATATTGCAGAGAACAAAACCCAAGAAATTCTTTTAGATAATTACATTACAAGTTCATTCTACGAAATCTTAGATAAAAATGGTGCCAAAAATTTGGTTTTCAGAACCATACAAGATCTTTTCTTTGTGAACCTTGATACGGGAGAATTAAATAAAAGAAACATCACTTCCTTCAATCCAACTAGTTCATATCTCTTTGAGTACAAACCTGTCAATCAAGGTCCTAAATATTTTTATACTATTGATGACAGTACAATTCAACGATTCGATCAAAACAATAACAAATTCCCAGTAGATGGTTATACCCCAAAGGGTCCTTTACTTCATCAACCTCTAGTTGCTCAGATTGACAATAAGATTTACATCGTATTCAAATATGCAACAGGGGATCTTGAAATTGTGGATTACCGAACATGGGAAGTCCTCCCTTTTTCAACGGAGATTATTTCTAGCACAAAAAAAGCAATCACCCATCAAAATCGTTTTGGTTTTATTGATTTATCTGGAAATATGGTATTTTTTGATAACCAAGGAAATAGGGAAATTCGACTTCTGAAGTTAAAACCCAATAGTTGTGTCCAAAGCTATAAAAACCAACTAATCTATACCTCTGGAAATTCATTGTTTTTTGAAGACAAACAAATTGAAATTCCTAAAGGTGATTATCTATGTCCCAAAATTTGGGACACTCCATTCGGAAAAATCACCGGTTTATTCGACCGAGCGAACGAGCGGTTTTATCTTTTCAACCCCAAAGGGAATAGAATTGGCGGATTCCCGATAAAATCATCAAATCAAGTGGAATTGTTATATGATAAAACAAGTGATACCATTAAACTTGTCAATTTGATTGACCAATATACTATTGGAATACATGAATTAACAGATCAAGAAATCCATTGAAAACCAAAATGACTAGCAAATTGATTTTCCAGGATCTGTTTCACAGAGGAGATATCTACTTTTTTTTCTAATTCTCTTTCAATTGATGTAACCCCCTTTTTTGATATTCCACAAGGAATGATGTGTTCAAAGTAAGCTAAATCTGTACTAACATTCAAGGCAAAACCGTGCATAGTCACCCAGCGACTGGTACGGATACCAATTGCACAGATTTTTTTAGGCATTTTCTTGCCCACCCATACCCCCGTTTCACCTTGACTTGAATGAGCATGAATTCCCAGATGAAAGAGGGTATCAATTATGGTCTGTTCAATTTTTCTGAGGTATAAGTGGATGTCTGTAAAGAAATTTTCCAAATCCAAAATTGGATATCCTACAATTTGACCTGGACCATGAAAAGTGATATCACCCCCTCTATTTGTATGATAAAATGATATGCCTTTTTGATTAAGCTGCTGGTTATTCAACAATAAATTGTCCATTTGACCTCTGTTGCCTAAGGTATAAACTGGGGGATGTTCCACCCATAAAAAAAAGTTCTTGGTGGAAGATTTTTGAATGTCCGATTTTCTATTTTTTATTTTGGTTCGTACAATAGAGTCAAGTAGATTTTGCTGATAATCCCATGCATCTTTATAGGAAATAAGTCCCAAATCTATAATTTGAACTGATTTATTCGGCATATTGAAAGTTATTTAAAACTAATGGTTCTGCTACACTTTATGTGGTCTGAGGTCTAAATTAACATAGAATAACAAAGTGATTAGAGCCTTTGAGTTAAAGATGGTTCCTCTTTCTCAGTTCTTTGAATTTATGAGCTAGCACATCCGCTTTGAGTTTATCCTCAAAAGCGCATCTCTCTTTTGTGCCTTTTTTCCCTATAAATTCATCTAAGATTTCTTCATGTGATATTGTTTTCATCAATGATGTCATTTGTTACATTCCCTATTTACACAGATTTTGGCACACTCCCTATTATCAAAAAAGTTATTAGAGCCATAAATAGTTCGTCTCTAACTATTGAGAAAAAACGTCTCTTCATTAACTAGTGAACATCTAATTTTGAGCAAATTTTTTAACTAATGTCACGCTATTCAGAACAAGAACAGATCAGGAGAGACAAATTAAGTGAGCTCCAAAAGCTTGGAATCACTCCTTATCCAGCTTCTAGTTTTCCTGTTGATTTCTTTGCCGATCAGATCGAAACTAAGTATGGAACCGATAAATCAGTGGTTATAGCTGGCCGGCTGATGTCTCGAAGGATACAAGGGAAAGCCAGCTTTGCCGAGCTGATGGATTCTACAGGCAAAATTCAAGTGTATTTCAACCGAGATGAGATATGCCCAGGTCAAGACAAAAAGATGTACAACCAGGTTTACAAGCGATTACTAGATATCGGAGACATTATCGGAATTAAGGGTACTTTATTTACTACCGGTGTAGGTGTAAAAACTGTAATGGTTAAATCTTTCACTTTACTTTCCAAATCACTAAGACCCCTTCCACTTCCCAAAAAAGATGCCGATGGGAAAATTCATGATTCATTCAAAGACCCGGAACTGCGATACAGACAACGTTACGTTGATTTAATCGTCAATCCTGAGGTCAAAGAAATCTTTAAAACAAGAACTAAAATAACAAGCTTGATTCGTAATTTTTTTGATCAAATGGGGTATCAAGAGGTAGAAACTCCTATCCTTCAATCCATACCCGGCGGAGCTAATGCACGGCCATTTATCACCCATCATAATGCCCTCAATGTACCCATGTACTTACGTATAGCCAATGAATTGTTCCTAAAACGTTTAATTGTCGGAGGCTTTGAAGGTGTATATGAGTTCGCTAAGGTCTTTAGAAATGAAGGGATGGACAAAACCCACAATCCCGAATTCACTGGCTTCGAGTTATATGTTGCCTATAAAGATTATCTGTGGATGATGGATACAACACAAGAATTGATGGAATATTTAACCAATAGTTTATTTGATAAAACCAAAATTCTGATTGGTAATCAAGAAATTGATTTCAAAGCGCCATATAGACGGATTCCCCTACTAGGATCTATTGAAGAGCATACCGGAATAGATATCTCAGGAATGGATGAACAGGAACTAAAAAAAGTTGCTGCTGATTTAGGAGTTGAAACCAACGAACAAGTAGGTGAGGCAAAACTCATTGACACGATTTTTTCAACCTTTTGCCAAAAGCATTACCAATCTCCAACATTTATCACAGATTATCCTAAGTCCATGAGTCCTTTAACTAAAGAACACAGAAGTAATCCAGAATTGACTGAGCGCTTCGAACTTTTTGTCGCAGGTAGCGAAATTGCCAATGCCTATTCCGAATTAAATAATCCCATTGAACAGTACAACCGATTCAAAGATCAAGCAATTTTAAGTGCAAAAGGTGATGATGAGGCCATGTTATTGGACCGTGATTTTGTACGATCTTTAGAATATGGCATGCCTCCGACATCTGGAATTGGTATTGGTATTGATAGACTGGTGATGCTGCTGACCGACAAGAGCTCCATACAAGAAGTCTTGTTTTTCCCTCAGATGCGCCCTGAATAGACATCCATCATGTAAACCTTCTTTTCCAAATTAATCTCAATTTTTGAATTGAGAAGAAGTTTGATGTCCACATTTCAAAAGAGATTAAAGCCATCTATCTCAATCGAATGACTAGCCGTTGACCGGTTTTTATCAAATTTCCATCAATATTGTTGGCCTTTTTAATATCTGAAACTTTCACATTATATCTTTCGGCTATAGAATATAGAGTATCTCCAATAGAAACCGAATGAATTACTTCTGAAGGATTAGATTTTGGTTTTCGTGGAACTTTAGAGGTTCGAGCTCCTCTATCATATCTATAAAGTTCAAATTCATCTATCAAACTGATTAGACCTTGAGCATACTTAGGGTTGGTTGCATATCCGGCCTTCTTGAGACCATGTGCCCATCCCTTATAGTCCTTTATAGAAAGATCAAACAAGTCTCCATACCTCGCTCGGCTAGTCAGGAAGATTGAATGATCCCGGTAACTTTCAGTAACAGACCGATATTTTCTGAAACATTCATTTGGAGCATCATCGGTAACCCTCATGGACGGACCATTCCAACCTCTATGGCATTTTATGCCAAAATGGTTTTTACCTTTTAAGGCTAAATCACTTGTTCCATACTTAGTTTCCAATATTCCTTGAGCCAATTTAATAGATGCAGGAATCCCGTATTTGTTCATCTCACTTACTGCTAACTTTGCATGACGATTAACATATTTATTGATTTGATCTTCCCTAGTACCCTTTACTGGGGTTGGCTTTTTGGGTCTATTTCTTTCTTTCCTTTCATTTTGCTTAGAAATTTGATTTTCAATACGGTTTATTGAATTCTTGGTATTTTCTAGCTGTGCTTTTTTTCTTTCAAGATTTTTTAAAGATGTGCCACAGCCACCCATTACCAAAACCAAAATTAGAAATGTGCCAACTCGAAGAAAAGAGAAGAATGAAAACATAGAATTATTCATAATCGTCGTATTTATAAAACTCGTGCAAGATACAAGTGAATTTTATTTTTAGATATCCCCTGATTTTTTCATGAAGTTACCCATAACTTCCAAGGTAAGAACACAAGGCCAACAAAATCCTAATCACTAATTATGCCCACCATAGTTCAAAATTAACATCATTACCAAACAAATTTGAATACTACAGTTCTTTTGATATTAAAAATGATCGCATTCCGTCAAGACCTAGGAAAAACTATGGAGGCTAAAACACATTAGGGATTGACAATAGAACATTAGGCACAAGTTAATCCAAATATTTGAATTGCAGTAGTTGCATAGAAAACAAATTTTCTTATATTTAGGGGTACTATTTTTGTTGTTAGGGTAAGACCTCATTGATTTGGTACAGTTTTTGAAATGAATATTGTTATATTGACTTAATTCATTTAAGATGAAAAACACACTTTTGCTTTTGTTTGTAGGATCATTTTTAAGTGGTTGCAATACTATTTTTGTGGCATCTGATTTTAATTACAGAATAGATTTTGGCAAATATGAAACTTATGCTTTTTACAAGCCTGGTATTGACGAAGTCAAAATATCTGATTTGGATAAACAACGAATTCTGACATCAATTGACTTCCATCTTCAAGAAAATGGTTACTCAAAAAGCGAAAATCCAGATTTTCTAGTCAGCATAAATACCACCGAAGAAAACGACTTAAATATAAATGTAAATCCTGTATGGTACTGGAGTCCATGGTTTTGGAATGCCGGTTACAATGCTGGGCAGTACATTGATGCTTCAAGCACATTGTACATAGATTTTATTGATGCAGAAACCGGGCGTTTGGTTTGGCAGGGTTATGGACAAGGTCGGCTGACACATCTTCAGGGGCCTCATAAAAAGGAAGAACGAATTGATGAGTTTGTTCACAAAATTCTGTCTAAATTCCCACCGAGGCAGTCTTAAGTAGACGCCTGTAAGATTTGACTACATTCTTGGATTGCGACATCAAGTGCCCTGGTCAGCCCTTTGATGTTTTTCCCCCCGGCAGTAGCAAAAAAAGGCTGTCCGCCACCTTTTCCTTGGATATATACTCCCATTCGATTGACCAAATCAACCGCATTTACATTAAATTTTGTGGTCAATTCTTTGGAAATTAAACATGAAATGACTGGACTACCTGAGGTGTTCGATCCTATAACTACAATGGATTTATCAAAGTTCTTGCCTACTGCATACACCAGTTTACGCATATCATTTGGTTTAAATTCAACCTGTCCTACTGATAGCCATATTCCCGAAATATTCTGGGCCGAATCAATCAATTTTTGTACTTCTAAATCAATTTTAATTTGAAGAAATTTATCTACTTGTTTTCGAAATAAATGATTTTGTTCTTTCAGTTCACTAATCGCTCTGAGTATATTTTTGGGTTTATTCAGTAAGGCATCTACTTGTTCTAAGCAGTTGGAATTTTCAACCAAATAATTTTTTGCTTCATCTGCAGTTATGGCTTCGATTCTTCTAATACCTGAAGCAATTGCTTTTTCAGATTTTATTTTAAAATGCCAAATCTCTGATGTATTTCTTACATGAGTCCCTCCGCAGAGTTCTATTGATTGACCGAATTGGACAAGCCGAACTGTATCGCCATACTTTTCCCCAAAAAGGGCAATTGCACCTTTTTCTATCGCATCATCAAACGGTAAATTTCGTTCTTCTTCAAGCGGAATTTGTTCTCTAATACGATCGTTAACAAAATATTCGATGTCTTTAAGCTGATCCGGAGTGACTTTAGAGAAGTGTGAAAAGTCAAATCTGAATTCTCGAGAGTGAATCATAGAGCCCTTTTGAACCACATGAGGTCCTAAAGTTTTCCTCAAAGCTTGATGAAGTAAATGAGTTGCTGTATGGTTACAAGAAGTTCGGTTTCGTTGAAGTGATTCGACCTTCACCAGAAAACGTTCATCTATTTTGGCTGGAATAGTTCTTGAATGATGTAGAATAAGGTTATTTTCTTTCGTTGTGTTTACAATGTAATGGGTTGTACCAACGCTGTCTTTTAAATAACCTTTGTCGCCCACTTGGCCTCCACCTTCGGGATAAAAAGGAGTTAAATTAAATACCAAGTGGAACATATCTTCTTTGTTAGCAGATTGTGCCCTTCTGTATTGGGTTATTCGAACTTTTGTTTCTAGTTTGTCATAACCGATAAACTCAGTAATACTATCTTGAGAAAGAACAATCCAATCACCAACTTTAACTGATTTGGCTTTTCGAGCTCGTTCTCGCTGCTTTTCCATATGGAATTGGAATCCTTTTTGATCGACGATTAGTCCCTTTTCTTTGGCCACTAGACTGGTCAAATCAACTGGAAATCCGAAGGTATCGTAAAGCTCAAAGGCTTCATAGCCATCAAGAATACCGCTAGTATTTTGTTCCATTAACAGATTTAGTCTAAGAAGACCCTGATCTAAAGTTTTGAGGAAAGACTTTTCTTCTTCTCGGATTACATTGGTAATTAAATTCCGTTCAACTGATATTTCTGGAAAAACCGATTTCATTTCTCTGTTCAGCACTGAAACTATACGGAATATAAAAGGCTTCCGCATTTGCAAATAAGAAAAACTATAACGGATAGCTCTTCTGAGAATTCTTCTGATGACATACCCGGCATCTTTATTGCTTGGAAGTTGTCCATCAGCTATTGAAAAACAAACCGTTCTGAGGTGGTCTGCAATAACCCTAATGGCGATATCCACTTGTTCATTCTTTCCATAACTACAATCTGCTAGGGTTTCTATTTCTTTGATAATTGGCTTAAAGATGTCGGTATCGTAATTTGAGTCCTTTTGTTGTAGAACCATACAAAGGCGTTCAAAACCCATTCCTGTATCCACATGTTTTTGCGGTAGTGGTTCCAACTTCCCACTAGATAATCTATTAAATTGAATAAACACCAGGTTCCATATCTCAACCACTTGGGGATGGTCTTGGTTGACCAAATCTATTCCGGGTATTTTCATTCTTTGTTCATCGTCCCTAACGTCAACATGAATTTCTGAGCAAGGGCCACAGGGTCCGTGTTCCCCCATTTCCCAGAAATTATCTTTTTTGCCGAATTTGAGAATTCGTTCATCGGGAAGATAAGATTGCCAAAGGTTATGTGATTCTTGGTCAAAAGGAACATCATCGGCTTGAGAACCTTCAAACACTGTGACATAGATTCGATCCGTATCTATTTTATAGATTTTGGTGAGTAATTCCCATGCCCATTCAATGGCCTCTTTTTTAAAATAGTCTCCAAAACTCCAATTGCCAAGCATTTCAAAAAAAGTATGATGATAGGTATCGATACCAACTTCTTCTAAATCATTATGCTTTCCTGATACTCTGAGACATTTTTGGGTGTCTGCTACTCTTCTATGGGTTGGGACAGAATTTCCAAGAAAAAATTCTTTGAATTGGTTCATCCCGGCATTATTAAACATCAAAGTAGGATCATCTTTGACAATCAATGGAGCGGAAGGAATGATTTTATGCCCTTTTGATTCGAAAAAATCAAAGAATTTTCTTCTAACTGTTGCTGACTTCACGGTACAAATATCTAACTTTGCTTACTTATAGTTTTGATAAAATTGATAGATTTAATTTTCGTCTTAATTTAAAACATTGATATTTTGCAATTGTATTCAATTTTTAGCACATTGGTTAGTGCAAATAAATAATTTGTACATTTGCCTGCGAAAAATAATTCTTATCTTAACAAGTAGAATTTTCTCGATTTTTTATAATTCCGATTTTTCAGGGCGGTCAATAAGGCTTTTTAATCCAATAGATAAAAGATTGCTTCAATAGCATAGATTCTTAAATTGACAGAATGTTTAGCTTTATAAATAATAGGCAAAATAAAACCCAAAAAAACCGTCATTTTTACTATGACGATGAAATTAAAGATTTTGTTCCGATAAACTTGCAGAGATACAAATTGAAATGTTTATCTATTTCAGTTTTATCAGGATTTGTTTTAGGGCTGATTTTGATTTTTATAATCACTTTATCTATTCCTGATACTCTGAATATGCTCATCACTCCGAAACTGATGAGTCAAAAGCTTGAGATACAAAATTTCAAAGTTCGACTTCAGGAACTCAACAACAAATTAGAGGAATCTGAAAACTTGTTGACTGCAATTTCAGAGCGAGACGAAAAGCTATATAGAGTAACCTATGATGCCAGTCCTATTTCCGGCAATCAATATCAGGCGGGTTATGGTGGTAGTGAGCGTTATAGTGATTTATCAGGTTATGCTAATTCAGAATTATTGATTCAAACCAGCAAGCGTCTTGATATGTTGCTTTCTAATATATCAGTCCAGAATTTTTCTTTAAAGGAGCTTGAAAAGGTTGCAGAAGAAAAGGAAGATTTTCTCAAGGCAGTTCCTTCTATTATCCCAATCAAGAACGAACAAATATTGAGGTTTTCATCTGGTTATGGTTATCGCATTGATCCATTTACGCATAAAAGAAAAATGCATCGTGGTGTGGATTTAACTGTTCCAAGGGGTACTCCAATCTACGCAACTGGTGATGGTATTATTGAGAGGGTAGATTCTAGTGTCTCCGGATATGGAAGGCATATAAAAATCAACCATGGTTTTGGTTATCAGAGTATTTATGCCCATTTGAGCAGATATAATGTCCGAAAGGGACAAAGAGTCCAGAGGGGAGATTTGATTGGATACTCTGGAAATACTGGTCGTTCTGCTGGTCCTCATTTACATTATGAGATTATCAAAGATGGAGTTCATCAAAATCCCATACATTTTTATTATGGCAGTTTAACTCCGTCTGAGTTTGATGCTATTATCAGTAAATCAGCTCAAATTACCAAGTCACTTGATTAGTTAGGGTAAAAATGGAAATCATCCTTCCTGAGAAAAGGTACTATTCCATTGGAGAGGTTGCTTCTGCGTTCAAGGTAAGTCAATCGAAGCTTCGCTATTGGGAAACTGAATTCAAAGAAATCGCACCCAAGAAAAAAAAGAATGGTATTCGCAAATACACTTCTGAGAATATTGAAGTCATCAAACAGATTCTCTATCTCAGAGAAGAAAAAAAACTGACCATTCACGGAACCAGGATTGCATTGAGTTCAGATTCTTCTTCAAGCCAAAGAGAAAAGATCCTTGAGCGGTTGAAATCTATTCGGCAAGACCTAATCGACTTACATAAAAGTCTTTAGGTTTTCTTTCACATAGTTTCAATCTACTAAATTTTTAAGTCTACTCCTATTTTTTTCGATAGAATATTTGTATGGGAACCCCTGAGAATTCAAAATTTTTTCTAATTTGATTTTCAAGATACCTTGTGTAAGTTGGGTTGATATATTGTGGGCGACTGCAATGAAAAATGAACTGCGGATAGGCAGTTGGCAATTGGGAGGTATATTTTATTTTTGGTTGTTTTCCTTTGTATGTGGGAGGTGGATTATTCTCAATTAGGGGAATGAGGGTTTTGTTTAGTTGGTTTGTGGGGATTCGTTTTGTTTTGTTTTGGTAGACTTTCATTCCTATTTCTAAGGCTTTATAGACTCTTTGTTTTCTAAGGCAAGATATAAACAGGATTGGAACATCATCATAGGGAGCAATGATTTCTCGAATTTGATTTTCAGTTTTTTCTGCACTTAGGTTTTGTTTTTCAATCAAATCCCATTTATTCACTAGTAGCACAATGCCTTTATAGTTTCTATGAACCAACCAGAAGATCTTTTGATCTTGTCTTTCAAATCCTTTTTGGGCATCAATCATCAGAAAGCATATATCTGATTGCTCTATACTTTTCACAGCTCTGAGGACGGAATAGAATTCGATATCTTCTTTGACTTTAGATTTTTTTCTAATCCCTGCTGTATCAATCAATTTGAACTGCATTCCAAATTTGTTGTAAATGGTATCTATACTGTCTCTTGTTGTTCCTGATTGTTCTGTAACAATACTTCTCTCTTTTTGAATCAAAACATTGAGGAGCGAAGATTTCCCGGCATTGGGTCTTCCGATGATTGCCAGGCGTGGAAGTTCATCTTGATTGAGATGCTGATTTTCGGGTATTGAATTAACCAATTCATCTAATAGATCCCCTGTTCCAAATCCATTTATACTGGAAAGGCCGTGAATTTTTTCAAAACCGAGGGAATAGAATTCGGTGATTTGATTGAGTCTATCGCTGTGGTCTACTTTATTAGCTACGAGAAACACGGGCTTTCCTGATTTACGCAGGAGTTTAGCTACATCTAAATCTGCAGCGGCTACTCCTACTTCGACATCGACCATAAAGACAATGGTATCGGCTTCATTGATTGCCAGTGCAATTTGTTTATCGATTTCTCTTTGAAACTGATCTTGTTTGCTGGTTGTATAGCCTCCGGTGTCAATGACTGAAAAGTTTTTGCCATTCCATTGGGAAAAACCGTAATGTCTATCTCGGGTTACACCGCTAGTCTTATCAACAATAGCTGATCTACTTTGGGTCAATCGATTAAAAAAAGTTGACTTCCCTACATTTGGTCTTCCCACGATTGCAACGATATGCCCCATTCTAATAATTTACCACAAAGGTAGTCTAGCAATTTAGAAGTCTTTAACTGGCAAAATTGTGCTTCAAAAAAGTTCATTGAACTTAGGCTATGAGATTCAATTTTTTTCTATCCTCCTAGAAGTTGGATTGGTTTGTTAAGAACGGATTTAAAAGCAAATCAAGGCGAAACAAAAAACAATAAAATGAATACTTTTGTGGTCTTAATAAAATGAATACTTTTGTGGTCTTAATAAAATGAATACTTTTGTGGTCTTCAAAAATACTTTCACATGCAATTTTATAATCATCTTATCACTATCTTGAAAGGTTTGGAAAAATATTCCTCCGATGGAAAACTGTTAAAAAACCTTATTGTTGAAGATGCATTGAAGTTAGATTCAGAACTTATCTCCTTATTACACAATGACCCGGTTATAAGAGAAAAGTTCTTCGAAAAAATTGGGGGGGGGTATTTTAGTGTTCGACAAGATCAAATTCCAAAAATTTGTCACTAACAAAGAATTCTTAGCTGACAGCTACACAGCCTTTATAAATAAAATTGGTTTAACAGCCAATGATCAATACCTAACCCAATCGACGGAAGTTGTTTTAGATTTTCCTTTTAAGGATTGTATCCTGGAAGGTGGACAAACAAAAGAAAAAAAACAAGAAAGACAAGAGATCTTTTGGAACCAAACTCTCGCTTCAGATGAGATAGACCTACTCAGAGAACCTAAAGTTTTCACTAATTGGAAACGGTATGATAAAGACGGAGAAAAACTTGTGAAAAATTTAGATAAAGAACATGATGGCACACTAAAGGATAATCTAATCATAAAGGGTAACAATCTCATTGCTTTGCATTCAATTAAGAAAATCTATAGTGGTAAAGTTAAATTGATTTATATCGACCCGCCTTACAATACGGGAAATGATGGATTTAGATATAACGACAATTTTAAACGTCCCACCTGGCTCACCTTCATGAAAAACCGTCTTGAAATTGCAAGGAAATTATTGAGCGATGATGGCATAATTGCGGTTCATATTGACGATAATGAACAAGCGTATTTGAAGGTGTTGATGGATGAAATTTTTTCCGAATTCGATGATAATTTTGTAAATCAATTTATCTGGATAAATAAACTAGCTGGTAGACAAACACAAAAAATCGGTGCTGTAACCACCAAAGAATATTTGTTGCTATATGCTAAGAATGTCAAAAACATCAATCAGTTTCGTATTGAAAAAGAAATAGCTAAATCATTAATGCCAGACGCTTACAAAAATAAAAATAAAATGCCTGATGAGAAAGCAGATGATAGAAGAACTATCACTCGTAAAGGAAAAGGGGCTAAACCCCAATATGATGTAAAAACAGATGATAGAGGAACTTATATCACTCAAAGTGAACTTCAAAATGGCAACTACAAAGAGTTCAATGAAAAAACACGACCAAATTTAGTATTCGATATATTTTACAATCCAAATGATAACAGAGTTCAAACTGGTGAAATGGGTGAAAAGTTGCCATCAGGATTCATAAGAATACCACCAAAAAAAACCTCTAAGGGTCCAAACAAATTCTATGTATGGCGGTGGGGAAGGTCAAAAGTGGAAAGCGATAGTTTTGATTTAGAATTTTTAGAAAAAGGGGGTGAATGGAAAGTTTTTACAAAAAAAAGAAACTTTCAAACCACAGCTTTAAAAGATATCATAACTAACATACCTACTAGCAGGGGTTCTAATCATTTAGCTAATATTGGTATGGAGAATACGTTTTCTCATTCTAAACCTGAAGAGTTACCCTATATTTTTATTAAATCTATTACAGACCAATCAGATATTATTTTAGATTTCTTTTTAGGAAGTGGAACAACTGCAACAGCAGCCCACAAAATGAGAAGAAGGTATATTGGCATTGAACAGATGGATTATATTGAAAATGTCGCAGTTAAGCGATTGAAAGAGGTTATCCGAGGTGAACCTTATGGCGTTTCAGAAACTTTAAAGTGGAAAGGTGGAGGTTCTTTTGTTTACTGCAAACTTGCAGAGAACATGCAGAATTATAAGAATAAAATAATCCGTGCTGATGATGCTAAGGCAAATTTGATCTATAAGGAATTGAAGAAAAGTCCTTATGTGTCGTATCAAGTAAAGTTTCAAGAAATATCTGATCAACAATTTGAAAAACTAACTCTAATGGATAAAAGGAAAACTCTTAACAGTATATTGGACCAAAATATGTTGTATGTAGACTATTCTGAAAGAGACGATGAAGACTTTCAAATTCAAGAAATAGACAAAAAAATAACCGAACAATTTTATAATGAGTGATCTCAAATTAGAAGAAAGAATAAGCATTAGTTTTGAAGACAACGAAAGTCTTAGAAAAGGAGTTTCTTCCCACATCAAAAACAATCTAAGCAATAAAATTAAATTAAGACCTTATCAGATAGAAGCTTTTGAGCGATTTGATTTTTATAATGATACGTATTCCGGAAGAATTAAGCCTGCTCATCTTCTCTACCATATGGCTACGGGAAGCGGGAAAACCATCATCATGGCAGGGCTTATTTTAGATCTTTATAAAAGAGGATATAGAAATTTCATCTTTTTTGTTCCTTCTACAGCAATCATCGAAAAGACAAGAGAAAACTTTTTAAACCCTGCATCCTCAAAATATCTTTTTAATGATACTATTTCCATATCAGGTAAAACGATAGAAATAAAAGAAGTTAAAAACTTCGAAGCAATAAATAACGAAAATATAAATATTGTTTTCGCCACTACTCATGGACTACATAGTAATCTAAATAAACCCAGACAAAACAGCTTGACCTTTGTAGATTTCGAGGATAAAAAAACAGTCCTGATATCAGACGAGGCACACCACATCAATAATGAAACCAAAAAAAGAAAAACCAAAAAAGAAGAAGAAGATACCAATAGCTGGGAAAAAACAGTAAATAAAATTTTCAACTCTAACCCCAATAATTATTTACTGGATTTCACAGCAACAATGGATTTGAAAAATGCAGAAATAAACGAAAAATATAAAGACAAAATTCTTTTTGATTATCCATTAACTAAATACAGTACAGATGGATATTCCAAAGAAATTTTTATACTTAAATCGAATACGAAGTCTTTTGATAGGGCTTTGATGGGTGTTATAGTGAGCCAATATCGGAAAAAAGTATTTGCCCATAATGGACTAGAAATAAAACCTATAATTCTATTCAAATCAACGAGAATAAAAGAAAGTGAAAACTTTTATAAACAATTCATTTCCGAAATGAAATCCTTAACAGCAGAACAATTAAAAAAGATAAAAGATATGTCCGCAGGGGGCGAGTTGGACGTAGTTGAAAAAGCATTCTCCTATTTCGAGAAAAAAGGAATAACCCTTGAAAATTTAGCAATAGAATTAAAAGACGACTTTTTAGAAAATAAATGTATTTCTGTGAACAGCAAAAGTGATTGTGAAGCGAAACAAATTATCGTTAATACTTTGGAAGATGAGCATAATGTTTGTCGGGCAATTTTTGCCGTTAATAAATTAAATGAAGGCTGGGATGTTTTGAATCTTTTTGATATTGTAAGAATAAATGAGAAAGAGCGTTCTGGTGATGACATGAAAAGAACCATTCCTGACACCACTATGTCAGAAGCACAACTAATCGGAAGAGGAGCAAGATATTGCCCCTTTCTCATCTCTGATCAATACGACAAGGAATATGCCTACAAAAGAAAATACGATAAGGATATAAAAAATGAACTCCGCATATGCGAGGAATTTTATTATCATTCTAAAAACAATCCCAAGTATATTTGTGATTTGAGAGGAGCGATGAAGGAAACTGGTGCAAAAGACATCAAAACAACGACCAGAAAGTTAAAACTAAAACCAAAATTCAAAAAAACATACTTTTATAAAAATGGAGAAATCTATTTAAATAAAAAAGTAAAACATGACCGAAAAGAGATGCATGAAATAGACGCATCCATAAGAGAAGAAGTATATAAAAAGAACCTATATACCCCTGATGTGGCACAAGAGATACTGATAAAAGATGAAAAGATAAAAAAAACTGATGTCAAAAAAAACAATGGTAAGCCGGAAAATAAAAACGAGAAAGTCAAGAAAAAACAATTTTCTAAAACTTATGAATTGGGTCTCATTGACCAGAGAATAACCCGAAAAGCCATCAATCAGTCTAATTTTTATCGTTTTGATAATTTGCAGAAATTATTTCCAAACCTGAAATCCATTTCTCAATTCATCGAGGATCCAAGATATTTAAAAGAGATAACAATTGAATTACGAGGCAATGAAGACCAAGTCGAAACCCCTAGTAATGAAGAACTGCTATCAGCAGTGAAATCTACCTTAGATGATATTTCTCTGTTGATTAAAAAGAATTTCAAAAAATTCAAGGGAACCAAAAAATTCACTGCTAAAGATATTCCTGAGGTTTTTAAAGATAAAACTATTTCCACAGAAAATAAAGCACAATCAAAAGAACTCGATGAAGAAAAACGCGTAGATATTGATGATGAAGATTGGTATGCGTTCAATGAGAACTACGGTACAGACCAAGAAAAATTTTTAGTTAAATACATCAGCCGGCAACAAAGTAAAATCAAAAAACAATACGAAGATTTCTATCTCATTAGAAACGAAAGCCATTTCGGCATTTACTCTTTTGACGATGGAAAGCGTTTTGAACCGGATTTCGTTCTGTTTTTAATTCCCAAAAATTCGCACTCACTGAGTGAGAATAATAACTCACAAAGTAAAAACGCACAAGATGAGAATAATAATTCGCTAAACGGAAATAAGAAAATCCAGACGTATCAACTGTTCATTGAACCCAAAGGAGAGGATCGCACTTCTGCAGATGATAGCCGATGGAAAAATGAATTTCTAAAACAAATTGAACATGGATATGAAATTGAAATTAAAAGTATCTTTGAAGATGAACGATATCGATTGTTTGGGTTGCCTTTATTCAATGAAAGAGAGAACTACCGTGATTTCGGTAAAAAATTCGATGATATTTTATGCCACAACATAAATAGAGTCACATCATGAATTTATATAAGCATTTTGTATCACTACTTTTAGGAGTGGAGAAGTATAAAAATGCACAAGGCAAACTCCTAAAAAGTCTTATCGTGGAAGATGTTTTAAAATTAGATTCAGACCTTATCTCATCGTTATACAAGGATCTGGTTATCAGAGAAAAGTTCTTCAAAAAAATTAAGGGGGGGGGGTATTTGTATTTGACAAGGTCAAGTTCCAAAAGTTTGTCACCAACAAGGAATTTTTACCTGATAGCTACACAGCCTTTAAAAATAAAATCGGTTTAACAGCCAATGGTCAATACCTAACCCAATCAAAGGAAGTTGTTTTAGACTTTCCTTATAAAGATTGTGTCTTGGAAGGTGGGCAGACAAAAGAAGATCAGAAACCAAAACTTTTGGGACGGCAAGAGATCTTTTGGAACCAAACTCTCGCACCAGATGAGATAGACCGACTCTTTGAACCTAAAGTATTCACAAATTGGAAACGATATGATCAAGATGGAGAAAAACTTGTGAAAATTTTAGATGAAGAACATGATGGCACACTAAAGGATAATCTAATCATCAAAGGAAATAATCTCATCGCTTTGCACTCCATTAATAAACTCTATGGAGGTAAAGTCAAATTGATCTATATAGATCCGCCTTACAATACAGGAAATGATGGATTTGGGTATAATGATAGTTTTAATCATTCCACCTGGCTCACCTTCATGAAAAACCGCCTTGAAGTTGCAAAGGAATTACTGAGAGATGATGGACTAATTGTGGTTCATATTGACGATAACGAACAAGCATATTTGAAGGTGCTAATGGATAATATAATGGGGAGAGATCATTTTGTAGGGGACTTAATCCGTAAAACGAAATCTACCACAAATGATGCGAACACAGGATTCAATATCCAACATGAAAACACGCTTATTTATGCGAAAAACAAATCTCAAATTTTGTTGGTTGGAAAGAAAAAGACCTTCGAGAATTACAAAAATCCAGATGATGATCCCAATGGTCCGTGGGCTAGTGACAATCCTAGTGCAAGATCAGGAGATTATTATTTTCCGATAAGAAACCCCTTTACAGGAAAAATTGATTATCCACCTGAAAATAGCCACTGGCGATTTTCAGAAAACAGATTACAACATTTTATTACCTCTGGCAGAGTAAAATTTAGAAAATCCCACAAAAAAAATCAGAGAGGGTTTATCTACAAACGCTACAAAAAAGAAATTAAGAGCAAATATAATTTGTTAGGCAGTCTAGAAACAGCAAATAATGAATACATGAACCAAGTAGCCACAAAAGAGAAAAATATGCTTTTTGGGAAAGTAGATTTTGCCTACCCTAAACCAGAGGCATTTTCATCTTTGATTATTAACGCAACTACCAAACCAGGTGATATAGTACTCGACTTTTTCTTAGGCAGCGGAACAACTGCAGCAGTAGCCCATAAAATGGGAAGGAAGTATATAGGAATCGAACAAATGGATTATGTAGAAGATATTGCGGTTAAGCGATTGAAAAAGGTTATTCAAGGTGAACAAGGTGGTGTATCAAAATCTTTAGACTGGAAGGGAGGAGGTTCTTTTATCTACTGTCTACTGTCTACTGTGAACTTGCAGAAAATACTAAAAGCTACCAAAGGAAAATTTCTCATGCCGATGATTCAATGGCAAATGCCATTTGGGAAGAATTGAAGAATTGCGTCTATGTGTCCTATAGGGTAGCCTTTCAAAAAACAAATGACCAAGAATTTGAAAAGCTAACTCTCCAAGAGAAAAAAGGAATTCTTAGTAGCTTAGTAGCATATTAGACCAAAATATGCTCTATATCCCTTTTTCAGAAATGGACAATCTTGATTTTACAATCCAAGAAATGGACAAACAAAGAACCAAGGATTTTTACCAGAATTAACGAAAATGAATGAAAGTCAAAACTTTAGCCAAACAAGAATCTTGATAATCATGCCACTTACTTTCAAGAGGTATAAACCATAGCATTTACACAAATAAGTGCCCGAACAATTAAGGATGGTAGCGAGGGCAGGACTCGAACCTGCGACCTTCGGGTTATGAGCCCGACGAGCTAACCACTGCTCTACCTCGCGTTATCGTCGGCAAATATAAGATTTTTTTTAAATTGTCGGTTCATTTAAAGCAAAAAAGATTTCATTTAAAGAACCTCCAATAAGATGCATAAATATCCCAAACCTGGACTTTGTTCAAATGCTTCTCATTACCTCATGGGTAATTGTAAATTTGTGATCAATTTTAAAAATGAATGAAAACAAACAACATAAAGCAGGGTATGTGACCATCATGGGAGCACCCAATGTCGGTAAATCAACCCTACTCAACAAATTTCTAAAGCAACCCTTTTCAATTACATCGCCAAAAAAACAAACTACACGCCATAGAATTTTGGGAATAGAAAATGGAGAAAATCATCAAATTGTCTTCTCAGATACCCCCGGACTAATCTCTCCAGAGTATCAACTTCATCAGCACATGATGTCATTTGTAAAAGAAGTGCTTGAAGATTCAGACATCATCATTTACATCATCACATGCGATGATGTAAATGCCGAAAATAATTCCCTAATTCAAAAGCTTAAAACAATTGAAATACCCCTCTTTTTAGTGGTGAATAAAATAGATTTATGCACCCAAAAAATGTTAGAAAAAACAGTGTCGGAATGGAGCATAATCTGGCCAAAATCAAAAATATTCCCCATTAGTGCCCTCAATGAGGTATATGTTGATGAAGTCATGAAATTTATCATTGATTATTTACCCGAATCCCCACCCTTTTTCCCCAAAAATCAACTGACAGATCGCCCCGAGAGATTCTTCGTTAATGAAATTGTGCGTAACAGTATTCTCAAGCGTTACCAGAAAGAATTACCCTATGCTTCTGAAGTTGTTACCCATCAGTTTGTAGATACACCAGACCTATTGAAAATCCATTCTGATATCTACGTAGAGCGAGACTCTCAAAAAGGAATCCTTATCGGACATAAGGGTCAGGCAATAAATGCTTTAGGAATAAATGCAAGACAAAATTTAGAAAAATTCTTTAGCAAAAAAGTCTTTCTTAAACTAAGAGTTAAAGTTGCCAAAAACTGGCGTAGAGATCCAAAAATGCTCAAACGATTCGGCTACATAAACTGATAATTCTGGACTTAAACCTCAAAGAACTAAAATTTATTTTATTGGACTTAAATTAGCATCCAACTTATACAAATGTTTGAATCCAAAAAATTTATTGTGGTAACCGGAGGAGCAAGCGGTATTGGGAAGGCAATTTGTCAACGGTTTAGTCAAAATAAAAATAGAATACTGATTGTTGATAAAGATCGAGACAAAGGAGCCGCTCTAGTAAAAGAACTAAGCCTACACAATAAAGAAGTTAGCTTTTTCGGTTGTGATATATCAAATCATGACCAAGTTAAGGAACTAAGCCAGATGAATCCAGATGTTGATGTTTTAATTAATTGTGCTGGCATTTCTCATATTGGTACCATTGAAACAACAGATGAAGAAGATTTTAAGCGCCTTTTTGATGTAAATGTCAAAGGGATATTTCTTGTAACCAAAGCAATTATCTCCCATCTAAAAAAGAAAAAAAAAGGAGTGATTATCAATATAACCTCAGTTGCTGCAAGTGTTGGAATTGCAGAGAGATTCGCATACTCAATGACCAAAGGTGCCGTTCTTTCAATGACCTACTCTATTGCCAAAGATTATGTAGACTATGGAATTCGATGCAACAGTATTTCGCCAGCCCGAATACATACACCATTTGTGGATGAATACCTAAAAAAACACTACCCAGGAGAAGAAGCAAAGAAATATGAAGAATTATCAAAAACACAACCAATTGGACGTATGGGGAAACCTGAAGAAGTGGCAGAATTAGCGTTTTTTTTAAGCTCAGATAACGCTCAGTTCATTACAGGCACTGATTTCCCAATTGATGGTGGATTTCTAAAACTAAATACCTAATTATCAATATGAAATTATTTCGATTTGGAGATGTTCCAGGTGAAAAGCCCGGTGTCCTATGGAAGGAAAAACACTTGGATGTATCATCTTTTGGACAAGATTTTGACAATCACTTTTTGGATCGTAATGGGATTGAAAAACTCAGGCAATGGATAGAAAAAAATGGAGATAAATGCCCCGAAGTTGATGGCACCAAAATCCGATTTGCCCCACCATTTATTGGCACTAGTAAAATTGTGTGCATCGGTCTAAACTATAAAAAACATGCTGCTGAAAGTGGTATGAATATACCTCCCGAACCTATATTGTTTTTTAAATCAACCACCGCTATTGTAGGGCCAAACGATCCAGTCATGTTGCCAAAAGGTGGATACAAAACAGATTGGGAAGTAGAATTAGCTGTAATCATCAGGAAAAAAGCTAGTTATATTCCTCTGGAAAAAGCCCATAATTATATCGGTGGCTACACCATACACAACGATGTTTCGGAACGAGCTTTCCAATTGGAGCGATCTGGACAATGGGTAAAAGGTAAAAGCTGCAATACTTTTGCTCCAATAGGACCTTATCTGGTACCACACAATCAAATTCCTGATCCAAATAATTTGAATCTATGGCTTAAATTAAATGGTAAAACCGTCCAGGATAGTTCTACCTCAGACTTTATATTTGATACAAAATTTTTAGTTCACTACATTTCTCAATTCATGACATTACTGCCCGGGGACATTATTTCTACTGGCACCCCCTCAGGGGTTGGGCTAGGATTTGATCCGCCTATATATCTAAAGGCTGGAGATACGATGGAACTCGGTATTGAACGTCTGGGAACTATGACACAAAATGTAATACCTTTTAAGGATGAAAATAATTGATAGTCATCAGCACTTTTGGCAATATGATCCACAAATCTACGACTGGATTGACGATTCGATGAACGTTTTAAAGCAAAATTATTTACCAGCAGACTTAGAATCCATATACAAAAAAAATGAAGTAGATGGATGTGTTGTAGTTCAGGCCAGAACAGATTTAAAAGAAATTGATTTTCTGCTTGACACTGCCTCAAAAAATTATTTTGTCAAGGGAGTTGTAGGCTGGTTAGATTTTCTAGACAACCAATTTGAAAAGCAACTAGAACAATACACTGAGTATTCCAATCTTAAAGGTCTTCGGCATGTTGTCCAAGCGGAACCCCTTGGATTTCTAGATAGAAAGGACTTTCAAGCAGGATTGAAACTACTTCAAAAGTATAATTTAGTTTACGATATCCTGATTTTTCCCCCTCAACTGGAAGAATCAATACGTCTAGTAAAAAATCTACCTAATCAAATTTTTGTTTTGGATCACATTGCAAAACCCTACATAAAAAAGCAGGATATCGGAGCCTGGGAGAAAGACATTAGGAGGTTGGCACAACTTGAAAATGTTTACTGCAAAATTTCAGGTATGGTTACTGAAGCAGATTGGGAGAATTGGCAATTAGAAGATTTTAGGCCATATCTTGATGTTGTGACAGCTGGCTTCGGTGCTAATCGTTTGTTGTACGGCTCAGACTGGCCCGTATGCCTTCTTGCGGCTGAATATCATCAAGTGATGGATATTGTCAAAAATTACTTTTCGAACTTTACATCCGCCGAGAAAGAAAATATTTTTGGGAAAAATGCTTTCCGAGTTTATGGATTAGACCCTCATCAATGAATTTGAAATTAAGAAATAAGGTAATTGTTGTTACAGGAGGTGCCTCCGGAATTGGAAAGGCAATTACGGAATGTCTAGTAAAGGAAAATGCCATTCCCTTTATTATTGATAAAAATGAAACAAACTTGTCTGCAACCGTTCAATCACATATCAGTAGAAATAAAAAAGTCTTTTACTACAAAGCTGATTTAACAGACCAAAATCAGTGCAATGAAGCCTTCAAGTACATAAAAAAAGAGGCAAAATCAATAGATGGACTAGTGAATAATGCAGGTATTAATGATGGAATTGGCCTTGAAAGTGGTAGTGCAAAGGAGTTTTTGGCTTCATATCATAAAAATGCTGTACACTATTATTATATGGCCAAATTATGTCTGCCAGATTTAAAAAAGAAAAAAGGACCTATAGTAAACATTTCTTCAAAAGTGGCAACTACAGGCCAGGGAGGAACATCAGGTTATGCAGCTTCTATAGGAGCTAGAAATGCACTCACCAGAGAATGGGCAGTCGAACTTTTGCCCTATGGTATTCGAGTCAATGCTGTAGTTGTGGCAGAATGTTTCACCCCCCTGTATAAAAAATGGGTTTCCAAGTTCAATGATCCTCAGAAAAAAATCAATGAAATTGAAAGTAGAATACCCCTTAAAAACCGTATGACTAAACCCAAAGAAATCGCGAATACTGTAGTTTTCCTCTTATCAGAAAAATCAGGTCATACCACAGGACAACTCATCTACATAGATGGAGGTTATACCCATCTAGATAGAGCCATTTAGTTTAATTCAAGTGTCCTTTTCAGAAAAGTCAAAAGAGGGCTTTTGATGTATTTCGGTTCCAGTAAATAATATAATCCGCTTCTTTTTTCTTTCGATACGCCTTCTACTATTTTCGGTCTGTACTCGCAAAGATGAACATAGTCGTTTAAATCATCTCTATGTGCCCAGTCACGAGGGTCAACTTGAGGGCTGAAAATAGCAAAAGTCGGAACAGAAAGGGCCTTTGCAATGTTGATTCCTCCACCTTCGTTTCCTATGACAACATCGCAAATACTAGCCGTTTCAATATAATCTGATAAAGACTTGCTGTGGATATCTCTCACAATTGATGAACGTAATCTTGCGGAAGATTCTTCAATTTTATTTTGAACGATAGACTTCAAATTTGGAGAATAGTTGAGTACTAGGTTAATCTTAAACTCCAATAGTAAATCATCCACCAGTATGAGCATATATTTTAAGGGGTAAGTTTTATTCATGCTACTTCCAGTGATATTTAACATCATTAATACATGTCCTTTTGATTTCAACTCCACCGCTTTCAGTTTGGCCTTTTCTTTCTGAGATTTAGCTAGGTAAATCTGAGGTTTTAATTTCCATTCAAAATCACCTGATGCAAAAGACTTTATCAAACTAAGTCTATTATTGATTGAAGTAGGCCGGGTCTCTTCAAACCTTTTGTCCAATCGCTTAATTCTTTTGTCATAGAATATACGGTTGTAGCTCTTATGGTAGCCAATCTTTATATCTCCCCTACTCAGCGATGTGATTATATAACTTTCCAGCTTTCCGTAACTATCAATTATATAATGAAAACGATACTGCCTAAGCTGTTGAACAAATTGTAAAATTTTGAATGGGTTATTTCGGTATTCATCCCTATAAATCCAAATTTTATCAATGTTAGGATTGTTTGAAATGACTTGGGAAGTAAATTCATAAGCCACGAAATGAATTTGATATTTGGGATTTATTCTCTTTAAATTATCACAAATCAGACTTGAAGCCAACACATCACCAACCATCTTGAGTTGTACTATCAATACATTTTGAATCATGATTGGTCTATCATTTCAATACAAGTTGTATTTTCCCCGATAATGCATATCAATCATAGATAAATTCATATATAAAATAAGCATTATACTGAATAATTATGTTTGAGATAGCACACTACAGCCTTAAGATAGTTCAATTTATCTTTTTATTGTGGTCAAGAGAAAGTAAAAAGGAATACAATAAATTAACCAATTACAAATAAACTCCAAATAAGCCAGCCAAAAACATACAAAATCAATTGGGTGTGCTAAATTTTATTAAGAATCCTCTCTAAGAAAATTCGAAATTCTTGATGGTATAAATTTGTAAATTCGAAATGACGATGGCAAGTCCTCAAAAAATTATACCATTATAACAAGTGAATTTAAATTTGCAGCAATCGGTTTGTCGTTTATTTTGTTGATTTGCTAGAAAATTTACCAACTATAATATTTCCAAATTGAAGGGCAATATTCAATTTTATCGGTCATCTAAGGTTTTAGCAACGAGTAGGAGAAATTTTTTATTTTAAGAAACTAAACAATAGATGCCGTTTAAACCCACTAACTTAAAAGGAACGAGAGATTTTTCTCCTATCCAAATGGCCCAAAGAAAGTACATGAAAAACATAATCAGTAGATCTTTCGGTCAGTTTGGTTTTCAACCCATAGAAACCCCTTCTTTTGAACGAAGGGAATTTTTAGAAGGGTTATATGGAGAGGAAGCCGAAACCTTGATTTTCAAAATTTTGAATTCTGGTCATAAAGTACATAAAGCAGACATCAAGGCATTTGGTGAGGGTAATTTTTCCAAATTTATTTCTTCGATTTCTGAAAAAGCATTACGATATGATCTGACTATTCCATTATCCAGATATGTAGCCCAACATAGAAATCAAATCACTTTCCCTTTTAGAAGGTATCAAATTCAACCTGTATGGAGAGCTGATCGTCCTCAGTACGGAAGACTCCAAGAATTTGTTCAGTGCGATGCTGATATTATTGGTCCTAAATCAATTTTGAACGAAATTGATATGCTTTTATTGATGGGGATGATTTTTAACCGGTTGGGCGTAAAGAAACTTACAGCAAAAATCAACCACCGCCTCGTTTTAGAAGAATTGATCAATAGCATTGGTGCACAGCCCCTATTTGATCAGATTGTCATTCATCTTGATAAAATTGATAAAATAGGAATAAGCCAAGTAATGACGAAATTGTCTGCTATTGGTCTAGACAAAGTCCAGTTGAGAAAAATTGAACACTTTGTAGAAAGTCCAGATGAATTAGCAAATCTTTCAAATTGTTCTTCTATCGTTGATAATGCACTCAAAGAGCTCAAACATATCAAATCCCAGTATGAAAAGTTGACTACTTCCATTGATTTAAAAATAATAATTGATCCTCAGCTTGCAAGAGGTCTGAACTACTATACCGGTATGGTTACAGAAGTGATATCTGATGATTTTGATTCCATAGGTTCAATTGCTGCAGGAGGAAGATATGATAATTTAACGGCGAAATTTGGATTATCCAATGTAAGTGGTATGGGAATTTCACTTGGTTTTGATCGTATTCAACTTCTCATGGAACAACAAGGGATTTTTCCTAAGGATATATCCCAGAACACTCAAATTTTAATGCTAAATTTCGGAAATCCATATATTGATTTGGTACAGGTATGGGCACAAAATTTAAGATCAAAAGGAAAGTCTGTTGAGGTGTACCCGAGTCAAGCAAAGCTTTCCAAACAGCTGACTTATGCAAACAATCTTCAGATCGGAACGGTAATCCTTTATGGTCCTGATGAAGAAAAGAAAAAAGAAGTGGTTGTAAAATATATGAAAAGTAGAAATCAAGTTTCAATTGGAATTGATGAATTGATTACTCACATAGAATCTGAACGGTGAATTGAAAAATATTAGAGAAATCATATGATAAATAATTTGAATCAAGATTTATCTTTAATAATCGGTAAGAATTAGCCTATGAAAAAGTCTATTCCCCCAATTTTTGTATGTATTCTTAGCTTTTAATTTAACATTGGCGAATAAACACAGCATTTCGATAATCATTTCTACCCTATTTGTCATCTGTTTTGGGGTATATTCATCTAAAAACCCCCGTTTAGGGAAAGTAGAAACGGAAGAAAATGGTGACCTGACTGAACAACAAGACGACCTTGTGGAAGCCAAATCAAGCACTAATATATTATTCATCATGGCTGATGACCTTGGTTACAATCATTTGGGAGTCTATGGACAACAAAAGATAAAAACCCCAAATATTGATCAACTGGCATCAGAGGGTATGCGGTTCAATCAATTCTATGCAGGAGCGAATGTATGTGGTCCTTCTCGGGCAACAATTATGCTCGGTATACATACAGGTCATCTCCCCTATCGGGATAACCGAGATAACCATTTGGTTCGTGAACACAATCGATTGGGCGAGCTCACCATACTATCTGAACTATTAAGAAAAAAAGGAGGGTATCAAATAGGTTATTTTGGTAAATATGGAATAGGAGGTCCCGAAAATATTAGTAATGGACTAAAACCCAACGACATTGGCTTTAATGAGTTTTGGGGTCTGTTAGAGCACGGTCATGGGCATTTCCACTTTCCTGCTTACATCTGGCATAATAAAGAAAAAATATCCCTTTCAAATACAACAAGATCCGGAAATGCAGAATTTGGGCTAAGTAGTCGAGATATCAATGAGAGGAGAGAACATACTGATGATGTTTTCTCAGAAAAGGCAATTGAATTCATCAAAGAAAGTGCCAAGAAAGACAGACCCTTTTTCTGTTATTTATCTTTTTCTTTACCCCATACTGAGATGCTTCCCCGTGAGGAATTTGCCGAGGAGTATCGTAAAAAAGGCTGGGGGGAGTACAATTCCATTGATAATGGTTATCACGTACCGACTGATACCCCAAAGGCGAATTTTGCAGGTATGATTTCACAAGTTGACTATTGGACAGGACAAGCTATGAAAGCACTAGAAGAATCAGGTGTATCAGACAATACTCTTGTGATTTTTACTTCTGATAATGGAGGTCAGTTACGTGAAACCTGGGGTGATGTTCCATCACATTTTTTTGAAGCTAATGGGCCACTTAGAAAAGGGAAAGAATGGAATTACGAAGGAGGCATACGAGTTCCTATGATTGCACGTTGGCCAGGGAAAATAGCACCCGGTTCTATGAGTAATCACATCGGATATTTTCCCGATTTAATGCCCACTTTTGCCCAAGTAGCTGATGTACCCGAATCAGTACCCGAATATGTGGATGGCATATCTCTCCTACCTGAACTCACTGGAAAACAAATGGAACAAAAACAACATGAATATCTTTATTGGGAACGACCTAACTATGAAAATAAAGGGGGATATCTACAAGTTCACCCGACCATCTGGAGACAAGCTATTAGATTTGGAAAGTGGAAAGCTTTGAGAGAAACGACCAACAGCCCTGTTGAACTCTACAATCTTGAGGATGATCTTGGGGAACACAACAATCTTGCCTCTGAATACCCCGAATTGGTAAATAAAGCAATCCAAATAATGGAAGAAGCCCGATATGAACCTATGGACTTGCCCAATTAATGGTTAACATCGTATTACCATATATGTATTTCTTTACTTTCATTTAGACTATTAAAAGAATTTTTCATGACCATTATTTGCAGAAATTTTCTGAGTTAAATACCTTCGCCTATACATCGGTAAAATATCAAATTGACCTTCGGTTTAGAGATGCTTTTTACAGATTGGTTTATGCCTAACATCCATCAATAAAATTACTCTCTCCATTATTTTCTAATAGTATCTTGGTAATTACCCCTATTTTTAATTCATCTATTCTTATGTGAAATTTGCTTTGGTTAGGAATACTAAACCATTGGTCTCTCTTTTCCTTTGCAGAAGTTTGTCAAAAAGCTATTTTTTTACCCCGAAAAAGATTTTTTTGGTTACTTTATCAACGCTTTATAATTAACCTATTTACATCCACACGGAAATTTAAATGTCATCTATACAATTTTGTTATGAAAACCTCATTGTAGTGGATATTTATCATGTAGATTTAGGAATTATACTATCTTAGCCTCCACAAAATTTTACTATATGTCTATACAAACAAAAATCAATATCCCTAAAATCAAAACAAAATAAGGGTGCCTTCTCCCTTTTTAGACAGGATATATTGACCAAATAATTTTCCCTGGTGAACCGATCAAAACAGTTCAACTAAGAGATCTTTGTTGTAGTGGATAGATTAATTACTGGTTGATTATCAATACTATAATGTCGATTTTGAGAAACATTCGTTTGGAATAAACGGCGATTATTACCCTTAGAAGTATACGGAAAGTAAATACATCTTATGGTCTTTCTTCTAATGAACTTTAATGGTATCTTCTCAATTTCTCAATCTTTTATATTGATAATCTACCGGTTACAATTCTATAGTTAAGTACTCATGATTAAACTATTCAGTTGGGGCTACATATTTCAATCAAACTGAGCCACTGTTTCAGTGGGGCGGGGGCAAACTGAGCCATCACATGTGGTGGCTTAATTAAAAATTCACTTTTAGTTCTAATTTCATTTATTTTCTTCTGAAATACAAATTTATTTTTTCAAATTGACTACCTGTTTTGCTTCCTCATAGACTCCCCTTTCAGAGCTATTTGATGAGAGGAATGAACCAGCCGATCAAGCAAGGCATCAGCAATAGTTCCTTCACCAATGATGCCATGAAGATACCGGAATCTGGCAAAACGTCATTCGGTAAAAGGAACGGTGATTCTATACAATGTTTCTTCTAGTTACTTTGAAGGAAGTAAATGTATTCTATCTGCCTTTGGCTATAGTAGAGACAAGCGGAGAGACAAAAGACAGATAGTTTTTGGTCTGTTGTGTACCCAAGAGGGTTGTCCCATAGCCATTGAGGTCTTTACCGGCAATACGGCAGATCCCCGGACTCTGGGGACACAAATTGTGAAGATTAAAAAGCGTTTCGGTTTATCAAGAGTGGTTCTTGTGGGCGATAGGGGAATGATCACATCTGCCCGTATAGAGAAAGAGTTGAAACCCGAAAGGATTGATTGGATTACAGCCTTACGCAGTAGAGACATCAGACGATTGATGGTAGATGACCCCAGTGTCCAGCCAGGATATTTATTAAAAGACATGATGGATGAAGAACAGGATGAGATTGGCGAAATAAGTAGTGATCTGTATCCTGGTGAGCGTTTGATGGTCTGTGTGAATCCCCGGTTGAGAGAAGATCGCCGGAAAACCAGAGAAGAATTATTGACTATTACCGATAGTTATTTGGAAAAGATAGCAAAGAGTGTACAAAATGGAACGCTTGAAACAGCTGAGCAAATCAATAGGAAAGTAGGACAGATGATCGGTAAGAGGAATATGGCCAAGCATTATCAGGTAAAGGTGTCTGATGGTTCAATAGTGTGGAAACGTCTGACAGAGAAAATCAAGGCCGAAGAAGCTTTGGATGGTATTTATGTGGTGCGAACCAATCTATCATCCTCAGAATTGGGGACATCAGAAACTGTAGAAGCTTATAAATCATTATCTTTTGTGGAACAAGCTTTTCGTTCCATCAAGACCACTTCCTTGCGAATCCGTCCAATTTATGTTTATAGTGAAGCTCATGTAAGAGGTCATGTGTTTCTATGTATGCTGGGATATTATATGGAATGGCATTTGAAGCGTGAACTGGCACCTTTATTGTTCATTGATGAGCACAAGGATAAAGCCAAAGCAAAGCGAGCAACGCCTTTTGGCAAGGCACAGGTATCAGATAGTGCCATAAAGAAACAGAACCACAGAACTACCGAAGATGGTCATCCTGTACACAGCTTCAAAACCCTGATGCACGATCTGGGAACCTTGACGTTGAATGAGGTAAGCCCGCCTGGAAATCCTGACCGATTGATTCATGTAATGTCTTAGGCAACGGAGATTCAAAGGAGAGCATTAGAACTTATTGGTATTGATCAGAAAAAAATGTTCCCAGTAAAGTAACAGTTGGAAAGGACACCTTTTTCAGGCCTGGTAAGGGTTTTGGGCGTATTTCGACCCGAAAGTCAGGGCTAAAGTATCATAAGAGGTAGATAATTCAAGATTGTATTTCGTATTCATATACTATTACTAGAAAATCAATAGAGAATAAAATCAAAAAGCAGGTTTGTCAAAAAGCAATTTTTCCCCCTGAAAACTTTTTTCGTCATTTCATTGAATATTTTATGATAATTAATCCCTTCATTGACATAATCATATCCCTGTGGAGGTTTATTTAGTATATATATTTTCTCCTTTGTAAACCTTCAATATAGTGGATATTTGTTGTTTTATCTTTGGAGGTTTGCTATCTTAGTTCTCACAAAATTTTGTTATATATCCAGCACAAACAAAAATCAATATCTCTAAAATCAAAACTAAATAAGGCTGTTTCTCCCTTTGTAGTCAAGATATGTTGACGATATATATTTTCCCGATGAAACCCTCCAAAACGGTTCAAGTAAGAGGGTTATGTTTTAGTCGATAGATTTATAAGAGATTGATTATCAAGACTATAATGTTGATTTTGACATGCTTGCGAAAAGTATCACATCAAGGTTGGTTAGGGACTATAAAATGATTGGCACGAATATTGCATGAAGTAGGGTAGATTCTATGATCTAATACCCTTTAAACATTAAAGTTACTCATAGAAAATTTAATGCCTAAGTTGTTTAGCCGTAGAGTAAACATATAAACTTGTTGAGTAAATGTAGTGTTTAAATGGTATAATTTGTTTGTACAATGATTCGCTACTTTTTTTGCTTCTTTCTTCTGCTCATTATTCTTGTATCGTGTAATAAAAATGATACGATAAAGCCTATTGAGCTGCCCCCTATCATAACAACTGTGACTCCTCCTACTTCGGACGATGACACTGATGATGATTCAGACGATGATACTGATGATGATTCAGACGATGATACTGAAGTTCAGGAGGAATTCCCAGTCACACAAATTCCAATTAATATTGATGATCTCTATGAATACAGAGGTGAAATGACCTCTGATACTGTCTGGGTATTTATACAAGGCGGTCCGTCTATAGTTCGTGATTATACATTAAATGATGCATTTACAGCTATGGGTATCTCCAAGTCTGGAGAAGAGACTCAAGAAAAAAATGAATACTATCCCCAATTCGCTGATGATTTAGTAGTATATCCTTATCAATCACAACAAATAAATGAAGACCGTTTTAATGACTATGATTTGACTTTCGAACAAGCTAAAGAAGAAAGTTTAATTACAGTTGAAATAACCAGACAGGTGGTTGAAGAATTTGTCAATAGAGAAAAAGTAGTGTACCTAATTGGTCATTCCTATGGCTCTTTAGTGATAAACGAGCTGCTATCACAACACGGTCCAATTGCACACAGAACCATCTCTTTGAATGGTAGACTTGATATGGATGAAGAAGTTTGGAAAGGTTATTCTCAAGGAGATGAATGGAAATTTGACTCTGATGGTCTCAATCCTTATAAGTTAAAGGAGTCTTCTGACTTTCCAAGACTAATTGTAAATCTTAATAAAATTGCTGCAGGTCTAGCATTTAATCGATATTCTGAAAAACTTTCCGATGTGGATCTCTCAAGCACGATATTTATAACTGCAAATAAAGATGAACAAGTGGGTGTATTTAATGAAAAAGAAATCAATTTTTTGAGAAGCAAACAACTTGCTAAAGAACTAATCATACTGGATGGTGGGCATAGTTTGATTTTTGAAGAGACAGATGTGATGAAAGATTTGTATAACGTTATTATCTTTTCTGATGAAATATCAGATAATTTGGATGGGAGTGGTACTAATAACGTTGATGGGAGTGGTACTAATACTGAAGAAGATAAGGAAATTGAATATTCAGAATTTGTTCATCCTAAAATACCATCAGAAAACGAAGGACTATACGAATATATAGGGGATATGACTTCAGATACTGTTTGGGTATTTGTCCAAGGAGGTCCCGAAACAAAACAATACCAATTTTT